>CAXDTK010000080.1:0-18608 GCA_963992225.1 uncultured Comamonadaceae bacterium | reverse complement strand
TCTTCGCCCGCCTGGGCGGCGGCATCTTCACCAAGGGCGCCGACGTGGGCGCCGACCTGGTGGGCAAGGTCGAGGCCGGCATCCCCGAGGACGACCCGCGCAACCCGGCCGTCATCGCCGACAACGTGGGCGACAACGTGGGCGACTGCGCCGGCATGGCGGCCGACCTGTTCGAGACCTACGCCGTCACGCTGATCGCCGCGATGGCGCTGGGCGCGCTGATGGTGACCGGCGCCAGCAGTCTGGCCGGTGTCGTCTACCCGCTGGCGCTGGGCGGTGTGTCCATCATCGCGTCCATCATCGGCTGCTACTTCGTCAAGGCCAGCCCCGGCATGAAGAACGTGATGCCGGCGCTGTACAAGGGCCTGATCGTGGCCGGCGTGCTGAGCCTGATCGCCTTCTTCTTCGTCACCCGCGCGATGTTCCCCGGCACCATCGAGCTGGCCGGCGGCGCCACCACCGACGCGATGGCGCTGTTCGGCGCCTGCGTGGTGGGCCTGGTGCTGACGGCCGCCATGGTCTGGGTCACCGAGTACTACACCGGCACGCAGTACCACCCGGTGCAGCATGTGGCGCAGGCCTCCACCACCGGCCATGGCACCAACGTCATCGCGGGCCTGGGCGTGTCGATGAAGTCCACCGCCTGGCCGGTGCTGTTCGTCTGCGCGGCCATCTGGTCGGCCTACGCGCTGGCCGGCCTGTACGGCATCGCGATCGCCGCCACCTCCATGCTCAGCATGGCCGGCATCATCGTGGCGCTGGACGCCTACGGCCCCATCACCGACAACGCCGGCGGCATTGCCGAGATGGCCGAACTGCCGGCCAGCGTGCGCGACGTCACCGACCCGCTGGACGCCGTGGGCAACACCACCAAGGCCGTCACCAAGGGCTATGCGATCGGCTCGGCCGGCCTGGCCGCGCTGGTGCTGTTCGCCGACTACACCCATGCGCTGGAGGCGCGCGGCGCCCATGTCAGCTTCGACCTGTCCGACCCCAAGGTCATCCTGGGCCTGTTCATCGGCGGCCTGATCCCCTACCTGTTCGGCGCCATGGCGATGGAGGCAGTGGGGCGCGCGGCCGGGGCCGTCGTCGTGGAGGTGCGCAAGCAGTTCGCCGACGGCGCCATCATGGCCGGCCAGCGCAAGCCCGACTACAGCGCCGCGGTCGACATGCTGACCACCGCCGCGATCAAGGAAATGATCGTGCCGTCGCTGCTGCCGGTGGCCGCGCCCATCATCGTGGGCCTGGTGCTGGGCCCGGCGGCGCTGGGCGGCCTGCTGATGGGCACCATCGTCACCGGCCTGTTCGTGGGCATCTCGATGTGCACCGGCGGCGGCGCCTGGGACAACGCCAAGAAGCTGATCGAGGAAGGCTTCACCGACGCGGCGGGCGTACTGCACAAGAAGGGCGGCGACGCGCACAAGGCCGCCGTCACCGGCGACACCGTGGGCGACCCCTACAAGGACACCGCCGGCCCGGCCGTGAACCCGCTGATCAAGATCATCAACATCGTCGCGCTGCTGATCGTGCCGCTGCTGCCGCTGCCGGTGGGCAGCCAGGCGCCGCAGGCGGCGCCCGCGCCCCTGGCCGCACCGGCCGTGGCCCCGGCCGCCAGCATGGCCGAGCTGCCGGCATCCGCCGCGCCGCAGTGAACGCCGCCCGGCCCTGGTAAACCCAGGGTCCCACGGCCCGTGAATTCGCCGTTCACGGGCCGTTTCCACGTCTGGCGCACGGCAGAATCGCGCCCATGGCGAGCACGGCGATCACCCGACATGAACTGACGCGGCGGCGCGAGCAGCTGCAGGATCTGCAGCGCTACCTCGCCGTGCTGGAGGCCGACCACGACGGCGCCCGCGCCAAGCTGCTGGGCTTTCGCGTGCGCTACCTGGAAGCGCTGGGCCCGCTGATGCGCGAGCTCGACGAGCTGGAGGCGCAGCTGCACCAGGCCACCGCGCTGCTGTCGCAGGCGCTGCAGCGCCAGGGTGTCGACGCCCCCATGCCGGCCACGCCGCGCGCCAAGGCCTGGCCCGACGTGCCGGCCCTGCCCGAGGCGGTGCCGCTGCCGCCCGAGCCGACCGGGCCGCTGACCGACCTGCCGCCGCCCAGCCTCAAGACGCTGTACCGCCGCGCCGCGATGCGCTTCCACCCCGACCTGGCGCCGTCCGGCCCCGAGCGGGCGGTGTGCGAGCAGCGCATGATGATCGTCAACGAGGCCTACGCCAGCGGCGAACGGGCCCGGCTGGAAAGCCTGCTGCTGGCCGCCGGCGAGCTGCCCGAGCGCGTCATCGGCGGCCCGGCCGACGCGGTGCGCGCCTGGCTGGGCCTGTGCGAGCACCTGGTACAGGGCCGCATCCGCATCGTGCAGGCACAGACGGCGGTGCTGCACAGCCTGCAGATGCACCAGCTGCGCATCGCCATCGAGCGCGCCGAAGCCGGCGGCATGAAGCCGCTGGACATCATGGCCGCGCGGCTGCGCGCGCAGATCGGCGAGCGCCGCCAGGAGCTCTACATCGGCGAGCGCGTGGGCGGCGATGCGAGCCTGGCGGCGGACTTCCTGCGCAAGCGCTACCAGCGCGTGACGGGGCTCGGGCTGGGCTGAGCCGCCGCCCCGCTGCGGCGCGGGCTCAGTTGTCGTTGATCACTTCCGGGTCGCTGCTCGCGTACAGCGAGTTCACCAGGCCGGGGTTGGAGAACAGCAGCACCACGCCCTTGGTCACCACCTTGGCGGTCGGCATGCTGATGGTCAGCATGCCGGCCGCGTCGGCCGGGCAGAAGTTGCTGTCCGACATGGTGGGATGCCCGCCCAGCGTCTTGAAGGACGCCCCCAGCAGCACCAGGTCCGAGCCCTGGGCCTGCCCGAATTGGCAGCCCCCCGCCTCCTGCGCGATCGACAGCGGCCCCGCCGGCACGGGTTGCTGCCCGGCCTTGTCATAGAAGTAGCTGCAGACCGCGAACAGGCCGCTGGGGTCGACGCTGGCCTTGATGAAGTAGGTGTTGGAAGGGCTCATCGGGGAGGGGTCCGTTCAGGGGGTTGCGTGGAGGCGAAGGCGCCGCGCTGGCGGCGGGTGGACAACCAGGCACGCGCCTGCAGCGCGGCCTCGGTCGGGGGCTGGCCAAGGCAGGTCTGGAGGGCCAGCCATGCCTCGGTGATCTCGAAATCGACCTGCACCAGCGGCTGCCAGCTGTCCCGCTCGGGCCGCAGCAGCTCGCAGGTCGCCGCCAGGGCCGCGGCGTCGTCGCCGCTGCGGGCCAGCAGCGCCTGGTCCAGCTGGGCCAGCGCATGCGCCAGGCGCAGGTCGGTCGGCCGGCTCTTCAACCCGCCCAGCAGCTGCTGGCGCGCGTCCATCAGCACCTCGCGGCGGGCGGCGGGCGCGGCATCGGGCAGGTCGGCATACAGGCGCGCCCAGCGCGCACGCTCGGGCAGGCGTCGCACCCGCATCGCGGCGCCGCCGGCCTCCTCGACGCGTGCCAGGCCCTGCCGCAGCGCATCGAGCAGCGCGCGGCGCTGCGGCGGCGCGGCTGCCTGCTCGGCCTCCAGGGCCAGCAGCTCCGCTGCGAGCAGGTCGCCGCGCCAGGCCTGGTTGCTGGCGTCCAGCGCCACGGCCGACCTCAGCAGCTGCACGGCCTGGCCGAGCTCCGTGCGGGCCCGGGCCGCGTCGCCCATCGCCAGCAGCACCCCGCCGCCCCAACGACGCAGCGTGCCCTCGCGAAAGGCCCAGGCGCCCTCCGCGGGCCTGGCGCGACGCACCGCCTCGATCTCCGTCACCGCCTCCCGGAACAGCAGCAGCGCGGCCTGGAACTCGCCCTGCCAGGCCCGCACGGTGCCGGCCCAGCTCAGGCTGTTGGCAAGCTCGGCGACCGCGGCCGGGCGGCGTTCGGTGCTCATCTCGCGCAGCGCGGCGCGCTTGAGCGCGATGGACTGGTCGAAGGCCTGTTCGGCCTCGCGCAGCCGGCCGTCCTCCAGCGCGGCGCTGCCGAGGTTGGTGTAGGCGTAAGACAGCTCGATGCGCGCCTCGGCGTCGGCAGGGCGGGCCTGCAGCCAGCGCTGCGCGGCGGCGCGATAGGCCTGCCAGGCCTCGATGGCGGCAGGAAAGTCGCGCTGCAGGTAGCGCGCCTGGCCCAGCCAGAACTCGGCCGCCCCCTGGGCCTTGTGCCACTCGGCCACACCGTCGGGCGTGGCGGGGTCGCCCTGCAGCAGCACGCGGGCCGACTGCAGCGGCGGCAGCGCGGCGTCGAGGTCGCGCCGCGTCACCCGCACCTCGCCGACCACGGTCAGCGCCTTGGCGCGGTTGAGCCGCTCCTGGGCGCTGGCCGGGAGCTCGGCCGACAGGTGGGCGAGCGCCTTGCTGCCCACGCTGTCCAGCAGCTCCAGCCGGCCGATGGGGCGCAGCTTGTCGGCGAACTCGCCCAGCATGTAGCTGAGCAGGTCCTCGGCCTGGTGGCGGCGTGCCTGGGCCTGCTGCTCGGCGGCCTGCGCGCGCCGCGCCTGCAGCGCGCTGACGGCGGTCAGGCCCAGCAGCGCCAGCACGGCGAGCGAGCCCGCGGCGACCGGCCAGCGGTGCCGCCGCGCGAAGCGCCCCAGCACGTACAGCCGGCTGTCCGGGCGCGCGCCGATGGGCTCGTGGGCCAGCCAGCGCTGCAGGTCGTCGGCCAGCGCCTGCGCATTGGCATAGCGCTCGGCCGGGGCCTTCTTCAGCGCCTTGGCGACGATGGTGTCCAGGTCGCCGCGCAGCCGCCGCGCCTCGCGGGCGATGGCCTCGTCGGGCTGGCTGCCGGCCACGTCGGACAGCCGCCGGGGCACCAGCTCCACGACGGCCTTGAGGCGGTCCAGCTGGGTCTGCGTGTCGTCGGCCGTGGGGTGGCTGCCGCCCAGCAGCAGGTACAGCAGCACGCCCAGCGCATAGACGTCGGTGGCGGTGGTCACGTCGGTCTGCTGCACCTGCTCGGGCGCGGCGAAATGCGGCGTGTAGGCGCTGCCCGCGCGCCGGGTCAGCTCCGTGGCCGCGGCACCCTCCAGCGCCTGGCTGGCGTCGTCCAGCAGCTTGGCGATGCCGAAGTCCAGCAGCTTCACGTCGCCGTCGCGGGTGACGAGGATGTTGCTGGGCTTGAGGTCGCGGTGCAGGATCAGCCGCGCGTGCGCATGGGCCACGGCGGCCAGCACGTCCAGGAACAGCCGCACGCGGGCTTCGACACCCAGGCGCAGCTGCCGGCAGTAGATGTCGATGGGCTGGCCGTCCACGTACTCCAGCACCAGGTAGGGCTGCCGGTCCTGGTGCACGCCGGCGTCCAGCAGCCGCGCGATGTGGGGGTGGGACAGGCGCGCAAGGATCTGGCCCTCGCGCGCGAACCGGCCGGCGTCGCCCTGCCCCAGCAGCCCGGCGGTCAGGAACTTCACGGCCACCTGGCCGTCGAAGCGGCCATCGGCACGGCGCGCCAGCCAGACCGTGCCCATGCCGCCCTGGCCCAGCGGGCGTTCCAGCACATAGGGGCCCAGGGCCTGGCCGGCCAGGTCCGGCGGCGCGGCGGGCTCGGCGGCCGCCGCGGCCAGGCCGGGCCATTGCGCCAGCGCCGGCTGGCTCAGGAAGCCGTCGCGCGCCAGCCCCTCGGCGCGCGCCAAGAGCCGCTCCAGTTGCGCCGCCGTCGCGGCGTCATCGGCGCGCAGCCGCGCCAGCCGCTCGGCGCGGGCCGGCGGCTCCAGGTCCAGCAGTTCGTCCAGCAGCGGGCTCAGGGCCAGCCAGTTCTGCCGGTCGATGTCGTCCAGGGGGCCGCTCATGCGGACAGGCTCAGCGACAGGAACAGCCGCGCCTTCTGCCAGTCGCGCTGCACGGTGCGCTCGGTGACGCCCAGCGCCTGCGCGATGTCCTGCTCCAGCAGGCCGGCGAAGTAGCGCATCTCGACGACCTGGGCCAGCCGCGGCTCCAGCCCGGCCAGTTCCTGCAGCGCCTCGTGCACGCGCAGCACGTCGGCATCGCCGTCCGGCGTCTGCTCCGCCACGGCGGTGTCCAGCGTCACATGGGCCAGCCCGCCGCCACGGCGCTCGGCCTGGCGGGCGCGTGCCAGGTCCACGACGACCGAGCGCATCGCACGGGCCGCGTAGGCGAGGAAATGCCGGCGGTCGGGAAAGTCCGCGCCACCCGCGCCGGGCAGGCGCAGCCAGGCCTCGTGCACCAGCGCCGTGGTGTCCAGCAGCGTGAAATGACCTGCCTGGCGCATCTGCCGCCGCGCCAGCACGCGTAGATCGGCGTACAGCTGCGCCACCGCCTGCTCGGCGGCGGCACGGTCCCCGGATTGGGCAGCGCGCAGCAATTGCGTGATGTCTTGCATCGGCCGGACTCTAGCGGCTGGGCATGTCGGCAGGGAGGGCATCGTGATGCGGCGGGCTTGGCGAAATTTTTATCTCGGCGATGTCGGGTCGCGCCCGCGCAGCGCGTTTCAAGTGAGGAGGGCCGGTTGCCTGCGCAGGCCAGGGAGGCTGGCACCAGCCAGGGCCGGCAGCCCGGACCTCACCCTGCTGCAGATGCGCCCGGCCTGGCCGGCCCCGAGACCCCGAACCGCCGGAGCGACCCGATGTGCCAGAACCCCCAGCTTGACGACACCTCGATTCCCCTCGCGCGCGGCGCCGCCGCCGCGACGCTGCCGCTGCCGCAGGTGGCCTCGCTGGCCGCGCTGGGCCTGCAGCTGTCACGCCAGTTCACGCAGGCGCGCCGCGAAGGCGAGCGGCTGGCGCTGCTGTGGATAGAGGCCAGCGTGCCCACCGACGCGGCGCTGGGTTCTGAGGCCTGCGCCGAGCTGCTGGCCGCCGCCAGCCAGCGCATGCGCAACCGGGTACGCAGTACCGACGCGGTGGTGCAGGTGGCCGGCCAGGGCTTTGCGGTGCTGCTGCAGGCGGCCGGCGCGCGCGAGGCCGCGCTGGTCGAGCGGCGGCTGCTGCATGCGCTCAAGGGCGACTACGGCCTGGCCGGCAGGCTGGTGCACCTGGAGGTCAAGCTCGGCTGCGCGGTGTTTCCGGAGGCCGGCCGCCAGGGCACCGAACTGGCGGCCGCGGCGCAGCAGGACCTGCTGCAACGGCAGGCGGGCCTGCGCGGCGTGGCCTGACGGCAGCTCAGACCTCCAGCCACTCCTTGCGGATGTAGGCATTGGCGCGCAGCTCCGCCGGGGTGCCCTCGAACACGATGCGGCCATGGCCCATCACGTAGCAGCGCTCGGAGATCTCCAGCGCGATGGCCAGCTTCTGCTCGACCAGCAGCACCGCGATGCCGCGCTCCTTCAGCGCCTTCAGGTATTCGGCCACCAGCTCGACGATCTTGGGCGCCAGACCCTCGGTGGGCTCGTCGATCATGATCAGGTCGGGGTCGCCCATCAGCGTGCGGCACAGCGTGAGCATCTGCTGCTCGCCGCCGGACAGCACGCCGGCCTCGGTGTGCTGGCGCTCCTTGAGCCGCGGGAACATGCGGTACATGTCGTCGAAGCTCCAGCGCGGGTTCTTCTGGCCCGACTTCTCGCCCAGCATCAGGTTCTGGTGCACCGTCAGCTTGGGGAAGATGTCGCGGTTCTCGGGCACATAGCCCAGCCCCAGGTGCGCGATCTCGTAGGCCTTGCGGCCGATCAGCTCGACCTCGCCCCATTTCGCCGAGCCCTTGGCATCGACCTGCCCCATGATGGTCTTGACCATGGTGGAGCGCCCGGCGCCGTTGCGGCCCAGCAGGCTGACGATCTCGCCCGGGTTGACCTGCAGGCTCACGCCGTGCAGCACATGGCTCTTGCCGTAGAAGGCGTGGACGTTGTCCAGCTTGAGGATGCGCCCATTGCTCATGCTGCCGCCGCCTGTTGTTCCGCCAGGACGGACCCAAGGTAGGCCTCCTGCACGCGCGCATTCGCCCGCACCGCGTCCGGCGTGTCGAAGGCGATGACCTCGCCGTAGACCAGCACCGCGATCTTGTCGGCCAGGCCGAACACCACGCCCATGTCGTGCTCCACGGTCAGCAGCGTCTTGCCGACGGTGACCTCGCGGATCAGCTGGATGAAGCGCTTGGTCTCGCTCTTGCTCATGCCCGCGGTGGGCTCGTCCAGCAGGATGACGCTGGCGCCGCCGGCGATGGTGATGCCGATCTCCAGCGCCCGCGCCTCGGCATAGGTGAGGTTCATGGCCAGCACGTCGCGGCGCTTGTCGAGCTTGATCATCTCCAGGATCTGCTCGGCGCGGTCGTTGGCATCGTCCAGGTCGGCCAGGAACTTCCAGAACGCGTAGCGGTGGCCCAGGCTCCACAGCACGGCGCAGCGGATGTTCTCGAACACCGACAGCCGCGTGAACAGGTTGGACACCTGGAAGCTGCGCGACAGGCCCTGGCGGTTGATCTCGTAGGGCTTCCTGCCGTCGATGCGTGCACCGTGCAGGTGGATCTCCCCCGAGGTCGGCGCGAAGCGGCCGCTGATGAGGTTGAACAGCGTGCTCTTTCCCGCGCCGTTGGGCCCGATGATGGCGACGCGCTCGCCGGCCTGCACGGCCAGGTTGGCGCCGCGGATGATCTCGCTCTTGCCGAAGCTCTTGCGAACATCTCGCAATTCCAGTGCATATGCGGTCGAACTCACCGAGCGCCCCCTTGAACAAGACATGCGGGCGTCAGACGAGCGGACAACCCAGCGGCCACCATGGAACTGGCTTTGTCAGGCCACTGGTGGCGCCCCCTTGAGGGGGCGGCCGTCAGGCCGTAGGGGGGGGTCATAGACTCTCCCTCCGCTTGATTTCTTTCTCGATGTCTTCCTGGATCTCGCCCCACTGCCGCGCGTAATGCCGCCGCGCCAGCTCGAACAGGCCCAGCCCCACCAGCATCAGCCAGCCGGCGCCGAACCAGGCGTCGATGCCGGAGCTGTTCAGCGTGGCGCCCATGAAGCGCAGCTCCGGGCCCAGCGCCTCGTTGAGCTGGCGGTGGTAGACCATCTCGATCATGGCCGCCGCCCCCACCAGCGCCGCCAGCGCGCTGCCGCCCAGCGCGAGGTAGGAGGTCCAGATGCGCCCCAGCTTGCCGAAGGCGGCCACGCGCAGGTTCATCAGGATCAGGCTGGCGAAGCCGCCCGGCGCGTACATCACCATGAACAGGAACACCAGGCCCAGGTAGAGCAGCCAGGCGCTGGTCAGCTCGGACAGCAGCACCAGCGCGATGACCATCAACACGGCGCCGATGATGGGCCCGAAGAAGAAGGTCGCGCCGCCCAGGAAGGTGAACAGCAGGTAGGCGCCGGAGCGCGAGGCGTGCAGCACCTCGCCGTTGACGATCTCGGTGTTGATGGCGCCCAGGCCGCCCGCGATGCCGGCGAAGAAGCCCGAGATGGCAAAGGCCATGAAGCGCACCCAGTGCGTGTCGTAGCCGATGAACTCGACGCGCTCGGGGTTGTCGCGCACCGCGTTGAGCATGCGGCCCAGCGGCGTGCGCGTCAGCGCGAACATCGCCGCCGTGCAGATGAAGCAGTAGATCGCGACCAGGTAGTAGACCTGGATCTGCGGGCCGAACGTGATGCCCATCACCGGCTTGCCGATGACACGGTTGCTGGAGATGCCGCCCTCGCCGCCGGAGAACTCCGGCAGCATCAGCGCCAGCGCGAACACCAGCTCGCCGATGCCCAGCGTGATCATCGCGAACGGCGTGCCGGCCTTCTTGGTGGAGACATAGCCCAGCAGCGCCGCGCACACCAGCCCGGCCAGGCCGCCCACCAGCGGCACCAGGCTGACCGGGAGGCCCAGCGTGCCGGCGCCGGCCATGTTCAGCGCATGGATGGCCAGGAAGGCGCCCATGCCGCTGTAGACGGCGTGACCGAAGCTCAGCATGCCGCCCTGCCCCAGCAACATGTTGTAGGCCAGGCAGGCGATGATGCCGATGCCCATCTGGGTGAGCATGGTCTGCGCCAGGCCGCTGGTCCAGATGCGCGGCGCGACCAGCAGCACCAGGGCGAACAGGCCCCAGATGATCCAGCGCCCGACGTTGTAGGGCTTGAAGTGGAATTCCTTGGACTGGGCCATCAGTCTTCTCGCGTACCAAGCAGGCCCTTGGGCCGGAAGATCAGGATCAGCACCATCAGCAGGTAGGGCAGGATCTGCGCGACATCCTTCAGCGCCAGGCGCAGCACCGGATAGCCCGGGGTGGACGGCGTGACGTTGAAGCCCATGCCCGTCAGCAGCGTGGCCAGCGAGCCGTCCACCGTCAGCGGCAGCGTCTGCAGCAGGCCCACCACGATGGAACCGACGAAGGCACCGGCCAGCGAGCCGATGCCGCCGATCACCACCACCACGAAGATGATGGCGCCGATGAAGGCGGCCATGTTGGGCTCGGTGACGAAGGTGATGCCGCCGATGACCCCCGCCAGCCCGGCCAGCGCGCAACCGCTGCCGAACACCAGCATCAGCACGCGCGGCACGTTGTGGCCCAGCGCCTCGGCCATCTCGGGGTGGGTCAGCGAGGCCTGGATGACCAGGCCCACGCGGGTGCGCGTCAGCAGCAGCCACAGGGCCACCAGCATCAGCAGCGCCACCACCATCATGAAGGCCTTGGTGAGCGGGAAGTTGGAGCACACCGCGCCCACGCAGCTCTCGACCGGGGCCTTCCCCAGCGCCAACGACATGCCCTGCAGCGGGTGCGAGATGATGGTGAAGGCCGAGCCCTGCAGCTCCGGCGGCGGCGTGAACGGCACGGCGGTGCGGCCCCACACCAGCTGCACCAGCTCCAGCACCACGTAGGACAGGCCGAAGGTGATCAGCAGCTCGGGCACATGGCCGAACCTATGCACGCGGCGCAGCGCCAGCCGCTCGAAGCCCGCGCCCATCAGCCCCACGGCCAGCGGTGCCAGCAGCAGCGCGGCCCAGAAGCCGACGACGCCCACCAGCGTGTATGCCACATAGGCGCCCACCATGTAGAAGCTGGCATGCGCGAAGTTCAGCACGCCCATCATGCTGAAGATCAGCGTCAGGCCCGAGCTCAGCATGAAGAGCAGCAGGCCCGACGACAGGCCGTTCAGAAGACTGATGAATAGTTGATCCAAGACCGCCCCTTCAGAAACCACGCTCCCGGCTGAGCCGGATGGCGTCGCGAGCGCGCCGAGGTCGGGTTCGTGACGCGCAGCCGTACATCCGTACGGCGAGCATCACGAGCCCGAGATCGGCTCGCGCAGCAGCCAGACGGCTTAGCCGGGCCGCTTCATCTGGCAGGAGGTGGGCGTCGACGACACATAGCTGTCGTACTGCTTCACCGGCGCCAGCGTCATGCCGGTCTTCTCGGGGCTGTAGGGGAACTTGGCGTCCGCCTTCTGCCAGACCGAGATGAACAGCGGCTGCTGCAGCTGGTGGTCGGACTTGCGCATGGTCACGTCGCCGTTGAAGCTCTTGACGGTCAGGCCCTCCAGCGCCGCGGCCACCTTGACCGGGTCGGTCGACTTGGCATTGGCCATGGCCTGGCTCAGCATCGTGTAGATGTGCTGGATGCTGAGCGTGTACATGTCGTCGTTGAACTTCTTGTTGTACTCGTCGGCGCTCTTCTGCGCCTCGCCACCCATGTTGTAGTGGCTGTAGGCCACCTGGTAGACGCGGCCCGCGCCGCCGGTGCCCAGCGCCGTGGGCGTGCCGGTCACGCCGGTGTAGTAGGTGAAGAACTTGCCGTTGTAACCGGCCTCGTTGGCGGCCTTGACCAGCAGCGCCAGGTCAGAGCCCCAGTTGCCGGTGATGACCGTGTCGGCACCGCTGGCCTTGATCTTGGCGACGTAGGGCGCAAAGTCACGCACCTGGGCCAGCGGGTGCAGGTCCTCGCCGACCACCTGCACGTCCGGGCGCTTGCGGCCCAGCATCTCCTTGGCGTACTTGGCGACCTGGTGGCCGTGGGCGTAGTTCTGGTTGAGCAGGAAGACCTTCTTGACGTCAGGCTGGTCCTTCATGAAGGTGGTCAGCGCCTCCATCTTCATGGACGTGTCGGCGTCGAAGCGGAAGTGCCAGTAGCTGCACTTGCTGTTGGTCAGGTCCGGGTCCACCGCCGAGTAGTTCAGGTAGATGATTTCCTTGCCCGGGTTGCGCTCGTTGTGCTTGCTGACTGCATCGCTGAGCGCCAGCGCCACGCTGGAGCCGTTGCCCTGCATGACATAGCGGATGCCCTGGTCCGCCGCCGCCTTCAGCAGGTTCAGCGATTCGGCGGGGCTCAGCTTGTTGTCGAAAGGCACCACCTCGAACTTCACGCCGGCCGGGTTGCTCTTGTTGAACTTCTCGCCGAGGAACTGGAAGGTCTTGACCTGGTTCTGGCCCACCGGCCCCATCAGGCCCGACAGCGCGTCGATGTAGGCGAGCTTGACGGTCTCGCCCTTCTGCGCGTGGGCGGCACCGGCCGCGAGCGCCAGCGCTGCTGCGGCCGTGAGGGTGCGCACGGGGAAGCGGATCGAAGTGAAGTCGAACATGCCTGTCTCCTGTTGTAGTGGCTCTGCTGTGAACGGAACTTAATGCAGCCCGGCGACCCTGCCGTTGCGGGCTTACCCCAGACGATTCATCGGCACCACGCCGCGCTGCCCCGCCAGGAGCGGGCTTGCTGGGGGCGGCCCCGCACGGTACTCATGCCGTCGGGAGCTTGTGGTTCAGGAACTGGTCGCGAAGTTTGAGCTTCTGCACCTTCCCGGTGGCGGTGTGCGGGATCTCGGGTACGAAGATGACGTCGTCGGGGATCTGCCACTTGGCGATGCGGCCCTCGTAGAAGGCCAGCAGTTCCTCGCGGGTGACCGTCGCGTCGGGCTTCCGGACGACGATCAGCAGCGGGCGCTCGTCCCACTTGGGGTGGCGCGCCGCGATGACCGCGGCCTCGTTCACGCCGGGGTGGGCCATCGCCACGTTCTCCAGGTCAATGGAGCTGATCCACTCGCCACCGGACTTGATGACGTCCTTGCTGCGGTCGGTGATCTGCATGAAGCCGTCGGCGTCGATGGTGGCCACGTCGCCGGTCGGGAACCAGCCCGGCTCGCCGTCCACGCTGACCAGCGGCGAGCCGTCGTGGTTGAAGTACTGCGCAATGACCCAGTGGCCGCGCACCACCAGGTTGCCGGCGCTCTGGCCGTCCCAGGGCAGCGAGCGGCCCTCGTCGTCGATGATGGCCATGTCCACGCCGTAGATGACGCGGCCCTGCTTCTCCAGCAGCCGCTGCTGCGCCTCAGCCGGCAGGCTCAGCTGCCGGGTCGTCAGCTTGGACAGCGTGCCCAGCGGCGACATCTCCGTCATGCCCCAGGCGTGGATGACCTCGATGCCGAAGTCCTGCTGCAGCGACTTCATCATGGCCGGCGGGCAGGCCGAACCGCCGATGACGGTGCGCTTGAAGCTGGAGAACTTCAACCCGTTGGCCTTGACGTAGTTCAGCAGCCCCAGCCACACGGTGGGCACGCCGGCGCTGAAGCTGACCTGCTCGCCCTCGAACAGCTCGTACAGGCTCTTGCCGTCCAGGTGCGGCCCCGGCAGCACCAGCTTGCAGCCCACGATGGCCGCGCTGTAGGGCAGGCCCCAGGCGTTGACGTGGAACATCGGCACCACCGGCAGGATCACGTCGCGGCCCGAGCAGTCCATCGCATCGGGCAGCGCCGAGGCATAGGCGTGCAGCACGGTCGAGCGGTGGCTGTAGACCGCGCCCTTGGGGTTGCCGGTGGTGCCGGACGTGTAGCAGATGCTGGACGCGGTGTTCTCGTCGAACTGCGGCCAGACGTAGTCGCCGCTCTCGGCGGCCAGCAGGTCGTCGAAGCACAGCAGGCCGGGGATGGTCGTGCTGGCCGGCATGTGGGCGCGCGAGGTCATCAGCACGAAATGCCGCACCGTCGTCAGCAGCGGCGCGATCTTCTCGACCAGCGGCAGGAAGGTCGCGTCGAAGCACAGCACGCGGTCCTCGGCATCGTTGGCGATCCAGACGATCTGCTCCGGGAACAGGCGCGGGTTGATCGTGTGGCAGACCAGCGCCGAGCCGGAGCTGCCGTAATAGATCTCGAGGTGGCGATGGCCGTTCCAGGCCAGCGTGCCGACCCGGTCGCCCGGCTCGCAGCCCAGGCGGGCGAACGCCTGCGCGGCCTGGCGCGAACGGCGCGCCACGTCGCGCCAATTGCTGCGGTGCAGGTCGCCCTCGACCCGCTTGCTGACGATCTCGGACTCACCCGAATGCCGCTCGGCGTGCTTCAGCAGCGACGAGATCAGCAGGGGTTCCGACATCATCCGGCCCATCAATGCCATGCTTGTCTCCTGGCGGTCTTGTCGACCCAGTCTAGCCCGCGGTTTGAACGGTGCGGCGTCACAACCGCGACCCTTCGCCCCCGGGGAAACACCCAGGCCGGCGAAGGCCGGCACCCCCTCACTAAACTGCATTCCAGCCGCTGCCCCGCCGCGTGCCAACCCTGGAGGCCCGCCGTCCGCCATGAGCCACGACCCCGATTCCGATCCCGACCGCAAGACCTACCCCGTCCAGAAGAGCGACGCCGAGTGGCGCGAGCAGCTCGACCCGCTGCAGTACCAGGTCGCCCGCCACGCCGCCACCGAGCGTGCCTTCACCGGCAAGTACTGGGACCACTTCGAGGACGGCCGCTACAACTGCGTCGGCTGCGGCACGCCGCTGTTCGAGGCCGGCACCAAGTTCGACGCCGGCTGCGGCTGGCCCAGCTACTGGGCGCCAGTCAACGGCGAGGTCATCGAGCGCGTCGTCGACCGCAGCCACGGCATGGTGCGCGTGGAGGTGCGCTGCAACCGCTGCGGCAGCCACCTGGGCCATGTCTTCCCCGACGGCCCCGAGCCCAGCGGCGAGCGTTACTGCATCAACTCCGCCGCCATCGACTTCGTGAAAGACAATCCGGGCGCCTGAAACCCTCAGCCCGCCGTCCCAGCGCCGCCCGGTGCGGCGTCGCCGTCATGAAACTCCTGCTCGACTTCCTGCCGCTGATCCTGTTCTTCGTCGCCTTCAAGGGTGCCGAAGGCAACCCGGACGCCGCCGCCGCCTTCGCCACCCAGCATTTCGGCTTCCTCGTGCAGGGCGGCATCGTCGGCCCGCAGGAGGCGCCGGTGCTGCTGGCCACGGTCGTCGTGATGCTGGCCACGCTGGCCCAGGCCGCCATCCTGAAGCTGCGCGGCAGGAAGATCGACCTGATGCTTTGGATCAGCCTGGCGCTGGTCGTCGTGCTGGGTGCGGCCACCGTCTGGTTCCACAACGAGACCTTCATCAAGTGGAAGCCCACCGGCGTGTACTGGGCGATGGCGCTGACGCTGTGGATCGCGCAGGCGGCGTTCGGCAGGAACCTGATCCAGTCCATGCTCAGCGCCGAGCTGCCGCTGCCCGACGCGATCTGGCTCAGGCTCAACCGCGCCTGGGTGCTGTTCTTCGGCGCGATGGGCGTTCTCAACCTCTACGTCGCCTACAACTTCTCCACCTCGGCCTGGGCCAACTTCAAGGTCTTCGGCGTCACCGGCCTGATCCTGCTGTTCACGCTGGCCCAGGGCCTGTACCTCAGCCGGCACCTGCCCGCGCAGGAAGAGGACAGCCAGCCATGATGGCCGCCGAGATCGAGTCGCGGCTGCGCGCGGCGCTGGCCCCGCTGGCGCTGGACATCCGCGACGACAGCGCCCGGCACGCCGGCCACGCGGGCGCCCGCGAGGGCGGCCACTTTCATGTGACTGTCGTGTCCGAGCGCTTTACCGGGCTGCAAAGGCTGGCCCGGCATCGCCTCGTTTATCATTGTTTGACCGACCTGATGCAGCGCGGCATCCATGCCCTGGCCATCGACGCCAAGGCCCCTGGAGAGCACTGAACGGGGTCGGTCACGGTCCCCACCGCGCGCCCCGCTGACGGGCGCGATTTTTTTAGCCTGAGCCCACTGCCCCACCCATGAAGAAGTTTGCGCTTGCCGCCATCGTCGCGGCCTCGATTTCGGCCATGTTGCCGGCTGCCGCTCTCGCGCAGAACGTCGCCACCGTCAACGGCAAGCCCGTGCCCAAGGCACGCGTCGAGGCCTTGATCCAGCAGGTCACCAAGAGCGGCCAGCAGCAGCGCTCGCCCGAGCTGGAAGCCCAGGTCAAGGACGAGGTCGTGCGCCGCGAGATCTTCATGCAGGCGGCCGAGCAGCGCGGCATCCCGCAGACCGCCGACTACCGCGCCCAGATGGAACTGGCCCGCCAGATGCTGCTGATCCGCGGCCTGATGGAAGACTACAAGGCCAAGAACCCGGTCAGCGATGCCGAGGCGCAGGCCGAGTACGACAAGTTCAAGGCCGCCAACTCCGGCAGCGAATACCGCGCCCGCCACATCCTGGTCGAGAAGGAAGACGAGGCCAAGGCGCTGATCGCCCAGATCAAGGGTGGCGCCAGCTTCGAGGAGCTGGCCAAGAAGAACTCCAAGGACACCGGCTCCGCGGCCAACGGCGGCGACCTGGACTTCGCCAACCCGAACAACTTCGTGCCCGAGTTCAGCAAGGCCATGACCGCGCTGCAGAAGGGCGAGATGACGCAGGAGCCGGTGAAGAGCCAGTTCGGCTATCACGTCATCAAGCTGGAAGACACCCGCCCCGCGACCTTCCCGGCCTTCGACGACGTCAAGGCCCAGATCAAGCAGCGCATCGAGCAGCAGAAGATGGCCGAGTTCCAGGAAGGCCTGATCAAGAAGGCCAAGACCGACTACACCTTCACGAAATAAGCCCACCCCCGTAGGCGCTGCGCGCCTCCCCCTCAAGGGGACAAGGCCCCTGGCCTTGGCAGCAGGCAGTGGCCCGGCAAAGCCGGTTCCACGACGGCTGCTGGAGGGGCGGTGGCTGCCGGTGGCAGCACCTTGAAAGCCCGTTGATCGAAAGATCGGCGGGCTTTTGCTTTATGCGGCCAGGCGACCGGCTTCAATGCGCAGCTGGCGGTCGCAGCGTGTGGCGATCTCGCGGTCGTGCGTGACCAGCACCAGCGTCGTGCCGGCCTCGCGGTTGAGCTCGAACATCAGCGCCATCACGGCCGCACCCGTGGCGAAGTCCAGGCTGCCGGTGGGCTCGTCGGCCAGCAGCAGCGCCGGGCGCTGCACGAAGGCCCGCGCCAGCGCGACGCGCTGCTGCTCGCCACCCGACAGCACGCGCGGATAGTGGCCCAGGCGCTCGGCCAGGCCCACGCGGCCCAGCATGGCCGCGGCCTGCTCGCGGGCGTCGCGCACGCCGCGCAGTTCCAGCGGCAGCATGACGTTCTCCAGCGCCGTCAGGTTGGGCAGCAGCTGGAAGCTCTGGAACACGAAGCCCAGCTCGCGCGCCCGCACGGCGGCCCGCGCATCCTCGTCGAGGGTGAACAAGTCCTGGCCGCGCAGCCTGACGGTGCCGCTGCTGGGCGTGTCCAGCCCCGCGAGGATGGCCAGCAGCGTGCTCTTGCCGGAGCCCGACGCGCCGACGATGGCCACCGACTCCTGCGCGGTCAGTGCAAAGCTGATGTCATGCAGAATCGTCAGCTCCCCGGTGGCGTCGCGCACGCGCTTGGTGATTTGATCAACTTGGACGAGGACTTCAGGCATGTCGGGACTGCGGCGGCGGGCGATGGTGGCGCACTGTAGCGTGGGCTTGTTGGCCGGCTGGACGTCAGGGTCGAGGGCGGCCGCGGCGCCGGCGCCGGTCATCCTGGTGGTGGGCGACAGCCTGTCGGCGGAATACGGCCTGAAGGCCGGCGCCGGCTGGGTGGCGTTGCTGCAGGCGCGGCTGGCCGGGCAGAACAAGCCGCACCGCGTCGTCAACGCCAGCATCAGCGGCGACACCACCGCCGGTGGGCGCAGCCGGCTGCCGGCCGCGCTGCGCACCCACAAGCCGGCCATCGTGATCCTGGAGCTGGGCGGCAACGATGCGCTGCGCGGCCTGCCGCTGGCCACCACGCGCGACAACCTGATGGCCATGGCCCGCGCCGCGCAGGCCGCCGGGGCCAGGGTCATCGTGGTGGGCATGCAGGTGCCGCCCAACTACGGCGCGGCCTACGGGCGCGAGTTCGAGGGCCTGTTCGCCGAGGTGGCCCGGCAGGCCAAGGCGGCGCTGGTGCCCTTCCTGCTCAAGGGCGTGGCGGACCGGGCGGACGCGCTGGACTGGTTCCAGCCCGACCGCATCCACCCGCTGGCCAAGGCGCACCCGGTGATGCTGGACAACGTCTGGCCGGCGCTGCGGCCGCTGCTCTAGCGCTCGGCCTGGCGCGGGCCGTCGCCGCGCACCGGCACACCGTCCTGCCGGCCCCGCTGCGGGCCTTCGCCGCGCGACGGGGCCTGCATCTGCGGCTGAGGTTGCGGTGCGGGTGCCTGCACGCGCGGCGGTTCCTGGCGCATGGGCATCTCGGCGCGGCGCGGCGCCTCCACCGCGGGCGGACGCTGCGGCATCGGCACCGGGCGGGCCGGCTCAGCCTGTGGCATGGGTTGCGGCATCGGCTGGGGCATCGGCTGGGGCTGGACACGGCGCGGCTCGTCGCGTCGGTCCTCGCGCCTGTCGTCGCGGCGATCTTCCCGGCGCTCATCGCGCCAGTCGTCCCGGCGCCCTTCACGACGTTCCTCGCGGCGGTCCTCCCGCTGCGGCGGTTGCGCACGCCACGGCCTGTCTCTTATACACATCTCCGAGCCCACGAGACGGACTCCTAGCTC
>CAXDTK010000079.1:0-18873 GCA_963992225.1 uncultured Comamonadaceae bacterium | reverse complement strand
CCACTGTGGCACTTCGATGCCGTCTACGGGTGGGGGCGTCCATCCCATTGCTTACCGTCGACCAGCATCGCCAGCAGTTCGGGGTCGAGTCGATCTGTCGCGTTCTGCAGATCGCCCCGTCGGCGTATTGGCGCCATGCTGCTCGCCAGCGCAACCAGGCGCTGTGCTCGCGTCGCGCGCAGCGCGATGCCAGCCTGGTGCCCCAGGTCCAACGCGTGTGGCAAGCCAACTTCCAGGTCTACGGGGCCGACAAGGTCTGGCGTCAGCTCAACCGCGAAGGCGTGGCGGTGGCGCGCTGCACCGTCGAGCGGTTGATGCGTCAGCAGGGGCTGCAGGGCGTACGCCGAGGCAAGGCAGTGCGCACCACCGTCCCAGACCCCAAGGCGCCATGCCCGCTGGACCGGGTCAACCGTCAGTTCCGTGCCGAGCGACCCAACCAGCTCTGGGTCTCGGACTTCACCTACGTCTCGACCTGGCAGGGCTGGGTCTACGTGGCGTTCGTGGTGGACGTGTTCAGCCGGCGCATCGTGGGCTGGCGCCAGAGCAGTTCGATGCACACCGAGTTCGTGCTCGACGCGCTGGAGCAGGCCCTATACGACCGCAAGCCGTCTGAAGACGACGGCTTGATCCATCACTCGGACCGCGGGTCGCAATACCTGTCCATCCGCTACAGCGAGCGCCTGGCCGAGGCCGGCATCGAGCCGTCCGTGGGCTCCAAGGGCGACAGTTATGACAACGCCCTGGCCGAGACCATCAACGGGCTCTACAAGGCCGAGGTGATTCACCGGCGCGGGCCGTGGAAGACCAAGCAGGCGGTGGAACTGGCGACGCTGGAATGGGTCGCTTGGTTCAACCACCACCGCTTGATGGAGCCGCTGGGCTACATCCCGCCGGCCGAGTTCGAGGCCAACTACCATCGACAACGCGCTGGTCAGGCCGCGACCGTCTGACTTAAACCAACGGGCCTCCGCGAAACCCGGGGCGATTCAATTTGGCAATGCTCAGCATTGTCAATCAGCTAAGTTCTTTGATCGCGGCCCGCAATCGAGGAGTGGCCGATGACAGCGCGTCCCTTGATTCTCACCTACTCACCCTTGTCAGAGCTCTGGACCCACAGTCAATGGCCGATGAACTCGTGGCTCGATTCCACGAAATCAAACACCAAGTGAAGGAATTGCATTTCAGGAACGAACTGGAACAAGCGTTCATTGCGCGTGGAGTTGTTGAGAGACTGAACTCAGCTGATGTGCGCAGCGGGGCACTTGTTAAATACCACAATCCATCGAAGCACTCCGCACCAGGGATGGAGCGTTCAATTAATGGTCGGTTTGGAGAACGGGGCGATATAGAGCGACAGGATCAGCAGTTCTATGAGAGTTTTCCTGAATTCGCTCCGCGAGTCCTCTCACTGTTGGACGAGCGCCAGTCACTCACAGACGACAACGTACCGAAAGATGGGGGAGATCGTGAACAAGCCGCGTGATTTGTCAGCCGTTTCGATGGATACGCGCAGGAGGAAGGCTGGCGCCAGAGAGGAATTAACTCACGATCTGGCGCTTCGGATTACAAGGATGATCGAGTTGTTCCCAGACGCAAAGATCCGCGTCTCTTGGGACAACGTGATTAAGCAGGTCAAGCTTCGCTTCTGTCACAACTTTCAGCGCAACGTCTTATCGCAAAAGTCCTGGGACGGAAGAAAGCTGATCGCGGAAGCGTTCCATGAGGCAAAGGAGGTTCAACGGAGACAAGAGAAGGACTTGGCACTGAAGTACACGAACGAGCCTCGCTCGCGTCTCCGCTTAGTAATAGCCAAACTGCAGGCAGAAAACCTTGCGCTCAGAGACCAACTCGCGGCCATTCGTGCCGCGCAATACGACGAAATCTATTCACTGCTGGACGTGAGGACTCCACTGCATCGCGCGGTAGCGCTCAGAGCAAAAGGCGACACAGATAGCTACACGGTGCCGGCTAGCGGCTCGGAGTAGACGGCCAGAGAGTCGTGCTGATCCGCTGGCCCGTGCCTAGGACTTGATGGGAACGCATGCACTATGGATCAAGCAGCGCTAGGCCGCTGGCGGCGAGTTCACTGCGCCGAGTTCGAGGCACAGGCAGTGCGAGCGTCGCAATAGCCAGGCGTCTCGGTGGCAGCTGTAGCGATGGCGCACGGCGTCGATGCCAACCGAGGGTGATCTCGCGGCGCTGCAGTGATGAAATCGCACACGGCGATGCCACCCGATAGCACCGGGCCTTCATCCGTTTGGAGATTTCGAATGTGCTACTCGACCCAGGTCTGGTCGGACGACCAAGCGATTCAGTTCGCGCGTCGAGTCCTGCGAATGGCGTACAGCAATCCCAGCCCAGACAGCGCCAAGACTGCCGACGAGGGTTCTGGCACTGCGGCGACCTCGGCGACGGTGAGGGTGTAGCTGCCGGCTCCCTGGAACTCGGTCAAGGCAAACGTACCCAACTTGAAAACAGGCGCCGACTCGGCACCTGTGTAGAGCTGCTGGCCGTCGGTGGAAAGCAGACTCTGACTCGCGTTGAAGTCGTAGATGTTGAGGCCGCCACCGCCGCCCACGCTGTGGAAAGTGACGTCCGCCTCGGGCTGCGCCGCGCCGGAGAAGGTTCCCGCGACGTTCCAGTAAACGAAGCCCAGACCAGTCCCATAGTCGGAAGGAGGCGTCGACGAATCCAGTTCCCAAGTGGCGGTGTAGTCGCCACTGATCTTGAACCGGACGAGGGCGGCATTCGCAGCTCCCGTGGCGATCGCCAGCGCGCAGACAGACAGAGCGCCGATGAGTTGCTTCAGCTTCTTCATTCTTCTTCCTTGCAGGTTGTTGCTAGCGCCAGCCCATAACGAGCAAGGGCGGGGTTCTACGCACGGGAAGCCCCCTCCACTGCGCTCACAATGGATGTTAGTCAATGTGTCAAGCGTATCGGGATATGGTTCCCAGCTTGATTTGTCTTAACTTATAGTTTAAGCTACTCACGTGCGGGTGTCTCTGCTCGATGAAGTCGACTTCGGAGGCCAGGTCGCTGTAGGTGCCGCCCGTAGAACTCGCGTCCTGGTCGCCACGCCCAATGGCGGCCTGGAATCCAGCAGCTTTCTCGGACAAGTCGGCGAACTTGACCCCCAATGCTTCAACGACTGCTGCCTGCTGATGAAGGATCTGTGCCGCAAGGCCAGATCAGGACTCGAACTTGCCCCGATGTTCGACGCCGCTTGGCGTGAACTCGATGCGTGGCAAGTTGCTTTCGGTTCGGACGTGAAGTCCGTCTCCACATTCCTCCTCTCCCGCGGCAACGTTGCTGTGCTCGGCTTCGCGCTGAGCGGCGGTGATGTGGTCGTGACTTCTTGTCGCAAGGGGCGGCGCGCCCCAAATAAGGCTGATCTGACACGCTGTCGCGGCGAAGCGGAAGCTTTTTGCGACTGCTTGCGGCGCAAGGTTATTGAATACTCATCCAGGAGCTTGTCATGAATTTCTTTGAACGCGTCAAGACACTGAAGTCAGACCTTAAGTCGCGCGCTGAAGAACGTCGACAAAGAGTCGCCTCGGATTTGGCGATTCTCATTGCCAAGGCAGGAATGAAGCGGAAAGATGTCGCGCACCGCCTTGACATTACGGAGGCGGCGCTTTCGATCCGCCTAAACGGCAGCACCAATCTGACCTTGGATTCGATTGGTGGCATTTGCGATGCAGCGGGGTTCGAATTCGATGTTCATTTTCGACGCCCGGAGGAAGCGCCTGCACTCAGCTTCTGGGAGATCGAGGAAGCTCTGATGCCCCCGATGGATGCTCCAGAGCCGGCGAACAAGACCAAGAAGACGGAAGTGAGCGACGTGTCGTGGCTCGATAGCTCCCGAAATACGAATGTGGTTCACCTCTACGCTGTGAAGAAATTTCAACCTGCACCTGCTGCAAATCAATCCCCCTCGGTAAACAATGAATCACAGCGCGCTGCAGCTTGAGCATTACGAGCTTGACTCGCTGCATATAGAGCCGGTTGAAGGTTATATCCCTGCCGGGACGGCAAAATATCCCAGTTTCAATAACGCGGACTTCAATTCTTCCGTCGAATTCGGTCAGGCGGCAAGGGGCGATGACCAGCCGAACTACCTTTGGGGCATCAAGCTGCGACTGCAGGCTGAACCGAAGGAAGGCTCGTCGTTCCCCTATCGCTTTGACATCACGATCGTCGGTTTCTTGAACGGCGAGCGACTGGTTGAAGACACCCACAAGCGCGAAGACTTGGTGCTGGTGAATGGCACCTCGCTGCTCTACGGAGCAGTCCGAGACGAAGTCCTGAGGCTGACCTCGCGCATGCGCCATGGATCGCTGCTGCTGCCGACCTCGTCCTTTCACGGGTTGGCGAAGAGCCATGGCTCAGGCAAGAGCGAGGAGCCGAAACCGGCCATCGAAACAGCGCCGAAGCGGCGAATAAAAGCGGACAACGCCAAAACGGCGGATTGATCAGGGGGCCTCGCGGCCCCCTTGTCGTTTATGGCCGCTCAAAACGGGGCTTGGACTGCCTGTCGTCGTGCTGGCGCGTCAGCGGCGCCGGCGATGCCGACCCTCCCGGTGAAAACCCTAGATTTGCCGATTTGCTGCTGAAAACGAGATCGATCACTTGCACGTCACTTAAGTTTTAACTTAAGCTTGCGCCATGTTCACTTTGCCCTCCCCCTAAAACCATGAAGACCGTATTCAGCGTCAACACGCACAACGTCGAGACCGACCAGGACTCCCTGAAGGGTCGCGAAATCAAGCAGCTGGGTCAGCGCCAAGACCCCTCCATCGACCTCGGCCACGAGCTGTTGCTCGAAGGTGGTGGCCCGAACGGCGCGGACAAGCTGATCGGTGATGATGAGTCGGTGGATTTCCGCCCCGACCACACCCCCGGCCACGCCTTCAAGGCGTTCTTCACCCGCCCGCCGACCAACTTCGGGGGCGTCTGATGCTGCACCCCACTACTGCTGCGCAGTTCGAAAAGGTCAAGCGCCGCTTCGCCGGCGCCACGATCGAGCCGCTGCCGTCGGGGGCAGCGCTCGTGACCATCCCTGACTTCCCCGTTCCCCCGGGCTGGTCTGCGCCCACCACCACCGTGCGCTTCCTGGTGCCGGTGGGCTACCCTGGCCCGCAGCCTGACTGCTTTTGGGCCAGCATCGGCCTCCGCCTGGCCAATGGCCAGCCGCCGCAAGCGAGCAACGAGATCAATCTGATCCCCGAAACTCCGCACGGTGGGCTGTGGTTCTCCTGGCACGTCTCTGGCGGCTGGAACCCTGCTCGCGACGATCTGAGTACCTGGATCAGCATGATCACCCGCCGTTTCGACCAGAAGCAATGACGACGATCACCTTCGCCGCCCCTGGCCTTCAACGCCTGCGCGAGCAGTTGCAGCACCCCGCACTGGAAAGCGGGGCAATCTTGCTGTGCTCGCCGATGCCGCTGACCTCGGGCGGCGAGCGTCTGCTCGTCATCGAAGTCCACGTTCCGACCGATGCCGACTACACGGTGCGTACGCTTGTCCGCGTGGAGATGAGCAGCGCGTTTTGTCTGCCGATCGAGCAGGCCGCCCGCCAGCGCAAGCTCTCTTTGGTCTACGTGCACACGCACCCTGGCGCCGCCGTGGCCGAGTTCTCGTCCGTAGACGACGACGCCGAGCAGCAGATGGCCGGCTACCTGAAGATGCGCGGGCCGCATGTTTCCCACGCTGCCATGTTGTTCGGCCAGACCGAGGTTCGCGCTCGGTTGCTGGGTGCGCAAGAGCCGGTGAAGGTGGTCGAGGTAGGCGACACGCTGCAGATCCACTCGGACGACGCTGGCCCGGTCAAGACGCAGGATCAATTCGATCGCCAGGTGCGGGCGTTCGGTGAGGACGGTCAACGTCGCCTGAGCCAGCTTCGCATTGCAATCGTTGGGCTGGGCGGCACGGGTTCGCTGGTCGCGCAGCAATGCGCTCACCTGGGCGTCGGCGAAATTCTCCTGGTGGATGACGATCGAATCGAGTTCACCAACCTGAACCGCGTCGTCGGCGCTACGCGCCGGGATGTGGATGAGCCTAAGGTGGAAGTCGCACGGCGCATGATCCAGCAGATCAACCCCGATGCGCGCGTGACGACGCTGCCGAAGGACGTGACGCAGGATGGCGTCGCACGTCGCGTGATCGAATCGGACCTCGTGTTCTGCTGCACCGATTCGCACGCGAGCCGACACGTGCTGAACCAGGCGGCGTACCAGTACCTGACCCCGGTGATCGACATGGGGGTCTCGATCAGCGTCGCGAGCAACGGAGCCGCAACGTTTGCTGGCCACTCGAAGCTACTGGCGCCTGGCCAGGCATGCCTCTGGTGTTCCAAGCACCTGGACTCTGAGCAGGTGCGGCGCGAACTCATGACGGATGAGCAGCGCGCGGGCGATCCGTACGTTCTGGGCGCTGCGCACGGCGTTCAGCCTGCAGTGATCAGTCTGAACAGCACGATGGCGTCCATCAGCGTGACGATGATGCTGGCCGTGGTGGCGGGCGTACCCGCAGCGCCGCGATATGTCCTCTACCAGGGCAATCGCGGACGGATGAATGCCGCGGTTGCCGATCGTGACTTGTCCTGCCCGTTCTGCAGTCCGTTCGCACCACTGGGCTGGGGCGACTTGCTGCAGTTGCCGGGGAAGCAGCCATGACTCGGGCGACGCGCATTCGGTTCTTGGGGCAGGCTCAGGGCCAAGGAGCGTCGCGTGCGATGCTCAAAGATCTGGGCGACGTGGTGATGGACTTCCGCGAAGTGCCGCGCGCGCTGGTCATGAAATGTCCGGACGGCTGCGGCCAGATGCTCTCCGTGAACCTGGACCGGCGCTCGGGAAAGGCTTGGCGGCTCTTCGGCCATGGCGACAAGCTGACCTTGTTTCCGTCGGTTTGGCGTGACGAGGGCTGCAAGGCGCACTTCATCCTTTGGCGAGGACAGCTTCTCTGGTGTGACGGCTCGAGCTCTGCCGACTGGCAAGACCGGGAACTCATCGAGCGGGTGCGGCAGGTTCTGACGGATGTGGCGCCCAGGCCTGTCGGCTATGAGGAAATCGCGCAGCACCTGGACGCAATCCCTTGGGAGGTCCTCTGGGCCTGCGAGGCGCTGGTCAAGGCACGCATCGCCGTTCGCCGAAACCCCTCTGAATTCTTTGTTCGGCAGCCATGACGATCTCAGACAACGGCGCAGGTCAAGCGCGCTATCGCATCAGCGTCAACGGTCAAGAGGTGATCCTCGATCAACCGCAAATCTCCGTCGTCGAGCTTTGGGCTATGTTTGCTCTCGACCCCAACATTGAACTGGTGATCGAAGGCGTCGGGAACGAACCTGATCGCCCCATCGAACCGAGTGCGGTGTTGGATTTGGACCCCGAGCAACCGCCGCATCTGTTCTCGCGCCCCCCCACAAGCTTCGGGTGATCCATGACACAGCGGATTTCAGTGCTGTGGGTGGGCACCCCGCCGACGGCGAAGCAACGTGAGGATCTGACATCGCGCGAGCTCATCTGCACTCAGGTGGATATGTCTGCCTGCTTGCGGATGTGGAATTCCGCGAGAGCTGCGGTGTTCTTCAACCCGACCGACGATGACATCTCGGCTCTGGCCGATCACGGCCTGCGCGATGCGTTGGATCACGGCCTACTCGTCCGCATCATCGTCCCGTTCGACGATCTGCGACGCAGAGTCGACCAGTTGCGTCATGTCCCTTTGCTCGGGAACGGCTGGCAGTTGCTGGTGGAACGCAATGCAGCCACCATCGCGGAATCGATCGCCCGACACGACCCAGGCCCGGCGCAGGTCAGTCGCGTGGAACTGCGTGGGGTCACGAAGTTCCGCGCTGCGGACCGCGTGCTTCTACAACGCGCGTTCCACGACTGCACCTATGTGCACTTGGAGCGGATGCTCGACGGAACCGCGGAGGTCTACATCGCGTACGCAAAGCTTGGAGACTCGCGCGTCGGCCCTTTCCCCCTCCCTCTGTTCGTGAAGATCGACAAGGTCGCACGCGTAAAGCAAGAGCGAGATCACTACGGGGAGTGCACCACCTCGTTCATCCCCTTTTATGCGCGGCCCAACTTGCACCTTCAGCGATGCGTGATGGGCGCCAGCCGCGGCATCATCGTCGGCGACTTCGTCGAGCGATCCGAGAGCCTTTTGGAACTCGTGAAGCGTGGCGACGCGCAGCCGGCGATCAACTCGCTGTTCCAGGACGCGTTGCGCGGATGGCGTGCACAGCCGTACCACGGCGATGGCGATGTGACAGAGAAGATGCTCTACAAGGAATGCATCTCCAAAGATGTCCTGGAGCGCAAGAAGGGCATGCTGGCTAAGTATTCAGACATGGCATCGAAGATGGGCTCACGGCTGGACGCCGTCGAGGTTGTCAGGCGTTTGAACGCGCTGCCTCCCATCCGCCATCGCCGCGGCTTCACGCACGGTGACCTGCACTGCGCCAACGTTCGCGCGAGGGCCGGTGAAGCCATCCTCATAGACTTCCACTCGGTGCAGCCCGGCGCGCTGTCCACGGACCCTGCGACGCTGGAAGTGTCGCTGTGCATGGAGTTCAAGGCACCGGACGCCGAGTGGATCGCCATCATGAACGAGTTGTACAGCATCGAAAACCTGAAGACGGTGCCGCGCCCGAGGGAGCCAATGGCTCCCTTGACCCACCTGTGGGACGCGGTCCGCCAGGTTCGTCGCTATGGACTAGCCGAACAAGTCGACGAGACCGAATACTGCCGCGCGGTCGCGATCCAACTGATCCGCAAGGCTGCCCATGGACGCAATGAAGGGGAGTCGGTCAATCGGCGGCCGTATCTGATCAAGCTGGCTGCCGCCATCCTGCTCGCGCTCGAGGGGCAGCCCAGTGCGAACGACGACAAGTTTCTCGCCGTGAGCTAACTTGGGCCGCCTGCAAAGGGAAGAACACCATCATGTCGCAGACCATCTATTTCGACGAAGCTGGCTTCACCGGCAACCACCTGCTCGATCCCGATCAGGGCTACTTCGCCTACGCCTCGGTCGTCACCGATGACGAGGAGGCGAAGGACTTCGTCGAAAGCCTGATCCGTCGCCACAAGATTCAGAACGGCGAGATCAAGGGCGGCTTGCTGGCGAAGCACCAGAAGGGGCGCAAGGTCATCGACGAAGTCCTGAAGGAGTTCGAGGGCCGCATGCTCTACACGGTCGCCAACAAGAAGTTCGCGTTGGCATGCAAGCTCTTCGAGTACATCTTCGAGCCGTGCATTTCCGACATCAACACGCTGTTCTACGGCGCTGGCTTTCACAAGTTCATTGCGACGATCCTCTACGTTGAGTTCGTCGCTCGTGGTGCCGGTGCGGAAGCGATCTTCGAAGAGTTCCAGGCGTTGATGCGCAACCCGGATGAAAACAAGCTGAGCGCGCTCTTTGCCAACTCCGAGCATCCGGATAACTCGCCCATCATTTCGCAGGTGCGCGAATTCGCCCAGCACCGCGCGGCCGATATCAGAGACGAGCTGGACAGCCTGGCGGGGACTACGACAGGCAAGTGGATCTTGGATATCACCGGCGCTTCGCTGCACGGATTGCTTGCGCGATGGGGCACGAAATACAAATCCATCACCGCCATCTGCGACAGTTCGAAGCCCCTCATGCAGGCCGGTGGGGTCATCAACGCCATGGTGGGCGTCGAGAAGCAGCTCTTCGG
Source organism: uncultured Comamonadaceae bacterium (assembly GCA_963992225.1). Lineage (GTDB taxonomy): Bacteria > Pseudomonadota > Gammaproteobacteria > Burkholderiales > Burkholderiaceae_C > Pelomonas. The sequence continues at coordinate 9,167 of CAXDTK010000079.1, read as the reverse complement.
CGGCTTTGACGGCGCACGACATCCGATGACCTTCAACTTGTCTGGTCCGCTCCAGTTCAAGGACTCCAAGACCTCGCATGGCATCCAGCTCGCCGACGCCCTCGCAGGAGCAGCAGTGCACGTGTGGAGCGGAAGCGAGGACGAGGACGCACTGCGATGGCGGGGACTATTGGCGCCGCTCGCCAACCTGCCAATCGTTCCGGAGAAGGAGCACGTGGACCTGCGCAGCCCAACCACTCGGGTGAGCGTCTGGTCCGACCATCTTGACGCGCCGGACGTCATTGGTCAGAGGTCGTAGACCTCGTCAATGATTTCACCGCTTTCGAAGTATTTCCCCACGGCACGATCAAGCCGTCGCAGTAACGCTGTCAGCGTCTCACCTTCGCGACGGACGAGCATGGCGATGACGTCCTCGTCAGTCGCTATCGCGACGAAGGGGTGGTCGTCCTCGCGGCCCAGCGTCACCTCGCCTCCGTCCTCGATCAAGGCTTCAAGGTTGTTCACGATGTGGTGTTCAAGGTCGCGCGTTGGGCTTGCCACCGATGCGGCAGCAGCTCTTCGAGCCTCGTGTTGGGCAGCGTCGGCAGCCGCTCCAACACGTCGCGCAGGTACCTGCTGCTGTAACCGAGCGATCAGCGTGGCGACCTCGGGCGAGAGACCCTGAGGATCAGTGGAAGGAAGACCACGCATGCCGAGCATGCGTGGCATCGTGCCAGAGCTCGCCGATGAGGCCCATCGGCACATGCACTGTCAACCGATTCACGGTCGACGTGCGTGGGGCTCAGGCGCGCGTGATGCTGCTGAGGTCGGGCAGGCGCTGCCACGGCAGGCCCAGCACCAGGGCGTCGAACTGCGCGGCCGTGAGCATCAGGGATGGCACGGCGCCGGCGGCGACCGGCCAGACGAAGCGGCCGGCGTTCAGGCGCCGCGCCGCGCACCAGACTCCGAAGCCGTCGTGCACGAGCAGCTTGATGCGGGTGCCACGCGCATTCGCGAAGAGGTAGCCGTGGTGAGCCTGGGCGACTCCGAACACCTGCACCACACGGGCGAGCAGCCGCTCGGTGCCGGCACGCATGTCGATGGGCTCAGCCGACAGCCACATGGCGTCGATGCGAATCATCGAAGCAGCTCGCGCATCCAGGCCGCGCACTCGCTGGCCGCACTCGCAGGCCACGTCACCGTGACGGCTGTCGCGCCGCGCTGCAGTTCGATGCGGATGTCTGGCGGCGGCGTAGGCGTGGCGGGCGAAGGCAGCGACACGGGGACGAACGCTGGTGCGGTCGGCGGCTTGCTCGCGGTAACGGCGATCTCCGCGCGGTCATGGTCGGCAGGCGCCTTCATCTCCACTTCGGTCACCCAGCGACGCAGGAGATTGGCGTTGACGCCGTTGGCCATAGCCACGGCTGCGATGGAGATGCCGGGCTGCGTACAAGCGGCGACGAGGTCGGCCTTGAACTCGTCGCTGTGCCGGCGACGGCGCCGACGTGTGCCGGCCTGTTGAGAGAGCGTAGTGTTCATGTGTCCACCAAAGTTGAGATGGACACGAGGCTCCTACGCGCCTAACGGCTCTTCAAGACGGTCGGACTGGACGCTCACCCACTCGGCGCAATTCGTTCCTGTTGGCCGCGCTTCACGACCGTGCCGTCAACGGCAGGAGCTTGACGGCTGGCATGCCCGAGCTTTTCTCCATGGTCTCCCGTGATCTTCGGCTGCCAGTGAGCCGCTACAACGTGGCTTGATCGGCAGTTCGGCAACTCCCGTCGCAGCCGCAAGCCGAGCAGGCCTTCGGCGCATTGGCCGGGCCTCCACGCGGCCGCGGGCGAGCCGGTGTGGCTGTCGTTGCCGCTCTACAGCGAATGTCATCGCACGGGCTAAAGCTCGGCGGAGATGTCCGCGCCAACCGTGGGCAACGCTGTTGATAACTCCGAGGTGCCCACGCTAAGCCGTTGTCACCCGTCGGCTTTGACTAGGGTGCCCAAGAAATAGGCACTGTGGCCGCGCCCGCAAGTCGGGGAAGATGGGCGCGCTGCAAACCGTGGCCCACTTTCGAAGATCTATGAAACCTTATCTTTCCGCCGCGGCACTACTTCTGTAAGCGCGGCCTGACGGCCCTCTTGACCGAAGCGCAGTAGCTCAGATGTCGAGCACGTGGCGCAGCAACCCGAAGCCCACGCGCCACTTGGTGCCGTCACCCGGATCGATGCTGGCGGTGCGCTCGTTGATGCGCACGATGGTGCCGACGACTGTGTTGAGGTACTTGTCCTCGAAGGCGACCTTCTCGCCGCAGCGGAAGTCGTTGCGCGTGGGTCGGGGTGCTGCGGGTGCTGGCGCGGCTTCGGCCTGTCTCGCCGCGGCGTTGGGAGCCGGCGGCTCGATGGCCGCATAGGGCAGCTTCCACTCGCGACGCTCGCGCAGGTCTTGCAGCGTGACCTGGGTGTCGCGCAGGGCCACGACCTTGCCTTCACGCAGGCTGCCATCGCGCCAGTCGAGGAAGCGCACCGTCTGGCCCAGGTGCATGTCCTTGCGGACCGCGATGATGCGTCGCGGGTCGGCCAGCAGGCGCTCGATCAGCGTGCTGAGCTGGAACAGCTCCAGGCTGCTGGCCTGGTGAAGGACATCCAGCAGCCTTGGATCGATGCTCGGCCCACTCATGCCGCCGCGCGCACTTCCTCGTCGGCGCGCTGGCTGGCGATGTTCCAGGGCAGCAGCTCGTCGATCCGGTTCACCGGATGGTCGGCGATGCACTGCAGCACGTCGCGCAGATAGGCCTCGGGGTCGAGCCCATTGAGCTTGGCGGTCTCGATCAAGCTGTACATCGACGCCGCACGTTCACCACCCGCGTTCGAACCCATGAACAGGTAGTTGCCGCGCCCGAGCGCCACCCCGCGCAGTGCGCGCTCGGCGGCCGAGTTGTCGATCTCGATGCGGCCGTCGTCCACGTAGCGCGTCAACGCCTTCCAGCGCGCCAGGCTGTAGCGGGCGGCCTTGGCCAACTCCGACTTCGTCGACACCTGGGTCAGCACACCCTGCAGCCAGAGCTGGAGCTTTTCCAGCAAGGGGCCGGCTCGCGCTTGTCGCTGCTGGCGTCGCACCTCCGGTGGGCGACCTCGGATGTCGGCTTCGACGGCATACAGCCCTTGGATGTGGCACAGCGCCTGCGCCGCCAGTCCAGTGTCGTCGCGGTGCTGTTCGTACAAGTCCCACCACGGTCGTCGTGCGTGAGCCCAGCAGGCCGCTTCGACCACATGGCCACCGTCGTAGAGCGCGTTCCATCCACCGTAGGCATCGGCCTGCAGGATGCCTCGGAAGTCGCGCAGATGGCGCTGCGGGTGCTCGCCCTTGCGGTCGGCCGAGTAGCGGAACCAGACCGCCGGCGGCGCGCTGTCGCCCGAGGGCCGGTCGTCGCGCACGTAAACCCACAGCCTGCCAGTGCGGGTCTTGCCTTCGCCTGGCGCCAGTACCTTGACCGGCGTGTCGTCGGCGTGCACCTTGGCCGCGTGCAGGACATGCCGGCCCAGTGCCGCAAGCAAGGGATCGAACAAGGTGTGAACCTGCTCCACCCAGCCGGCCATCGTGCTGGGGTCGATGTCGACGCCCTCGCGCGCATAGACGCGGCTCTGGCGGTGCAGCGGCGAGTGATCGCAGAACTTGGACACCATCACGTGCGCCAGTAGCGCCGGACCCGCGAGGCCTCGCGCGATCGGCCGACTTGGCGCGCTGGCCTGGAAGATGGCCTCGCACTTCGTGCACGCCAGCTTGGGCCTGACGGTGCGGATGACCTTGAAGCGAGCCGGTACGTACTCCAGGTGCTCCGAGACGTCGGCGCCAATGCTGCGCAGCCGGCCACCGCAAGCGGCGCAGCCGCAGGACTGGCCGGCAGCGTCGTGATGCGCAGCGCTGGTGTCAGGACGAATCTCGCGCTGTTCGCGAGGCAGGTGCGCCGGCAAGCTGCGGTCGACGCTGCCGGCATTGGCGGCCGGCGTGCTGGGCTTGCGCACGGGCAACTGCTCCAACGCCACCGGCTCGATGAGGCTGGCCTGCAGATCGAATCGCTCGCTGGAGACGCCGAACTGCGCGCGCACGCGTCGTGCCAGTTGCAGCTTGAGCTTGTCGACCATCAGCTTGAGCCGCTGCACCTCGTTGGCGCTGACGCGCAATTGCTGCTTGAGCAACTGCGCGTCGTCGGGCAGTTGGCTGATCGGGTCGGTGTCTTGCGGCACGGACCTCAGTGTGCGACAGGGTCAGCGCGCGTGCATTGGGATCACTCCCGAGAAGACACTGCCTACGCAGCCAACTGAGGTGAGCTCGTGCGAGTCGGCATGCGCCAGTCGATGCCTTCCAGCAGCATCGACAGTTGTGCCGCGCTCAGTGCAACACGGCCGTCAACGGCCTGAGGCCAGACGAAGCGACCGCGCTCCAGGCGCTTGGCCAGCAGCATCAGTCCTTGGCCGTCGAACCACAGCACCTTGATGATGTCGCCTCGCCGGCCCCGGAAGACGAACACGTAGCCGTCGAACGGATTCGACGCCAGGGCCGTCTGCACCACGGCGGCCAGGCCGTCGAAGCCCTTCCTCATGTCGGTGTGACCGGCGACGAGCCAAACGCGCGTGCCCGATGGCAGGCCGATCATGCGAGGCTGCGCAACGCGGTGAGCAGCGAGACAAGACTCTCCTGGTCGACGGCGCCACGCAGTCGCAGCCGGGCGCCGGCAAAGTCGAGCTCGATGCTGCCGGTGCTGGCGCGGGTCGCGCACGATATGGGCACGGGAGGTGCCGACACCGGGTCGCTCGGCGTGGCCGAGGCGAGCGTTATCGGCAAAAGCTGCGGCGCCGACGCTTGCGCAGGTCCTGAGCCAGAAGCCTCGACAGCGCGATGTTCACGGCGCCACTTGAATACCAGGTTGGCGTTGATGCCGTGAGCCATCGCGATGCTGGAGACCGAAGCACCGGGCAGCAGGCATTGCCGGACCAACTCGCGCTTGAGCTCGGGGCTGTGTTCGCGCCTGCGGCGCTTCGAGGGTGTGTCTTGATCGGCCATGGTGTGCGTTAGCGATGTCGGTCTGCTTCGAGAGCGCCTCGACCGCACATTGGCCGCCCTCGCAATCGCGGGCACGGTCGTAGGAGCAGTCACCGGGCGGGAGGTTGCCTGTCTTCATGGGCGCATCGTTCTCACCCGGCGACAACAACTACGAGTTGAAGGCGACTGACCCAACCGCAACGCCGGGCAACGCGACTACCTGGCGACGCGACGCGACGAACCACCATATCCACGTGGTTCTGGATCAACTCGCCAAGTTGCCCGCCGCTTGAGGCATTCCCGGACGTAGTCGGCCAGGGCCGTGACGGGCATGGCCTGCGCGAGCGCCTCATAGAGCGCAAGCTTCGGTTTGGACTTGAGACCCTTGCTAAGCCCCATTTCGTCCAACTTGCCCAACACCTCCTCGCGCCACAACAGGCGCACGAGGTGCGTTGCATCGAGCAGGCCGTTGCGCTGAGCCTTGCGGACTTGGCGCAGGCTGGCGGCGTCGCCATCTACGCTGGCGACAAGCAGGCCCCACCGGCGTGGCACGAGCGCGCGCACATTGCTGAGATGCGCGGACGTGGTGACCACCCAGGAAAACTCGAACACCTTGGCATAGGCATCGACCTGGTGAGCGAGCCGATCAAGCGTGTCCTTGCCTGCCTTGATCTCAAAGCCTTCGAGGTGGCCGTTGATCAAGGCCAGGTCCGCTCGCACAGCTCCGTACGGCAGGCAGAACTCATCGACAACCAAATCCTCAGGGGTCGTGCGCGCACCCAGGTGCGTCTTCAACAACGCGCGCAGTTGGTGGTCGTGAGCGATCGAGTCCATGTCGACAAGGTGAAGCGAGCGTTGTTTTGAAAGCATCGCCAGTGTAGAGGAGGCTATGCAATATGCTATTGTTTATGCATGAATGCGGCAAGGGTTGTTCGTGAGATTGTGAGCTTCATGGAGGCTCACTCGATGAGCCAGATGGATCTTTCTCGCAGAACCGGCATCCCTCAGGCCACGTTAAGTCGTGCACTGGGCAATCCCGTGCGTATTTCCGGAACTCATCGGAAGATATGCAAATTCGCCAACATACCGCTGGACGGGATCGCCTCGGCGGTGAGGACGCAGCAAGCTCTCATCCAGGCGGTCCTATCCGTGTGGGACGGCACTCCCGAGCACGCACAGTCGATTGCTAGACTTCTCAGCGCCGGGGCGAACCTCGAGGCGCACGCCAGTGCACGCGCCGCGCAACATAAGAAATCAGATGCCGCCCGCTAACAACTCTGCGCTTCGCCTGCTCAAGTCCTTCAAGGGACTTGGGCTCACGCCTGCGCAGGTACGGCGCCTCATGCCTGAATGGTGGGATGACGAAGCGGCAGAGGACGAGGGCGGACTGCTGGAAATGCAGATCCTGCTCGCTCGGCGCTTGAACGTGTCGCTCGCCAGCCTGCAGTCCCACGCCCCGCAGCCCGTCTTCCGCGAGACGACTCAGCGGTTCAAGACGGTGCACCCAGGAGGCTCGACCCAGCTGGCTGTGGCGGCAAGCATCGGTCACGGCTTGGCGCAGCTGCTGGCCAGTGCATGCGACACCCCGTTGATTGGCCGGCGCTCAGCGGCGGAACTTCGCCACCAACTGCTGGTTGATGGCGACTCTGCCGTCACGCTCGCTGGGCTTTGCAAGTGGATGTGGAAAAACGGCCTGCCCGTCGTGCACGTCACCGGATGGCCTGACGGCCTACGCCGCCCGGACGCCATGTGCGTCCGCGTAGATGATCGCCCCGTCACGATGGTGGTCCGCAAGGAACTTCACCCGCCCAAGCTGGCCTACCTCGTCGCGCACGAACTGGGACACATCATGTCCGGGCACCTCGACGCGGCGAAGAATGCCGTGTTGGTGGACGACACCCTTCCTGTTGACGAGCAGCAATCCCTGAATGACGCAGACGAGGTGGCCGCCGATGCGTTCGCCATGACAACCCTGGGCGGCGGCGCACTGCTGGCACTGTGCAGGTCGCTGGTCGGTCCGTCATACACCGAGCTGACCTTGGCGGTCGCCGCCCTGAGGGCTGCGAAGGGCACTGAGATGGAGCCTGGCCAAGTGATTCTGGGATGGGGGCGTCTCACTGAGAACTGGCGGCTGACCAACATGGCGCTCAAGTATCTGCAGACTACTCAGACGGCGCCAATGGTCATCAATGACGTCGCCAAGCTGTACATCGCCGGCTCAGCACTTTCGGCAGACGGTCGCGACCATCTGGAGCGTCTGACGGCCATGGAGCTGCGTCCTTGATGAAGGTCTTCGTTGACTGCGATCTGGCGGTAAAGTTCGCGCAGTGGGGTTTGCTCTCTCGCCTGACGACTCATCTGACGAAGCAGGGGAAGGCCGATCTGTACACGGTGTCCACGCTGAAGTACCGCTTCAAGCTCGCACAGCCCGCCAGGGCGGCCGCGATGCTCGGCTCGACGGCGGCAGTCACGCAGCTCACATCGTTCGTGCAGACCTGCAAGCCGCACATCAGCCACAACCTCGAGATTGCTGAGGCGCTGTCGGGCGTGCCCTCGATCGACGTGGGCGAGGCGGCACTATTCGCCGCCGCCGCCAACTTCGACGCCGCACTGGTCGACACCGGAGACAAGAAGGCACTGCGAGCCATCGGCGGATTGGCCGCGACCCATCCTGCGCACGCAGCGCTACATGGGAAGCTCGCTTGTCTTGAGCAAACGCTGCAGTACGTTGTCAACAGGTGGGGATTCGACATCGTCAACAACGCGGTCGTCGCCTGCGCCTATGCAGACTCGTCCACAAATTCTTGCTTCGCTAAGGGCAACCATACCGACGCCGTTGAAGCTCTTCAGGCGCGCGTTGACGATGTGGCCAAGGACTGTGCGCTGCTGGCAAAGGTGCCGTTCGACTGGATCCCTTGAGGGGGCCTGCACTAGCCTGTATTCGACGGACTTCCGTACGTCGATGCGCCCGACCTGATTTCGAGACCCGCAACGACGCCCGCGCCGACGTCTTCAACTACATCAAGATGTTCTACAGCCCCAAGCGGCGCGACTGCACCGCCGGCGACACTTCGCCGGTCGAGTTCGAACGACGCCATTCCCAACGGCTCACGGGTGTCTAGGAAATCGAAGCCGCGCCTTAGTTACTAAGCCTAGATGCTCCGGCTCGCCGGTCTAGAACTCGCGGTGGCCTTAAGTGGGGTGCCTCTGCAAGAAAAAACGCCGCCGCGCAGCTTCCAATCGACCCGCTTGATCTTTTCGTCCGGCGGCAGCGTTTTGAGTTGTCTGCATTCACCGGCGTTGCGCAGTTTCGTGTTGCTGTCCCATGCCCACTGCCCGAAAGGCGATCTAACGCCAGCCAATATTGGAACACGCTGCGCCGAGCTGACGTTGAAGTCTCGCATCGCCAAGTCGAACACAGTATCAGCCTGATCCTTGGTGCAGGTTTGGTTCGACCACCCACCCACTCCGCCAGCGTCGAGCGGGCGATCACGTGGCCGGCCCGCGCGAACACAGCTTCCTGCCGGTACAGGGGCAAGTGGTCCATGAACTTGGCTACCAGCACGTGGGCCAGCAGGCCGGTGGTCGGGATGCCCTTGTCGATCACGTGGGCCGCCACCGGTGCCTGCACGATGCGCTCGCAGCACTTGCAGACCCACTTGCCGCGCACGTGGCGCTCGACGGTGAACACGCCGGGCTGGTAGTCCAGCTTCTCGGCCACGTCCTCGCCGATGCGCTGCATGGCCTGGCCGCAACCACAGGTCGTATCCGCCGGCTCGTGCGGTACGTCGCGACGCGGCAGGTGGGCGGGCAACTGGGTGCGCTTGGGGCTTTGCTTCTCGTCGTTCTTGTCGCTCTTCTTGCGGTGGCGCTGCAGCCCCGGGCCGCGTCCAGCGCCAGCGTCGGACGCGTTCTCGCATTCTTGGCACAAGAGCTGGCTGAAAGCCTCAAGGCGCAAGCAAATGGCCTGGTCGAAGCCGTGGCCGTCTTCAAGCTCGCACACACCGCCACTGGTGCTGCATCGCGAGTTCGAGCAGACGTAGGCGCAGCGCGCCCGTCGCCAAGTCTGGCCACAGCGGCGAAGCCGAACGGCGCAGCCAAGGTGCTGTCTCTTATACACATCTCCGAGCCCACGAGACGGACTCCTATCT
>CAXDTK010000078.1:0-18955 GCA_963992225.1 uncultured Comamonadaceae bacterium | reverse complement strand
TGACGGCGGCGTTCTTCACCGTCATCCAGGCCGACAGCGCCATCACCTCTTCCAGCGTCACGTCCGGGTGGTAGCGCACGCCGCCCTTGCCCGGGCCGCGCGTCAGGCTGTGCTGCACGCGGTAGCCCTCGAAGTGGGCGATGGTGCCGTTGTCCATCTCGATGGGGATGTCCACGATCAGCGCGCGCTTGGGGCGGCGCAGCGTCTCGACCCAGCGGGCCAGGTGGCCCAGATAGGGCTCCACCGCGTCGATCTGCGAGAGATACGTCCCCCACGGGCTGTTGCGTGTGGGCGAGACAAAGGACAGGTTGGGCATGAAACGCTCCGTAACTTTGAGTGGGGCGAACGGTAGCGCGAAGGCTGGCTCAACCGGCCACGGTTGTCTAGCCAAGTGCGTATGCGGCCATGCAAGCAACGCATGGGCCGCGGCCGCAGTGGCGGAATTCACGTTCCGGCGGCGCCCGTCGGGGCGTGTGCGGAGGGCCGCATACCATCCCCCGGTGACCTCCCTCGACCTCGCCCTGCTCTATCTCGTCGCCGCCGTGCTGGGCGTCGTGGCCTGCCGTTCGCTGAAGCTGCCGCCCATGCTGGGCTACCTGGTGGTGGGGGTGCTGATCGGGCCCAATGCGCTGGCCTTCGCGCAGGACTCGGCCAGCATCCAGTACCTGGCCGAGTTCGGCGTGGTGTTCCTGATGTTCGCCATCGGGCTGGAGTTCAACCTGCCCAAGCTGCGGGCGCTGAAGACGGCCGTGTTCGGGCTGGGCATGGCGCAGGTGATGCTGACCATCGCCGGCGCCATCGTCGGGAACATGTTGCTGATCGCCGGCTATGCGCTGCTGGGCGGGCTGTGGGAGCTGCAGTGGGAAGGCGCGCTGGTGCTGGGCGCCGCCATGGCCATGAGCTCCACGGCCATCGTCGTCAAGCTGATGGCCGAGCGGCTGGAGCTGGAGAGCCCGCACGGCAAGCTGGTGATGGGCGTGCTGCTGTTCCAGGACCTGGCCGTGGTGCCGCTGCTGGTGCTGATCCCGGCGCTGAACAGCAGCGGCGGCGAGATGGCCGAGGCGCTGGCCTGGGCCGGGCTGAAGGCGGCCGTGCTGCTGGGCCTGCTGCTGTACGGCGGCCAGAAGCTGATGCGCTGGTGGCTGACGCTGGTGGCGCGGCGCAAGAGCGACGAGCTGTTCATGCTCAACCTGCTGCTGGTGACGCTGGGCCTGGCCTGGATGACCGAGCACGCGGGCTTGAGCCTGGCGCTGGGCGCGTTCGTCGCCGGCATGCTGATCGCCGAGACCGAATACAAGCACCAGGTGGAGACCGACATCCGGCCCTTCCACGACGTGCTGCTGGGCCTGTTCTTCATCACCATCGGCATGAAGCTGGACTGGCGGCCGCTGGTGGACAGCTGGTGGCTGGTCATCCTGCTGACGGCACTGCCGGTGCTGGCCAAGTTCGCGCTGATTGCCGGCCTGGCGCGGCTGTTCAGGTCGCCGCCCGGCGTGGCGCTGCGCACCGGCCTGTACCTGGCGCAGGCCGGCGAGTTCGGCTTCGTGCTGCTGACGCTGGGCGCCCAGCACCAGCTGATCGCGCCGCAGTGGGTCAGCCCGGTGCTGGCCAGCATGGTGCTGTCGATGCTGGCCACGCCGCTGCTCATCATGTTCAGCAACCGCATCGTCATGAAGCTGTCCGCCACCGACTGGCTGATGCAGTCGGTGCAGCTGACCACCATCGCCAAGAAGTCCATCAAGAACGAGGCCCACGTCATCATCTGCGGCTACGGCCGCTCGGGCCAGAACCTGGCGCGGCTGCTGGACGGCGAGCACATTCCCTACATGGCGCTGGACCTGGACCCCGACCGCGTGCGCCAGGCCGCCGCGGCCGGGCAGAGCGTGGTGTTCGGCGATGCCGCCAAGGTGCAGAGCCTGATGGCCGCGGGCCTGGCGCGCGCCAGCGCGGTGGTTGTCAGCTACCACGACACGCCGTCGGCGCTGCGCATCCTGCATCTCGTGCAGGCGCACGCGCCGCGCGTGCCGGTCATCGTGCGCACCATCGACGATGCCGATCTGGAGAAGCTCAAGGCCGCCGGCGCCACCGAGGTGGTGCCGGAGGCCATCGAGGGCTCGCTGATGCTGGCCTCGCATGCGCTGGCCCTGGTGGGCGTGCCGATGCGCCGCGTCATCCGCATCACGCGCGATGCGCGCGACAAGCGCTACGGCCTGCTGCGCGGCTACTTCCATGGCGCCGACGACGAGAGCGGCGACGACGTCGACCAGGCCCGCCTGGCGTCGGTGACGCTGCCGGTCGCCAGCGCGCTGGCCGGCCAGCCGCTGGAGGACCTGGGGCTGCCGGCGCTGGGCGTGGCGGTGGTGTCGCTGCGGCGGGCCAACGGCCACGGCGTGCCGGTGGACGGCGCCGCGCTGGCGGGCGGCGACACGCTGGTCATCAGCGGCACGCCGGCCGCGCTGGCGCTGGCCGAGGCGCGGCTGCTAGCCGGCTGACGCGGGCGCCGCGGCCAGGCCGCGCTGCTGGATCAGGTGCATCAGCACGTCGGGGTTGCGCAGCTTGCCCAGCGCCACGTTCTCCCAGGCCAGCAGCTTGCCCTTGCGCTTGATGCGCAGCTTGCCCTTGGCCAGCGTGGACGACTCGATCTCGGCCCATGGCAGCACGTCGCCCGTCTCCAGCCGCCCCTTGATCAGCCCCGTGCGGCTGGCGCCCAGCGCGCCGAAGGCCACCTTGTCGCCACCGGCCAGCCGGGCCAGCAGCGCCGGGCCGATGCGGCGGTTCACCTGGTCGCGCAGCAGCTCGCCCAGGCCCTCGTGGTCGGCCACGCCACCGGCAAACAGCCCGTTGCCGACCTTGAGCTTGCGTGCGCCTGCCTGCAGCGTGTACGTCACCCGCACATGGCCGCGAAAGCTCTGCGGCGCCACGCCCAGCATCTGCACATCGTCCCAGCGCAGCAGCGTCTGCGAGCCGCCGCGCCCGGCGCGCGCCAGGCCCTCGGGCGTCACCAGCCAGGCCACGCGGTTGCGCTGCAGCGCCAGGCCCGCCACGCCCAGCAGCAGCGCCAGGAACGCCAGCGCCGTGCCGTCGAGCTGCTGCGAATCGACCCAGTCGGTGGCGATGAACATGGCCAGCAGCGGCGCCTGCAGCAGCACCAGGCCCAGTGCGATCAGCCACCGGGACGCGCCCTGGAAGGGCGTCACGCCGGCAGCGGCCAGGCCGCGCCGCCATGCGGCGTTGGCGTGGTCCGTGGCCAGCCAGGCCGCCACCAGCGCCAGCAGCATGCCGCCCGCGGCCAGCATGCCGGCGCCCGAGCCCTTGGTGCCGGGCGACCTGCCCGCCTCGAGACGCAGCGTGGCCTGCGTCGTCAGCTTGCCGCCGCCGCTGGCGATGTTGTCGCGCACGCTGTCGGGCAGCGCGTTGACGACGCCGTCATGGTCCTGCGCGCGGCCGTACAGCGCCGGGTCGTTCAGCGCCGCGGAGGCGGCCTCGCGGGTCTTGTAGTCCTGCGGCATGCGCAGCCACAACTTGACGTCGACCGGCTCCCCCGCCACGGCGCGCTGGAAGGTTGCCCGCGAACCCAGCGCCACATGCACATGCGCGTGGTCGCCGCGCCGGCGGCTGTGCGAGTAGTCCACCACCCAGGTCGGCAGCAGCCAGGCGTCGCGCAGCTGCACGCGCTGGCCGTCGCGCGGCAGCCGGCCCGCTTCGATGTCCTCCATCGTCACCTGCTGCGTCTCGCGCAGCGTCGGGTCGGCCTCCATCACGCTGATGCCCATCAGCAGCAGGCCCAGCCCCAGCAGGCCGGCGATGACCTTGATCCACAGGTATTGCTTCATGTTCTTGTTCCCCGTCATGTTTTTGGCGGCGCGAAGTGTCACCGTGGCCGCCGACCTGCCGCCTGCGCGACAAGCGCCGCGGGGTCGCTGGGCCAAACTTATGTCACACGAACCCGGAGCCGCGCCATGAACTTCGACTACACCCCCAAGGTCGCGCAGATGCGCGAACGCCTGCTCGCCTTCTTTGCCGAGCACATCACGCCCAACGAGGGGCGCTACCTGGCCGAGGTCGAGGCCAACCGCCGCGCCGGCAACGCCTGGGTGCCCACGCAGGTCATCGAGGAACTCAAGCCCAAGGCCCGTGCGGCGGGGCTGTGGAACCTGTTCCTGCCCAAGTCCAGCCGCGCGCCGGAGGGCCTGAGCAACCTCGAGTACGCACCGATGTGCGAGATCATGGGCCGCGTGTTCTGGGCGCCCGAGGTCTTCAACTGCTCGGCCCCCGACACCGGCAACATGGAGACGCTGGAGCGCTACGCCTCCGAGGCGCTCAAGGACCAGTGGCTGGAGCCGCTGCTGCGCGGCGAGATCCGCTCGGCCTTCCTGATGACCGAGCCGGCGGTGGCGTCCAGCGACGCGACCAACATCGAGTGCCGCATCGAGCGCGACGGCGACGAGTACGTCATCAACGGCCGCAAGTGGTGGAGCAGCGGCGCCGGCGACCCGCGTTGCGCCGTCTACATCGTGATGGGCAAGACCAACCCGGACGCCGGCCGCCACGAGCAGCAGTCCATGATCGTCGTGCCGGCCGATGCGCCGGGCATCACGGTGTTGCGCCCGCTGTCGGTGTTCGGCTACGACGACGCGCCGCACGGCCACATGGAGATCGAGCTGAAGAACGTGCGCGTGCCGGCCAGCAACATCCTGCTGGGCGAGGGCCGCGGCTTCGAGATCGCCCAGGGCCGCCTGGGCCCCGGCCGCATCCACCACTGCATGCGCAGCATCGGCGCGGCCGAGCGCGCGCTGGAGCTGATGTGCGAACGCGCGGTGTCGCGCACCGCTTTCGGCAAGACGCTGGCGCAGCAGGGGGTCACGCAGGAGCGCATCGCCGAGGCGCGCTGCATGATCGAGCAGGCCCGCCTGCTGACGCTCAAGGCCGCCTACATGATGGACACGGTGGGCAACAAGGTCGCCAAGGCCGAGATCGCGATGATCAAGATCGTCGCGCCCAACATGGCGCTGCAGGTGATCGACTGGGCCATGCAGGTGTTCGGCGGCGCGGGCGTGTCGCAGGACACGCCGCTGGCCATGATGTGGGCCCACCAGCGCACGCTGCGCTTCGCCGACGGCCCGGACGAGGTGCACCGCCACTCGCTGGCCAAGCTGGAGATCGCGCGCCACATGAAGCTGCCCACCGACAAGGTGTCGATGCCCGTGACCCGGGGGGCTTGACGCCACGGCGTAGCGGGCCGAGCGTCGGGCCGCCCCAAGCCGGCCCGCGTGGGGCGATGTGCTCGCGGCTCGACGCCGCGAGCATCGCCGTCCCCTCGGGGGACCGACCAGGTGCGCCCGCGTTCAGCGGGGTGCGGCTGGGCGAGGGGTCAACACGAAATCGGGGTGGATGTCGCGCACACCGTGGCGCGGGAAGTCGATGCGCACCGCATCGGCCGTGCAGGCCTGCACCTCGCCCCAGCCGAAGCGCCGCACGCGCACCCGCTGGCCGGGCTGGAAGGCCGGGGTGGCCGCGGGGGCCGCAGCGGGTTCGGCCTCGGGCGACATGCGCTCGGCGGCCAGCAGGCGCTCGAAGCGCTCGCAGCTGTCGCAATGGCCGCAGCGCGCGGCGTCGCCGTCCAGCCGCTCGCCGAAATGCGCCAGCACGCCGGCCCAGCGGCAGTGGCCGGCCTTGGCGTACAGCACCATCGCGGCCAGGCCGTCGCGGTCCTGCTGCTGGCGCTGCTGCGCGGCGGCCTGGGCATCGGCAATGACGTCTTGCGCCGGGCGCCGCGTGGCCGGCCGCAGGCCGGCGGCGTCGCTGCCGCCCACCGACCGCACGGCGCGTGCCGAGCGCAGCGCCGCCAGCACCTGGTCCAGCCGCCGCTGCGGCAGGCTCACCATCTCGGCCAGCGCCGCGGGCAGCCAGCCGCGCTGCGGCGTGTGGCTGGCCAGCGCGCGCCAGACGGCGCTCAGCTCCTCGCGCGACGGCGCCTGGCCGCCGGCGAAGAACTGCTGCAGCGCGCGGTCGCCCTCGCGGAACAGCAGCACGCAGTCGGCCGGCTCGCCGTCCCGGCCGGCACGCCCGCATTCCTGCACATAGGCCTCGATGGAGGCGGGCATCTGCGCATGCAGCACCAGCCGGATGTCCGGCTTGTCGATGCCCATGCCGAAGGCGTTGGTGGCCACCATGATGCGCGGCTCGTCGCGCATGAAGGCCTCCTGCGCGGCCGTGCGGGCCTTGGCCGGCAGCTTGCCGTGGTACAGGCCGGCGGCGATGTCGGCCTCGTGCAGCGCGCGGTGCAGCGCCGTGGCCTCGCGCACGGTGGCGCAGTAGACGATGGCGCTGCCCGCGTCGCGCGCGGCGAACTCGCGCAGCCGGCGCAGGATGAACTCGCGCCGCTGGCCCTCCGTCTGCGGCAGCTCCACGCGCAGCGCCAGGTTGGCGCGGTAGACGCCGTGGCTCAGGATGCCGTCGCGCGGGATGCCCAGCGCCTCGGCGATCTCGCGCTGCACCGGCACCGGTGCGGTGGCGGTCAGCGCCAGCACCGGCGGCCGGCCCAGCGCCCGGCGGGCGTCGCGCAGTGCGCTGAAGGCCGGCCGGAAATCATGGCCCCACTGCGCGATGCAATGTGCCTCGTCCACCACCAGCAGGCCCACGCGCTGCGCCTGCAGCAACGCCAGCGTGTCGGCATCGGCCAGCCGCTCGGGCGTCGTGAACAGCACGCGCAGCGCGCCGTCCTGCAGCAGGGCCTCGGCCGCCTGCCGCTCGGCGGCGTTGATGCCCGAGTGCAGCTGCGCCGCCGCCACGCCGCGCGCGGCCAGTGCGTCGCACTGGTCCTTCATCAGCGCGATCAGCGGCGAGATCACGACCGTCAGCGCGTCGCTGAGCACCGCCGGCAGCTGGTAGCACAGCGACTTGCCCGCGCCGGTGGGCATCACGGCCAGCGTGTTCTGCCCGGCCAGCACGCGCTCGATGACCTCGGCCTGGCCGGGGCGCAGTGCGCGCAGCCCGAACACGCGCCGCAGCGTGCTGCGCAGCTTGACCGGCGGGATGGGCTCGTTCATCGGCTCGCGCGGCGGCAGCTTCTCGGGCACGGGCGGCGGCGCCGGCAGCGGGGAGTCATCGCGCGGGGCCAGGCACCGCGGCAGCGTGGCCGTGCTCACGCCGGCGCGCCGGCGCGGCGGGCCAGCAGCTCGGTGACGTGGGTCAGCACCTCGGGCGCCCAGCCCATGCCCATGTGGCTGGCCTGCACCTCGATGTCCTGCGCGTGCGGCCAGCGGCGCGGGTGCACGCAGGCCTCCCAGGCCACCACGCCGTCGCGGCGGCTGTAGAGGGAGGTGGTCGGCACCGGCGGCGGCTCGGCCAGGCGCCGGCGCAGGGCGGCCTCGCCGGGCGGCGGGCTGCCGTTGAGCAGCCGAAACAGCCAGCCCACGTTGGTGTCGTCCGCGCTGCCGTTGAACGGCGTGCCGATGGTGATGACATGCGGCACGCGGTCCGGCAGGCGCTTGGCCAGCTCGCGGGCGTAGAAGCCGCCCAGGCTCCAGCCCACCAGGCTGGCCTCGCGGGCCGGCGACATGCGTTCGCTGACGGCCTCGGCCAGCCGGTCCAGCCAGGCCTCGATGTCGCCGCTGGGCCCGGTGTTGAAGCCCTGGCCCCAGTCCAGCGCCCGGAAGCCCGCGCGCTCCAGGTGGCGACGCAGCGGCCACAGCGTCAGGCCGTCGGTGCCCAGGCCGGGGAACAGCATCACGGTGTGGCCGTCGCCCACCTGGGCCGGCGCCTGGCGCCAGTGGCCCAGCGCCTGCAGCGCCTCCAGCGTGGCGCGGGCGGGCTCCGAGGCCAGCAGCGACAGCGCCGGCCGGCGGCTGGGCGTGTCGGCCGCGCCGATGCCGCGGGCGCGGCGCTTGGGGGTCAGGGGCAGGGAGGAGGAGGTCATGGCTATGGCGGCAGGGCCGTGGGGCAATCGTTGACCCGATGCTGGGCCCGCACCGCGGCGGGCGCTGCCGGCCTGCGGGCAACGCGCCTGTAGGACACCCGGCGGCGGCCCGCCTTCGCGGCGCCTTCCTACGCGGCGACGGCGCGCGCCGCGGGCACACTGGCGCGGCCGCTTTCCGCCCCGCCATCCGCCCCGCCATGCACGCCGCCCTCAAGCCCTACCTCGCCGCCCTGCTCGTGATGGGCCTGCTGGACGCCCTGTGGCTGGGCCTGCTGGCGCGCGACTTCTACCGCCAGGAGATGGGCGCGCAGATGGTCGAGCAGATCCGCTGGGTGCCGGCGCTGCTGTTCTATGTCGCCTACCCGGCCGCGCTGGTGGCGCTGGCGCTGTTCCCCGCCGGCCAGCCGTTCGGCCAGCAGGTGCTGCGCGCGGCGCTGGTGGGCCTGGTGGCCTATGGCGTGTACGACCTCACCAACCTCGCCACGCTGCGCCACTGGCCGCTGCGCCTGGCGCTGGTCGACATGGCCTGGGGCACCTTCGCCAGCACGCTGACCGGCGCCGCCGCGGCCTGGGTGGCGCAGCGCTTCGGTTGAGGCCGACAATCCGGCCATGGCCAAACCTGCCCCGCGACTTCAACCCGACGAGATCCAGCGCGTCATCGCCACCGCCTGGGACGACAAGCCGCCGTTCCGGCGCGTGCTCATCGAGCATGGCATCGGCCATGGCGAGCTGGTGGCGCTGCTCAAGCGCGAGTTGACCCCCGCGGCCTACAAGCTCTGGCAGTCGCGCACCAAGACGGCCAAGGGCCCCGTCAGCAAGTCGACCTGGCCGCACGGCCGCTGACCCCGCCGCTCAGTCGTACAGCAGCCCGCTCGGCACCGGGCCGCCGTCGGCATCGTCGCCGCCCAGCACCAGCAGCCGCCCGGCCGGCAGCGCCGACACCGTGTGCCAGGCGCGGCCGGCCGGCATGGGGGCCAGCGCGCGGCCGCCGCCCGGCGCGAACGCCGAGGCCGAACGGGCCACCGCCTCGCCGGGCGTGAAGCCGCCGAACAGCCGCACCTGCCCGTCCAGCCCCAGTGCGCTGCGCACGCCGCTGCGCGGCGCGTCGAGCCGGCCCAGCGGCGCGAGCGTCTGCGCGGCCGGGTCGAACACCGCCACGTCGTCCAGCGGCCGCAGCGCGTCGCCCTCGCGCACCTCGCCGCCCAGCACCAGCACGCGGCCATCGGGCAGCGCGTGGGCGGCATGCAGCGTGCGGCGCGGCGCGTTCGGCGGCGAGCCGACCGGCGTGAAGCGCTCGCTGGCCGGGTCGAACACCTCGGCCGGCTGCGCGGTCGGCCCGACGGGGTCGCCGCCGACGATCAGCACGCGGCCATCGGCCAGCAGCGTGGCGCTGGGGAACTCGCGGGCGTGGGCCATGCGCGCGGCCACCAGCCGGAAGCGCCGCGTCGCCGGGTCCCACAGCTCCACGCTGTCGCTCTGCAGGCCGCCCACCACCAGCACGCGGCCGTCGGCCAGCGCCACCGCGGCATGGCGCGAGCGCGGCCGCACCGGCCAGCCGGCGGCGCTGACGGCGCCCGTCGCCTCGTCGACCAGCTCGGCAAAGCCGCCGCTGCTCAGCCCCACCAGGCCGCCCAGCACCAGCACCTGGCCGTTCGCCAGCCGCGTGGCGGTGTGCATCGTCCGGCCGGTGTAGAGGCTGCCGATGCGCGTGAAGCGGCGCGTGGCCGGGTCGAAACGGTCCACCGCCTCGGACGGCGCCGAGAGCCCGCGCGAGCCGCCGATCACCAGCACCGTGCCGTCGGCCGCCACGCTGGCCGCGTGGTACTGCAGCCACGGCGTCGCGAAGGCGGTGTAGCGGTCGCGGTAGGCGGGTGCCAGGTCGATGTCGCGGCGCGCGGCGGGCTGCCCCGGCGCCTCGACCACCAGCGTGAAGCGGCGCGGCCCGGCCAGCACCGGCGTCGCGACGGCCACGCCGCTGTGCACCGGCCCCAGGCCCGGCTCGATGCGGCCGCTGCCGCCGCTGAACCAGGGCGTCAGCATTGCCGCCTCGCCGATGTGCGCGGGGCCGGCCTCCAGCCGCTGGATGGCGGTCCCCCCGTCCGGCCCGCTGCCCCCGCCGCCGCAGGCCGTCAGCCACCAGCCCAGCCCCGCCGCCAGCAGCCCGCGGCGCGTCGCCAGGCCCTCGCATGCCTTCCTTGTCATCCCGTCTCTCCCTGCGCCTGCGTGGCGCTGCGGCGCGCATGCTGGGGCGCGCGCCGGCCGGCGTGAATTCCAGAATTGGTGATACCTTTTCGGCATGAGCAACGCCGCCCACCGGGGCCTCGACATCCGCCAGCTGCGCTACTTCCTGGTGCTGGCCGAGGAACTGAACTTCCGCCGCGCGGCCGAGCGGCTGCACCTCACGCAGCCGCCGCTGTCGCGCCAGATCGCGGCGCTGGAAGCCGCGCTGGGCGTGCGCCTGCTGGACCGCGACGGCGCCACCACGCGGCTGACGCCCGCCGGGCGCGTGGCCCAGGACGCCTTCGCCCAGGCCGTGCAGGCCTTCGACGCGGCGCTCGCCCGGGTTGCCGACCCCGCCGCCGGCCGGCACGCCGGCCTGCGCCTGGGCCTGCCCTGGTGGGTGGACATGAGCCGCTTCCAGGCGCTGGACGCCGGCTGGCGCGCCGCCACCGGCCAGGGCGCGCTGCAGCCCGTGCTGGAGACCGGCCCGCAGCTGCTGCAGGGCCTGCAGCAGCACCGGCTGGATGCCGCGCTGCTGGCCATGCCGCAGGACGTGCAGGGCCTGCGCCACCTGCCCGTGGCGCGGCTGCGCCATGTGGCGCTGGTGCCCAGCGCCAGCCCGCTGGCGCGCAAGCGGGCGCTGCGCCTGCGCGACCTGGAGGCGCTGCCCGCCTTCCTGCGCTTTCCCAAGCGCCAGAACCCGGCGCTGTGGCTGCACTACGAGCGCCAGTACCGCGCCGCCGGCTTCCAGCCGCCGCAGGAGGCCGAGGCGCCGGGCACCACCGCGACGCTGGCCCAGATCGCCGCCGGCCGCGGTGGCACGCTGATGCCGGCGGCGATGGCGCGCCAGCGCTATGCCGGCGTGGCCTGCCGGCGCCTGCTGGACGACATCGGCGTGGACGTGCACCTGGTGTTCAGCGATGCGCTGGAGCCCGAGCTGGTGGCGGCGCTGACGGCGCAGCACGCGCGGTTCGAGGCCGTGTTGCGCTGAAGCCGGCGCTGTTGCGGGCGCTCCACAAGGTGGGCTGCGCCCGCGTCGGGCCCAGCGGCCGCCGCCCCGGGAAAGCCCCGGGCTTACCCCAGGCCGCGATGCGCAAACGGGCATCGAGAAGTCCAAAAATGTGATTAGCCGCGAATCGGTCGGCCCCCTAGCATGAATTCAGACCCCAGCCAGAGGGCCCGCCCCCTGCGGCGCGAGACGGCTGAACGGTTGCCTGACTTCTTAAAAACGATTCCGGAGACAAGATGAACCACCAGCCCCTGGCGCCGCGGCACGCCCGCGCCACCTCCACCCGTTTTGCCCTGAGCCTGACTGCCGCCGCCGCGCTGGCCGCGTTGTCGTCCGCCGCCGCGGCGCAGGAAGCGGCCAAGAGCGAGACGCAGCTGGAAACGGTGACCGTCACCGGCGTCCGGGCCTCGCTGACCAAGAGCCTGGCGAACAAGCGCACCAACGACCAGGTCGTGGAGTCGGTGGTGGCCGAAGACATCGGCAAGCTGCCAGACAACAACGTCGTCGAGGCGCTGCAGCGCGTGACCGGCATCCAGGTCACCAACCGCGCCGGCGGCGAAGTCGGCACCCTGTCCATCCGCGGCCTGCCCGACGTGGCGACCACCTGGAACGGCCGCAACATCTTCACCGCCTCCGGCACCCAGGTCGCGCTGCAGGACATCCCGTCGACGCTGGTGCGCCAGATCGACGTCTACAAGACGCGCGACGCCAGCCAGCTGGAGAACGGCATCGCTGGCCAGATCGACGTCAAGTCGCTGCGCCCCTTCGACTTCAAGGGCTCGAAGTTCTCGCTGCTGGCCCGCGAGACCTATCTCGACCCCGCCAAGAAGTGGAATCCGCAACTGAGCGGCATGGCCAGCAACCGCTGGATCACCGACGTTGGCGAGTTCGGTGCGCTGGTCAATCTGTCGATGGTCAAGACGGACTACCGCAACGAGAGCGTGACGCCCGGGGCGATGGTGCCGTTCACCAGCCCCAATGCCGCCGAAGTGCCGGCGGGCTATACCCCGCTGCAGCGCATCTTCGACAACAACGTCTGGGCGCCCGGCACCTACACCGGCCTGCCGCAGAAGGCCGGTTCGACGCTGAACTTCAACGGCGTCGCACGCCCTTATTACCTGGCGCGTGACGCCGTGTTCCAGAGCGACGTCGAGGGTCAGCGTGAGCGGCCGGCAGCCAACGTCGCGCTGCAATGGCAGCCGAACGCGGACGCCGTGTACACGTTCGAGGCGATGTACAACGGCTACCGCGACAAGACCTTCAACAAGCTGCTGTTCAGCTTCGTGGACTGGTGGCGCAATCTCGGCAGCAACCCCGCTTCCACGATCACGACATTCCCGGGCACCAACGTCATCAAGACGCGCACCGTGAATGACGTCTACGGTTTCAACAGCGGCGACTACACCACCTCGGCCACCGATTCCTATGTCTATGCCTTGAACGGCAAGTGGAATCTCGGCGACCGTCTGCGACTGGACGGCGATGTGTCGTACCAGACCAGCAAGTTCCACTCGGAATTCACTGCCACCCGCATCGATCGCGTCGCGCCGTCCATCACCGTCGATTTCAATTCGGGCGGCGGCAACATGGCGTTCAAGTTCAACAACAACGCCGACCTCGCGGACCCGGCCAAGTGGAACGTCGCGCAGTTCTACGACAACGCCAACCGCAATGAGGGCAGCGCCGCCACGGCCAGCCTGAACGGCGTCTACGACGCCGACTGGGGCCCGCTGAAGACGCTGCATTTCGGCTTCCGTTTCGACAGCCGCAAGGCGTCGGAGGCCAACCGGACGCAGTCGGCCTTCCTGGGCCGCAACCTGGCCACGCTGGGCGCGAACTACTACCACGTCAACTCGAATTTCGGCACGGA
This sequence comes from uncultured Comamonadaceae bacterium, assembly GCA_963992225.1. Classification (GTDB taxonomy): domain Bacteria; phylum Pseudomonadota; class Gammaproteobacteria; order Burkholderiales; family Burkholderiaceae_C; genus Pelomonas. The sequence goes on along the minus strand of CAXDTK010000078.1, from coordinate 5,938 downwards.
CATCGCCGACGTTCCGCGCTCCTGGATCGAGCCGAACGCCTACTACATCCGCGACAACATCGATGCGTGGCGCACGATGTACAAGGCCGCCGATGCGAACTTCCAGACGACCGACAAGCTGTACCTGCAGAAAACCTTCGACGTCAAGGAAGACACCACCAACCTCTTCCTGATGGCCGACACCGAGCACCAGTTGTTCGGCCGTCCGCTGCGCGCGAACTTCGGCGTGCGCTACGTGCAGGTCGATACCAGCATGACGGCCTACGACGTCAATGCCACCACCAAGGTGGCGACGCCGAAGAACGGCGAGAAGACGGCCAAGAAGTTCCTGCCCAGCCTGACGCTGCGCTACGAGCCGGTGAAGGATGTGCTGGTCAGGGTCAACTACGGTGAAACGCTGCGCCGCCCCGGCTTCGGCTCGCTCAACCCGGTGCTGCAGCTCAGCGACGACGTTTCGCGGGTCGGCTACGGCGGCGGCAGCGGCGGCAACCCCGGCCTGGAGCCGACACGCTCCAAGAACCTGGATCTGACGGGCGAGTGGTATTTCCAGAAGGACAGCGCGCTGTACGGCACCCTGTTCCAGCGCAAGATCGACGGCCTGGTCGTGCCGCTGCGCCGCAAGGTGCGCGTCGACCCCGCCAACGATCCGTTCCGCAACTCCACCTCGGGCGGCGACCATTCCAACGGCTATGACTACGTCATCAGCTCGCCGGTCAATGCGTCCAACGGCAAGATCAGCGGCGTCGAACTGGGCGCCATCTACTTCCCGAAGGGCCTGCCCAGCCTGCTGGACGGCCTGGGCTTCCAGGGCAGCGTGACGCGCCTGACCTCGTCGCAGAACGTGCCCACCGCCGACAGCGCCGGCAACATCGTCTCGCAGCTGGAGACGCCCTTCTTCGGCGTGTCCAAGCTGTCGTGGAACGCCACGCTGGCCTACGAAAAGGGCCCGGTCGGCGCACGCCTGTCCTACGTCCGTCGTTCCGCCTTCCTGGCCGCCAACGAGGCCGCGCTGTTCGCCAACCCGATCGGCATCTGGCGCCAGCCGGAAAAGAGCGTGGACCTGCAGCTGACCTACAACATCAACGACCGCATGGCGTTCGACATCAGCGGCGTCAACCTCACCAACGAGATGCAGCAGCAGTACTACAAGTTCGGCGATGCGGGCAGCCCCGAGGTGACCAACTTCGGCACGGTCCAGATCGGTCGGGCGGTGTCGATCGGGTTCCGCTGGAAGCTGTAAAACGGCCCCGAGCGCCAATGGGCGTTGCCGCGGTTGCGGGGCAACGCCCTTTTCCTTTCCGCCCTCCCGCTCCTCCACCGCCTCGCTTTCGCGATGCAAGGCCGATGGCGGTAGCCGGGGATCAGGGGGACGCGATTGCGCAAGTAAAGGAGGAGGGCCGCTTGCGGCCCGGGGGACATGGAGCAATCGCGTCCCCCTGATCCCCGGCAGGGCCCCTGTCCCTGAAGCACACCCCTGGCCCGAGCCCCATGAGTGACCTGATCCAACCCCTGATCCGCCAGCGCGCCGACCCCCACATCAGCCGGCATGCCGACGGCTTCTACTACTTCACCGCCTCGGTGCCGCAGTACGACCGCATCGAGATCCGCCGCGCGACGACGATCGAGGGCCTGGTGAACGCGCCGGTCTTCGACGTCTGGCACAAGCCCGACACCGGGCCGTACTCGGAACTGATCTGGGCGCCCGAGCTGCATTTCAACGACGGCGCCTGGTACGTCTACTTCGCCGCGGCGCCCACGCGGGCGCTCGACGACCTGGGCATGTTCCAGCACCGGATGTTCGCCATCCGCAACCCGGCCGCGGACCCGCTCGGCGGCCCGTGGGAGTTCCTGGGCCGCGTCGACACCGGCATCGACAGCTTCTGCCTGGACGCCACCACCTTCACCCACCGCGGCCGGCTCTACTACCTGTGGGCGCAGAAGGACCGCGCCATTGCGGGCAACTCCAACCTCTACATCGCCCCCATGAAGACGCCCTGGCAGCTGGGCGGCCCGCCGGTGCTGCTCAGCAAGCCGGAGTACGACTGGGAATGCCGCGGCTTCCTGGTCAACGAGGGGCCGTCGGTGCTGATCCGCCACGGCCGCGTCTTCATCAGCTACTCGGCCAGCGCCACCGACGAGAACTACGCGATGGGCCTGCTGTGGGCCGACGAGGCCGCCGACCTGCTGGACCCCGCCAGCTGGCACAAGTCGCCCGAGCCGGTGATGCGCAGCGCGCCGCAGGACAGCGTCTTCGGCCCCGGCCACAACAGCTTCACCGTGGGCGCCATGCCCGAGGAGGTGCTGCTGGTCTATCACGCCCGCACCTACACCGAGATCGAAGGCGACCCGCTGTGGAACCCCGACCGCCACACCTTCGTGAAGCCGCTGCGCTGGAGCGCCGGCGGCATGCCGTTGTTCGGCAAGCCGTCGCGCCGGGACTAGGCGCAACCCTGATACCCGAAACAGCATCGGTACGTCGACGGAATTGATTGGATTGCAATTCCTTCGGCCCCTAGCATCGATTTCGAGGGGTGCCGGAGCGCACCGCCAGAACGACAGCGAGACACAAGATGACGACTGAGGACAAGAAGAGCAAGGTCAAGCTGCGCTCGGCCGAGTGGTTTGGCACCCAGGACAAGAACGGGTTCATGTACCGCTCCTGGATGAAGAACCAGGGCATCCCCGACCACGAGTTCCAGGGCAAGCCCATCATCGGCATCTGCAACACCTGGAGCGAGCTGACGCCCTGCAACGCCCACTTCCGCAAGCTGGCCGAGCATGTCAAGCGCGGCATCATCGAGGCGGGCGGCTGGCCGGTGGAGTTCCCGGTGTTCTCCAACGGCGAGAGCAACCTGCGCCCCACCGCCATGCTGACGCGCAACCTCGCCAGCATGGACGTGGAGGAGAGCATCCGCGGCAACCCGATGGATGCCGTCGTGCTGCTGGTGGGCTGCGACAAGACCACGCCCGCGCTGCTGATGGGCGCGGCCAGCGTGGACGTGCCGGCCATCGTCGTCACTGGCGGGCCGATGCTGAACGGCAAGCTGAACGGCAAGAACATCGGCTCCGGCACGGCCGTGTGGCAGCTGCACGAGCAGGTCAAGGCCGGCGAGATCAGCATGCACGACTTCATGGCCGCCGAGGCCGGCCACTCGCGCTCGGCCGGCACCTGCAACACCATGGGCACGGCCAGCACCATGGCCTGCATGGCCGAGGCGCTGGGCACGTCCCTCCCGCACAACGCCGCCATCCCCGCGGTCGACGCCCGCCGCTACGTGCTGGCCCACCTGTCCGGCATGCGCATCGTCGAGATGGTGTGGGAGCAGCTGACGCTGTCCAAGGTGCTGACCAAGCAGGCCTTCGAGAACGCCATCCGCGTCAACGCGGCCATCGGCGGCTCCACCAACGCCGTCATCCACCTGAAGGCCATCGCCGGGCGCATCGGCGTGGACCTGGAGCTGGAAGACTGGACCCGCATCGGCCGCGCCACGCCCACCATCGTGGACCTGCTGCCCTCCGGCCGCTTCCTGATGGAGGAGTTCTATTACGCCGGCGGCCTGCCCGCCGTGCTGCGCCGCCTGGGCGAGGGCGGCCTGCTGCCGCACAAGGACGCGCTGACCGTCAACGGCAAGAGCCTGTGGGACAACGTCGTCGATGCGCCCATCTACGACGACGAGGTCATCCGCACGCTGGACAACCCGCTCATCCAGGACGGCGGCATCTGCATCCTGCGCGGCAACCTGGCGCCGCGTGGCGCCGTGCTCAAGCCCTCGGCCGCCACGCCCGAGCTGATGACGCACCGCGGCCGCGCCGTCGTGTTCGAGGACTTCGAGGACTACAAGGCCCGCATCGCCGACCCCGAGCTGGTGGTGGACGCGAGCTCCATCCTGGTCATGAAGAACTGCGGCCCCAAGGGCTACCCCGGCATGGCCGAGGTCGGCAACATGGGCCTGCCGCCCAAGCTGCTGGCCGCGGGCGTGAAGGACATGGTGCGCATCTCCGACGCCCGCATGAGCGGCACCGCCTACGGCACCGTGGTGCTGCACGTGGCGCCCGAGGCCCGTGCCGGCGGCCCGCTGGCCGTCGTGAAGGAAGGCGACTTCATCGAGCTGGACTGCGCCGCCGGCCGCCTGCACCTGGACGTGTCCGAGGAAGAGCTGAAGGCCCGCCTGCAAGCCTGGGCCGCCGCTCAGACCGTGGACCCGGCGGACGCCACCGGCTACCGCAGCCTCTACGTGCAACACGTGCTGCAGGCCGACGAGGGCTGCGACTTCGACTTCCTGCGCGGCAAGCGCGGCTCGGCCGTGCCGCGCCACTCTCATTGAGGTTCTGATTCCATGAGCAACACCATCCAGGGCCTGGCCCTCATCGGCGGCCAGCCGGCACGCGGCGCCGGCAAGCCCTTCCAGGCTTTCGACCCGAGCAGGAACGAAGCCCTCGGCCCCGACTTCCATGCCGTGGACGAGGCCCAGGTGGCCGAAGCCTGTGCCCTCGCCGGCGCCGCCTTCGACGCCTTCCGCGCCACCACCGATCAGGAACGCGCCGACTTCCTGGAGCAGATCGCCGCGCAGATCCTGGCGCTGGGCGACGACCTCATCGTGCGTGCCATGGCAGAGACCGGCCTGCCGCGCGCCCGCCTGGAAGGCGAGCGCGGCCGCACGATGAACCAGCTCAAGCTGTTCGCTGAAGCGCTGCGCGAAGGCAGCTGGCAGGACGCCCGCATCGACACCGCCCTGCCCACGCGCACGCCGCCGCGGCCGGACCTGCGGCTGCGCTTCGTCGGCGTGGGCCCGGTGGCCGTGTTCGGCGCCAGCAACTTCCCGCTGGCCTTCTCGGTGGCCGGCGGCGACACCGCCGCCGCGCTGGCCGCCGGCTGCCCGGTCGTCGTCAAGGCCCACTCGGCCCACCCCGGCACGTCCGAGCTGGTCGGCCGCGCCGTCGTTGAGGCTGTGCGCCTGTCCAACCTGCCGGCCGGCGTGTTCGCGCTGCTGACCGGCAGCGGCCACGGCATTGGCGACAGCCTGGTGCGCCACCCGGCCATCCAGGCCGTCGGCTTCACCGGCTCGCGCAGTGGCGGCCTGGCGCTGATGGCGGCCGCTGCCGCGCGCCCGCAGCCCATCCCTGTGTATGCCGAGATGAGCAGCATCAACCCGGTCGTCCTGCTGCCCGGGGCGCTGACCGCCCGCGGCGCCGAGATCGCCACCGGCTTCGCGGCCTCGCTGACCATGGGTGTGGGCCAGTTCTGTACCAACCCCGGCCTGGTGCTGGGCCTGGCCGGCGCGGACTTCGACCGCTTCGCCGCCGCCGCTGCTGAGGCGCTCAAGCCCGTGCCCGCCGCCACCATGCTGACGCCCGGCATCGCCAGCGCGTACCAGCGCGGGGAAGACCAGCTGGCCGGTCAGCCCGCGGTCGACACGCTGCTGCGCGGCGAGTCGAGGGGCTGCCAGGGCGCGCCCAGCCTGTTCAAGACCACCGGCGCGGCCTTCCTGGCCAACCACGCGATGTCGGCCGAGATCTTCGGCCCGGCCTCGCTGCTGGTCGCCTGCCGTGACCTGGACGAGTTGCTCGCCGTCATCGAAGGCCTGGAAGGCCAGCTGACCGCCACGCTGCAGCTGCAAGACGACGACGAGGCCGACTTGGCCGCCGCCCGCCGCCTGCTGCCGGCACTGGAGCGCAAGGTGGGCCGCATCCTGGCCAACGGCTACCCGACCGGCGTGGAGGTGTCCACCGCCATGGTGCACGGCGGCCCCTTCCCGGCCACCAGCGACGGCCGCAGCAGCTCGGTGGGCACGGCGGCCATCCAGCGCTTCCTGCGCCCGGTCTGCTATCAGAACCTGCCGCGCGCGCTGCTGCCGGCCGTGCTGCGCGAGCCCAACGAACGCGGCGTCTGGCGCCTGTCTCTTATACACATCTCCGAGCCCACGAGACGGACTCCTAT
>CAXDTK010000077.1:0-19033 GCA_963992225.1 uncultured Comamonadaceae bacterium | reverse complement strand
CGCTGTCACCGCCCCCGGGCGCGGGCGCGGGGCGCCTGGGGCCGCGCGTGGCCGCGCTGCAGCAGCCGCGGCTGGGCGTCGGCGGCCAGCCGCCCGCTCCACTGCGCGCCCAGCGTCGCGCGCGGCGTGGCGCTGGGACGGGCGAACAGGTAGCCCTGGCAGATCGACAGGCCCAGCCGGCGCAGCACGTCCAGGTCGGGCTCCTGCTCCAGGCCCTCGGCCACCACCTCGCAGCCGCTGGTGGCGGCCATCTCGACGATGCTGCGCACGAACTGCTGCTTGAGCGGCTCCTGCGCGATGCCGTCGATGAAATGGCGGTCGATCTTGACGAAGTCCGGCCGCATCTCCATCCAGCGGCGCAGCGACGCGAAGCCTTCGCCGAGGTCGTCCAGCGCGACACGGAAGCCCAGCTCGCGCAGCGCCTGCACGGCGTCGTCCAGCTGGGCCAGGTCCTCGATGGGCCGGGTCTCGGTCAGCTCGATGACCACGCGCGAGGTCGGCAGGCCCAGCGTCGCCAGTTCGGCGGCCAGCAGGCCGGCATGCTCGCGCGCGCCCAGCAGCGTGTCGGCCGTCACGTTCAGGAACAGCTGCCCCGGCAGGCCCAGCGCCTTGAAGCGCTGGATGGCGCGGCGCACGATGAGGTGCTCCAGCTCGACCAGGCGGCCCAGCCTTGCCGCGGCCTCGAACAGCACCAGCGGCGAATGCAGCGGGCCGTCGGCCGGCGCGCGCGTCAGGGCCTCGAAGCCGTAGATCTCGCCACGGTCGATGGCCACCAGGGGCTGGAAATGCAGGTCGAAGCTGCGCTGCTCGATCAGTCGATCAAGCGCGAGGGCAAGGGGATCGGGCGCGGTGACGCGCATGGGAAGGGCTCCGGGTCGGCACGCCGGCCCGGGACGTCCGGGCTGGGCTGGCCGCGCGCATTCTTGGAAGCCGCCGTGACAGTCCGGTGACTTGCGGCGTCAGCGTTGTCCGCGGCGCCAACTTCGTCACGCCTCAGGCGTCGGCGCAGGCCTCGACGACGTACTGCACGCGCTGCTGGCCCTGCCATTCGTCCAGGCTCAGCCGGTAGGCCAGCGTGGCGCGGTCGGGCAGCATGTCGATGCGGTTGAACCAGATCGCGTCGATCAGCCGGCTGCCCTGGCGCAGCCGCAGCTTCAGGTGCTTCTCACCCACCAGGCGCTGCGAGACCAGCTCGAAGCGGTCGCAGAACACCGGCGCCTCGAAGCCCTGGCCCCACACCTGGCCGTCCAGCAGCCGCGCCGTCTCGGCCGTGGCGGCCTCGGGCGGCAGCGCGCCGTCGTGGCGCAGCGTGCGGGTCAGGTCCTGCTCGTTGAGCCATTCCTCGGCGACGGCGGCGAAGGCCAGCGCGAAGCGGTTCACGTCGTCCACCGCCAGCGTGGCGCCGGCGGCCATCGCGTGGCCGCCGAACTTGGCCAGCAGCGCCGGCTCGCGCTTGCTGACCAGGTCCAGCGCATCGCGCAGGTGGAAGCCGGGGATGGAGCGGCCCGAGCCCTTGAGCTGGCCGTCCGCGCCGCGCGCGAACACGAAGGTGGGGCGGTGCACGCGGTCCTTGATGCGCGACGCGACGATGCCCACCACGCCTTCGTGGAAGTCGGCATCGAACAGCGCCACTGCCGGCGGCAGCGCGCCGGCCAGCGCCTCGATGATGCCGTCCAGCCGCGCCTCGGCCATCTCGCGCATGCCGCTCTCGATCTCGCGGCGCTCGCGGTTGATGGCATCCAGCTGCGTGGCCAGCTGCAGCGCGCGCTCGGGGTCGTCGGTGGTCAGCGTCTCGATGCCCAGCGTCATGTCGGCCAGCCGGCCGGCGGCGTTGATGCGGGGCCCCAGCGCGAAGCCGAGGTCGAAGCCCTGCGCCCTGGATGCATCGCGCTTGGCGGCGCTGAACAGCGCCATCACGCCGGGCTGGGCGCGGCCGGCGCGCATGCGCCTCAGGCCCTGCGCGACGAGCCGGCGGTTGTTGGCGTCCAGCTTCACGACGTCGGCCACGGTGCCCAGCGCCACCAGGTCCAGCAGGCCGTCCAGGCGCGGTATTTCGCCGAAGGCTCCGCGCCCGCGCAGCTCGGCGCGCAGGCCCATCAGCACGTAGAAGGCCACGCCCACGCCGGCCAGCGACTTGCTGGCGAAGCTGCAGCCGGGCTGGTTGGGGTTGACGATGGCATCGGCCTGCGGCACGACGACCTGGTCGTCGACGACGGCGGGCAGGTGGTGGTCGGTCACCAGCACCTTCAACCCGCGGGCGCGGGCATGGGCCACGCCGGCCAGGCTGGCGATGCCGTTGTCCACCGTGACCAGCAGCGAGGGCTGCTGCTCCAGCGCCAGGTCCACGATGGTGGGCGTGAGGCCGTAGCCATGCACCGCGCGGTCGGGCACCACGTAGCCGACCTGGCCGGGCCGCGCGCCCAGCAGCGCCAGGCCGCGCAGCATGACGGCGCAGGCGGTGGCGCCGTCGCAGTCATAGTCGGCCACGATGACGATGCGCTCGCCATGCTGAATGGCGTCGGCCAGCAGCGCCGACGCCTCGGGCAGGCCCTTCAGGCCGCCGGGCGGCAGCAACTGGGCCAGGCTTTCGTCCAGCTCGGCGGCCTCGCGCACGCCGCGCGCGGCCAGCAACCGGGCCAGCAGCGGCGCCACGCCGGCCTGCTCCAGCGCCCAGGCGGTGCGCGGGTTCACGTCACGTTCGATCAGCCGCGGCGAGTTCACAGCGCCTCCAGCACGGCGGCGACGTCGGGCGCCTGCCAGCGGCGGCGCAGCTTCTCGACGAAGGACAGCGGCTGCGGCGTGAAGTGACGCGCCAGGCGTTCGCCGCACAGCGTCAGGCTGGCCGCGGGGTCCTGCCGCAGTGCGGCCAGCGGCCCGGCGTCCAGCCGCTGCCAGGCCTCGGCCCAGCCGGCCAGGTCGCCCAGCAGCAGCGGCTCGGTCAGGCGGGCATCGACGCTGACCGGGGCGGGCCGGCCGTTGCTGCGGCCGATGTCGCCGATCCAGACCGAGTTCACCGCATGTTCGCCACGCGCCTCGCGTTCGGCGTTGAGCGGGTGGCCGTGCAGCAGCATCTGCGCCTCGTTCTGCCAGCGGCGCAGCACGCGGCTGTCGGGCAACCAGGGCTCGATGGGCCGGCCGGCGGCGCGTTCGATGCTGGGCGCGCTCAGGCCGTCCAGCGCGTCGGCATGCCCCAGGGCCCAGCGCGTGGCGTCCAGCACCCGCCATTGCCAGCCTTCGCTGTCCGGCCAGAGCTCGCGCAGCGCGGCCACCAGCCGCGTGGCGTCCGACTCGGACAGATTGAGCGCGCCCGGCGGCAGCACGTCCACGCCGTCGCTGCCGACGGCCAGGTGCACGGGCGTCAGCAGCGCCCAGCCCAGCTCCGGGCCGGCGTCCACCGCCCAGGCGGCGGCGCTGGGCTGGGCCTGGGCGCGCAGCGCGGCCAGCGCGGCCTGGTGCGGCGGCTGGGGCGAGAACTCGTCGCTGCCCCAGGTGGCGTCCGGGCTGAGCCGGCCCAGCAGGGCGGCCAGGTTGGGCAGCGCCAGGTGGGCGAACGCATGCCGGGCGCCGTCGTCGAGCGCGCTGGCATGGGGAATCATCAGGTGCATGGCCCGGATTATCCCGGGGGGTTTCAACGCACCTGTCACACAAGCTTCATACACTTTTGGCCATGACCGACCCGACCCCGCTGAAGCTGCTCAACCGCGAACAGGCCATCCTCGAATTCAACCGGCGCGTGCTGGCCCAGGCCCAGCGGGAAGACGTGCCGTTGCTGGAGCGGCTGCGCTACATCTGCATCGTGTCGAGCAACCTCGACGAGTTCTTCGAGGTGCGCTTCGCCGACATGCTGGAGGCCGCGCGCGACCCGCTGAGCACGGTGACCAGCCAGGACGTGGAGCGCGTGGGCCGCGCCGCGCACACGCTGATCGACGAGCAGTACCACGTCTTCAACGAGCAGGTCATGCCGCTGCTGCGCGAGCAGCAGATCGTCATCCTCAACCACGCCGACCGCGACGAGCCGCAGCGGCGCTGGGTGCAGAAGTTCTTCGAGCGCGAGGTCAAGCCGCTGCTGGTGCCGGTGGGGCTGGACCCGGCCCACCCCTTCCCGCAGGTGGCCAACAAGTCGCTGCATTTCATTGCGCGGCTGTCGGGCAAGGACGCCTTCGGCCGCGACAACCGCATCGCCATCGTCAAGGTGCCGCGCGTGCTGCCGCGCGTCATCAAGCTGCCGGCCAGCATCAGCAACGGCTGCCAGGCGTTCGCGCTGCTGACCAGCGTGATCCGCGCCCACCTGGAGGAGCTGTTCCCGGGCCGCAAGGTGGAGGCGTTCTCGCAGTTCCGCGTCACGCGCGATTCCGACCTGGAGGTGGACGAGGAGGAGATTGCCAACCTGCGCCATGCGCTGCGCTCGGGCCTCACCACGCGTCATTTCGGCCGCGCGGTGCGGCTGGAGGTGGTCAACACCTGCCCCGCCGAGCTGTCCGAGTTCCTGCTGGAGCAGTTCGGCCTGCCGGTGGCGGCGCTGTACCGCGTCAACGGGCCGGTCAACCTGGTGCGCCTGAATGAGCTGATCGACCAGACCGACGCGCCGGCGCTGCGCTTCGAGCCCTACGAGCCGGTCTGGCCCGTGCGCCGCCTGCCGCGCCACAAGTCGATGTTCGAGCAGCTGCGCAAGGGCGACGTGCTGCTGCACCATCCCTTCGAGAGCTTCGACCCGGTGGTGCAGCTGCTGCGCGAGGCCGTCAACGACCCGGACGTGCTGGCCATCAAGCAGACCATCTACCGCACCGGCGCCAAGTCGGAGCTGATGGACCTGCTGATCGAGGCGGCGCGGCGCGGCAAGGAGGTGATGGCCGTCGTGGAGCTGAAGGCGCGCTTCGACGAGGAGGCCAACATCAACTGGGCCGAGCGGCTGGAGGCGGTGGGCGCGCAGGTGGTCTACGGCATCGTGGGCTACAAGACCCATGCCAAGCTGCTGCTGGTGATGCGCCGCGAAGGCGGGCGGCTGCGCCGCTACGCCCACATCTCCACCGGCAACTACAACCCCAAGACGGCGCGCCTGTACACCGACCTGGGCCTGCTGACCGCCGACGCGGACCTGACGGCCGATGCCGACTCGGTGTTCCGCCAGCTGGCGTCGCTGGGCAAGTTCAAGGCGCTGCGGCGCATGCTGCTGGCGCCCTTCAACATGCACAGCCGCATGGTGGAGCTGCTGGGCCAGGTGGAGCTGGCGGCGCGCAGCGGCTACAAGTCCGCGCGGGTGGTGGTGCGCATCAATGCGCTGACCGATGCGGAGCTGATCCATGCGCTGCTGCGCGCGGCGCAGGCCGGCGCCAAGATCGACCTGATCGTGCGCGGCGCCTGCATGCTGCCGCCGGGCCTGCCGGGCGTCAGCGACAACATCGTGGTGCGTTCCGTCGTGGGCCGCTTCCTCGAGCATTCGCGCGTCTGCTACTTCCGCTGGGCCGAGCCCAAGGACGGCGACGACGGCGAGGCGCTGTTCCTGTCCAGTGCCGACTGGATGAGCCGCAACATGTTCCGCCGCATCGAGGTGGCCTGGCCGGTGCTGGACCCCAAGCTGCGCCAGCGCGTCATCGACGAGGCGCTGCAGCCCTACCTGCACGACACGCTGGACGCCTGGCAGCTGGGCCCGGACGGACGCTCGGTGCGCATCAGCGACCACGGCATCAGCGCGCAACAGGCGCTGATGCGGCGCTACAGTGAATGAACGGCCCACCCCCGGCCGGGGCGATGGGCAGGTGAATTGCTGCGGAGTCGATGAGATGGACCTGATCCTCTGGCGCCATGCCGAAGCGGAGGTGGCCGCACCGGGCCAGGACGACCTGCAACGCGCGCTGACCACCAAGGGCGAGCGCCAGGCGCGCCGCATGGCGGCCTGGCTGAACCACCGCCTCGCGGCGAGCACGCGCGTGCTCGTGAGCCCCGCGCTGCGCTGCCGGCAGACGGCGGAGGCGCTGGGCCGCGAGGTGCGCATCGTGCCGACCATCGCGCCCGATGCGCCGGTGGAGGCGCTGATCGAGGCCTGCCGCTGGCCCAGGGCGGGCGAGCCGGTGCTGCTGTGCGGCCATCAGCCGACGCTGGGCCGGCTGGCCGCCCGGCTGCTGTCCGGTGCGGAGCAGGACTGGGCGATCAAGAAGGGCGCCGTCTGGTGGCTGCGCTGGCGCCAGCGCGACGGCGAGCCCGAGGTGACGCTGCACGCGGTGCAGGGGCCGGACGCGCTTTGACGCCCCGCCGCGCGGCGTGAAGGCGACCCTCAGAGGTGCCGCGTCTCGTCCGGCTGGTGCCACCAGTTGTTGTGCAGGCCGTCGAAGTACTGCACCGGCGCGGCGATCAGTTCCTCGGGCGTCACGTCGTCCAGGCAGTTGACCTTGACCGACACGAAGGCGCCGCCCAGCTCCTCGATGTAGCCGCGGCCGAAGCTGCGCACGCCGCAGGTCTTGCAGAACAGGTGGTGGATGCTGTTGGAGCCGAACTGGTAGTCGCTCTGCGCGTCATCGCCGGCCAGCAGCCGGAAGGCGTCGGGCTTGACGCTGGCGCCCCAGTTGCGCGTCTTGACGCAGATGGAGCAGTTGCAGCGGCCGGTGCCGGCGGCCAGGTCGAGGTCCACTTCGAAGCGGACGGCCTTGCAGTGGCAGCTGCCGGTGTAGGTCTTGAGCATGGCGGTCTCCGTGGCTGGGACGGCGGCCATCATGGCAAGGGGTGCTGCCAGCGCATGGCAGCAGCGCGGCTCAGGCGATGGCCAGCTCCAGCAGCCCGGTGCGGGCCCAGGCCTCGGCCTCCTCCTTGAGCAGGAAGCGCGTGCGCGCCTGGCCGTTGGACCAGCTCTTGGGGCAATGCAGCGTCAGCTGCCGGCCGCTGCGCGCCAGCCTGGGGTTGCCGGCGGTGGCCGTGCGGGCGTGGCAGAGGATCACCGCCAGGCGCAGCGCGACGAGCTGGTCCAGCAGGCTGGCGTCCGCCAGCTGGCCCTCGATCTTGCGCAGGCCGCCGCGCTGGCCCAGCGCCAGCGCGGCCAGGCGCTGCAGCTGGTTGGTGGAGAAGCCGGCGGCGTCCACATGCGCCAGCAGGTAGGCACTGTGGCGGTGGTGGTCGTGGTGCGACACCAGCATGCCGATCTCGTGCAGCGCGGCCCCCCAGCGCAGCTCGCGCAGCAGCTCGGGTACCGGCTTGGGCAGCAGCTGGCGGTAGAGCTTCTCGGCCTGCACGGCGACGCGCTCGGCCTGCGCGGTGTCGACGCCGAAGCGCCGCTGCAGCTCGGCCACCGAGCCGGCCCGCGGGTCGCGGGCGCCGCTGGGCGTGAGGCGCTCGGCCAGGTCGAAGATGACGCCCTGGCGCAGCGCGCCCTTCGTGGGCAGCAGCTCGGCGATGCCGAACTGCGTCAGCAGCGTGTAGAGGATGCACAGCCCCCCGGCGACCACGGGCCGCCGGTCGTCCTTCAGGCCGGGGATCTGCAGCTTGTCCTGCGAGCCGGCCTCCACGCACTGGGCGATGCACCAGCGCAGCGCGGCCGGCGTGATGCGACCATCGGTCTGCCCGGCGGCGGCCAGGATCTGCGAGACGGCGCCCACGGTGCCCGACGAGCCCAGCGCCTCCTGCCACAGCTCCGGGCGGAACAGCGTCAGCGCCTCCTCCAGCTCGGCGCCGGCCGCCACCTGCGCGGCGCGGAAGGCCTCGGCGGTGTAGATGCCGTCGGCGAAGAAGCGCATCGACAGGCCCACGCTGCCGACGCCGAAGGATTCCGCCAGCACCGGCTTGCGGCCGCGGCCGAGGATCATCTCGGTGGAGCGGCCGCCGATGTCGATGACCAGCCGCGGCTTGTCCGAGGGCTGCAGCCGCGCGACGCCGGCGAAGATCAGCCGGGCCTCCTCGCGGCCGGAGATGACCTCCACCGGATGGCCCAGCACGGCCTCGGCGCGGGCCAGGAAGGCGTTGCGGTTGCGGGCCTCGCGCAGCGTCTGCGTCGCGACGGCGCGGATGCGCTCGGGCGGGATGCCGCCGAGCTGCTCGCCGAAACCCTTCAGGCAGTCCAGGCCGCGCTGCATCGCCGCTTCGGTCAGCATGCCCTCGGCGTCCAGCCCCGCGCCCAGGCGCACGCTCTCCTTGATGTAGCTGATGCGCTGGTAGCGGTCGCCGGACAGGCGCGCCAGTTCGAGCCGGAAGCTGTTGGAGCCAATGTCGATGGCAGCCCAGGGCTGGCCGCTGCGGTCGGGGCGCGTCGTCATGGCGGCGGATTGTCGGGGCAAAATTTGACGCCCCGCCGTCACGCGGCGCGCGCCCCTCACTGCTCGCTTCAGGAACCCCCATGCCGGACCGACAGATCGACAGCCCCGCCACCGACCGCGAGGCCGGTGGCCGCGGCTTCGCGGCGGCCGTGTTGCCGGTGGGCACGCAGGCGATCCACACCGACGCGGCGGGGCTGCTGGCCGGCCCGGTTCGCATCCCGGTGGGCGACTGGCGGATGCCGGCCTACCGGGCCGCGCCCGCGGGCGGGCGCCACCTGCCGGTGGTGCTGGTAGCCAGCGAGATCTTCGGCGTGCACGAGCACATCGCGGACGTGTGCCGGCGCCTGGCCCGGCAGGGCTACCTCGCCATCGCGCCGGAGCTGTTCGTGCGGCATGGCGACGCCGGCGCCTGCACCGACATCCCGCGCCTGATTGCCGAGGTGGTGGCCCAGGCCGCCGATGCCCAGGTGCATGCCGACCTGGATGCCACCGTGGCCTGGGCGGCGGCGCAGGGCGGCGATACCGCCCGGCTGTGCATCACCGGCTTCTGCTGGGGCGGCCGCATGGCCTGGTCCTATGCGGCCCACAACGCCGCGGTGAAGGCGGCCGTGGCCTGGTACGGGCCGGTGGCGCGCAGCTACTGCGCCGGCGATCGCACGGTCATCGAGCGCGCGGCTGGCATCCGGGCGCCGGTGCTGGGGCTGTACGGCGCGGCCGATGCAGGCATCCCGGTGCAGACGCTGGCCGCGCTGGAGGCGGCGCTGCAGGCGGCCGGCAACGGGCGCTGCGAGTTCGTCGTCTACCCCGACACGCCGCATGCCTTCTTCGCCGACTGCCGCGCCAGCTACCGCCGCGCCGAGGCCGAGGACGCCTGGGCGCGCTGCCTGCGCTGGCTGCGCCAGCATGGGGTGGCTTGACAGCTCTGCTAGGCTGAACGGGTTCGGGCCGCAGTCCAAGGCTGTGGCCCGTTGCTTTTGCCCATAGCCATGACCCTTCTCTACATCGTGCTCGCCACCTTCGCCGGCGGGCTGCTGTCGGTGCTCGTCGCCGCCAGCCTCACCGTCGGCGTGCTCACCCGGCTCGTCAAGAGTCTCGTCAGCCTGTCGGCCGGCATCCTGCTGGGCACGTCGCTGCTGAACGTGCTGCCCGAGGCCTTCGAGAGCCACACCGCGGCGCCGCAGACGCTGTTCGCGGTGCTGCTGGGCGGGCTGCTGTTCTTCTGGCTGCTGGAGAAGGTGGAGCTGTACCGCCATGTGCATCACCACGAGGGCGACGGCCACCATCACCACCATCACTTCGATGCCGAGCAGGCCGGCCGCGGCGGCCTGACCGTGCTGGTGGGCGACAGCATCCACAACTTCTGCGACGGCGCCATCATCGCGGCGGCCTTCCTGGCCGACACGCGGCTGGGTTTCGCGACGGCGCTGGCCATCGTGGCCCACGAGATCCCGCAGGAGGTGGGCGACTACATCGTGCTGCTGAACGCCGGGCTGTCGCGCGCCAAGGCGCTGCTGTTCAACGCCATCTCAGGCATGGCGGCGGTCGTCGGCGGCGTGCTGGGCTACTTTTTGATCGGCAGCTTCGACGGCGCGCTGCCCTATCTGCTGGTGCTGGCGTCCAGCAGCTTCATCTACATCTCGGTGGCCGACCTGCTGCCGCAGCTGCAGCAGCGCCTGGCCTGGCGCGACACGCTGGCCCAGGTGGCGTGGCTGGGCATCGGGCTTGGCGTGGCGTTCGCGGTGTCGACGTTCCTGCACGGCACGCACGCGCACTGAGGCGCGCGGACAGGGGGCCGTCGGGCCGCCGCAGCGCCCCGGCGGCCATGCCGCTCACTTGACGACCAGCACGGGCAGGTCAGTGTGCGTCAGCACCTTCTGGGTCTCGCTGCCGAGCAGCAGCGCCGCGACACCGCGCCGGCCGTGTGAGGCCATGACGATGAGGTCGACGCCCTCGGCCTTGGCGTGGTCGATGATGGCTTCCCAGGCATGCAGCGCCTCGACGGTGTGCGCCCGGCAGGCCACGCCCTGGGCCGCGGCGGTGGCGCTGACGGCCTCGACGCGCTGCTGCGCCACCCGGTGCTGGGCGTCGATGAACTCCTGCGGCGGCACCGGCTGGATCTCGGAGACGGCGCTGTAGGGGAAGGGTTCCATGACGCTGAGCGTCATCAGCTGCGCGCCATGCAGCTTGGCCAGCTGGATGGCGGTGTCGACCGCCTTGGCGGTGATGTCGGAGCCGTCGGTCGGGACAAGGATGCGCTTGAACATGCGGTCCTCCAGGGGGTTGGGATGCCGTCAGTGTGCTTCAGCCGGGCGGCGGCCGGGTTTGTTTTGCGTCAAGCGGTGGCAATGGGCCTTGCCGGGTCGGCCGACCATTCGCTCCACGAACCCGGGTAGAGCTGCGGCTCGGCGAAGCCGGCATGCACCATCGCCAGCAGGTTGTGGCAGGCCGTGACGCCCGAACCGCACTGATGCACCACCTCGTGCGCGGCATGCGGCGCCAGCAGGGCCCCGAACTCCTGGCGCAGCTGCGCAGCGGGCTTGAAGCGGCCGTCGGCACCGAGGTTGTCCCTGAAGAAGCGGTTGCGCGCGCCGGGGATGTGGCCGGCCTGGCGGTCCAGCGGCTCCACGTCGCCGCGGAAGCGCTCCGGGGCGCGCGCGTCGATCAGTCGCACCCGGCCCAGCCGCGCCTGCAGCGTGGCGGCGTCGACCTGCGCCGCCCGCGGCTCGCCGGGCTGCCAGTCGGAGGGCGTGGCGGCGGGGATTGCGGTCACCCGTTCGCCGTCCCAGGCACCGTCCAGCACCGCGACATCGGCATGGCCCAGCCAGCGCAACATCCACCAGGCGCGCGCGGCATACATGCCGCCCTGGCCGTCACAGGCGACCACCTGACGGCCGGTGCGCAGCCCCAGGCGGCGCAGCAGCGCCGCGAACGCGTCACGCTCCGGCAGCGGGTGCCGGCCGCGGAAGTGGCCGTCCGGGCCGGTCTTGGCGCCGCTGAGGTCGCGCTCCAGGTGCAGGTAATGGGCGCCGGGAATGTGCCCGGCGGCATAGGCGCGCTCGCCGGCGGCGGGGTCGCTCAGGTCGAAGCCGCAGTCGAGGATGAGCGCGTCGGGCAGGGCGCGCAGCTCGGCGGGGGTGATCAGCGTCTGGTAGGTCATGACTCGGCGGGGTTGAACTGGCTGTCCTTGGGCGGCGGGGCGATGTTGGAGCGCAGCAGCGTCGCCGCCACGCCGGCCCCGATGATGAGCAGCATGCCTATCGTGGCCGACCAGGTCAGCGCGTCCTTGAACAGCAGCATGCCGTAGATGAACGAGAACACGATGCCCAGGTATTGCAGGCAGGCGTTCACCAGCGGCTTGCCGGTGCCGTAGGCGCGCGTCAGCAGCACCTGGGCCGTGGTGGCCAGCAGGCCCACGGCCAGCAGCAGCGCGGCGCCCCACAGCGTGTGGGCCTGTAGCCCGCCCTGGGCCACCGCCGTGATGACGGCCCCGGCGACCGCGCCGCCCAGCGAGAAGTAGAAGACCACGCGCAGCTCGGGCTCGCCGGCGCGGCCCAGCGCCGTCACCTGCAGGTAGGCCATCGCGGCCAGCATGCCGGACAGCAGGCCGGCCAGGCCATGCCAGAGCTGCTGCTGGTCCAGCGTGGGCCGCAGGATCAGCGCCACGCCGGCAAAGCCCAGCAGCACCGCGGCCATCAGCCGCCAGTCCACCCGCTGCGCTCCCATCAGCACCGCGCCGCCCAGCAGGAAGAGGGCCATCCAGACCGACGACATGTAGTTCAGCGTCATCGCCGTGGCCAGCGGCAGCTGGCCGATGGCGTAGAACCACAGCGACAGCGACGTGACCCCGGCGATGCTGCGCCACAGGTGCATGCCGGGCAGGCGCGTCCTGAGGCCGACGCGCTGCTGCCGGCACAGCGCGAACATCATCACCATGCCCACCAGGCCGCGGTACATGACGATCTCGCTGGCCGCGTAGAACTCGCTGGCCAGCTTCACGCAGACGCCCATGGTGGCGAACAGGAAGGTCGCCAGCACCATCAGCGCCGGGGCGGGCATCAGTCGCCGCCGCCCAGGCGGGGGCCCAGCTGCCCGCGGTACCACTCGTGGAAATGCTGCATGCCGTCTTCCATCGGGCTCTGGTAGGGGCCGACCTCGTTGTCGCCGCGCTGGAACAGCGCCAGGCGGCCGGCGTCCATGCGCTCGGCGATCTCGTCGTCCTCGATGCAGGTCTCCATGTAGGCGGCCTGCTGCGCCTCGACGAACTCGCGCTCGAAGGCCGCGATCTCCTCGGGGTAGTAGAACTCGACGAGGTTGACGGTCTTCTGCGGCGACACCGGGTGCAGCGTGGACACCACCAGCACATGCGGATACCACTCCACCATGATGTGCGGGTAGTAGGTCAGCCAGATCGCGCCGGCCTCGGGCGGGCGGCCCTCGCGGTACTTCAACAGCTGGTCGTGCCAGCGCTGGTAGACCGGTGAGCCCGGGCGCTCCAGCCCCTTGTGCACGCCCACCGTCTGCACCGAGTGGTGGGTGCCGAACTGCCAGGCCAGGTCCTCGCAGGTGACGAAGGCGCCCAGCCCGGGGTGGAAGGGCCCGACGTGGTAGTCCTCCAGGTAGACCTCGATGAAGGTCTTCCAGTTGTAGTTGCACTCGTGGACCTGGACCTTGTCGAGCACGAAGCCGGAGAAGTCCAGCTGCGCGCGCGGGCCCAGCTGCGCCAGCTCGGCGGCGACGTCATGGCCGTTGTCCTCGAACAGCAGGCCGTTCCATTCGCGCAGCGGGTAGCGGTTCAGGTTCAGGCAGGGGTCGTGGTCGAAGTGCGGTGCCCCGATCAGCTCGCCCTGGTGTGAATATGTCCAGCGGTGCAGCGGGCAGACGATGTTGGACCTGGTGTTGCCACGGCCGCGCAGCATGACGGCCTGGCGGTGCCGGCAGACGTTGGAGATCAGCTCGATGCCTTGGGCCGAGCGCACCAGCGCCCGACCTTCACCTTCCTGGGGCAACGCATAGTGGTCGCCCACCTCCGGCACGGCCAGTGCATGGCCGACATAGCGGGGCCCTCGCTGGAAGATGCCGGCCTGCTCGCGCTTGAACAGATCGGGGTCGAAGTAGGCGCTCACCGGGAGCTGGGTCTGGCTGCGTTGTAGCGCCGAGACGGGAAGGCTCAGGTCGGACATGATCCAGGCGGGTCTTTCAGGAAAATTGGTGCTGCGTCCCTCCGGCGCATCTCGGCGGTGCCGAGTCGGCCAGGTTGCTAGGTGGTGGATGGAAGGGCTCGCGCGCGGGCGCGTCGGTCGAGCAAGAGGGTGGGGATTCTACCCACCCCAGTGGCAGAGAGCAGACGGTTACGCCCGGCGCGGGGGAATGTCAAAACCCGCTGACTACAATTGCCGTTTCGCGTTTTGAAATGACAAAGACCTCGTCCCGCACCAAGGCTGCCGCGTTAGATGGCAACGAACTCAGCTACGAGCAGGCGCTCGACGAGCTGGAGCGCCTGGTCGCGGCGATGGAGGGGCAGCAGCTGCCGCTGGACCAACTCCTGCAGAGCTACCAGCGCGGGTCGGAACTGCTGGCCCTGTGCCGCGGCCGGCTGCAGGCGGTGGAGCAGCAGGTCAAGGTGCTGGACGGCGCGGAACTGAAGGCCTGGGAGGGCTCCTGAATCATGGAAGCAAAGGACTTTCACCACTGGGTGGACATGTCCCTGTCCGCCTTCGAGGTGACGCTGGACGCCCTGGTGCCCGCGCAGGCGCCGGCCGGGCTCGGCGAGGCGATGCGCTATGCGGTGCTGGGCGGCGGCAAGCGGCTGCGGCCGCTGCTGGTGCTGGCCAGCTGCGCCGCGGTGGGCGGCGACCGCTTCGCGGCGATGCGCGCGGCCTGTGCCGTCGAGCTGATCCACGCCTATTCGCTGGTGCATGACGACATGCCCTGCATGGACGACGACGTGATGCGCCGCGGCAAGCCCACCACGCATGTGCAGTTCGGCGAGGCCCAGGCCATGCTGGCCGGTGACGCGATGCAGGCGCTGGCGTTCGACGTGCTGACGCCCGACGAGGGCATCGCGCCGGCGCTGCAGGCGCGGCTGTGCGCGCTGCTGGCCCGCTCGGCCGGCTACGACGGCATGGCCGGCGGCCAGGCCATCGACCTGGCCAGCATCGGCAAGCCGCTGGACGAATGCACGCTGCGCGACATGCACCGCCGCAAGACCGGCGTGCTGTTGCAGGCCAGCGTCATGATGGGCGCGGCCTGCGGGCCGGCCTCGGCCCAGGCCACCCGGTGCCTGTCCGACTACGGCGCCGCGCTGGGCCTGGCCTTCCAGGTGGTGGACGACATCCTGGACGTGACCCAGGAGTCGCATGTGCTGGGCAAGACCGCCGGCAAGGACCAGGACGCCAACAAGCCCACCTACGTCAGCGTGCTGGGGCTGGAGGCGGCCCGTGCGCTGGCGCTGCAACTGCGCGCCGAGGCCAAGGCGGCGCTGGCCGCCAGCGGCCTCGCGGACGTCAGCCACCTCAGCCTGCTGGCTGATTCGGTGGTGGAACGCGACAACTGAAGGGTTGATATGGACTTCCCCCTGCTGCGCGCCATCGATTCCCCGGCGGACCTGCGCCGTCTGCCGCGCACGGAGCTCAAGAAGGTCGCCGACGAGCTGCGCGCCTATGTGCTGGACAGCGTCTCCAAGACCGGCGGCCACCTCGGCTCCAACCTGGGCACCGTCGAGCTGACCGTCGCGCTGCACTACGTCTTCAACACCCCGGAGGACCGGCTGGTGTGGGACGTGGGCCACCAAACCTACCCGCACAAGGTGCTGACCGGCCGGCGCGACCGCATGGGCTCGCTGCGCCAGCTGGGCGGCATCAGCGGCTTCCCGCGCCGCGACGAGAGCGTCTACGACACCTTCGGCACGGGGCATTCGTCCACCAGCATCTCGGCCGCCCATGGCATGGCGATGGCCGCCAAGCTCAAGGGCGAGGACCGCAAGGCCGTGGCCATCATCGGCGACGGCTCCATGACGGCCGGCATGGCCTTCGAGGCGCTGAACAACGCCGGCGTGGCCCATGGCGGCCTGCTGGGCGATGTGCTGGTGATCCTGAACGACAACGACATGTCGATCAGCCCGCCGGTCGGCGCGCTCAACAAGTACCTGGCCCGGCTGATGAGCGGCAGCTTCTACACCGCGGCCCGCGAAGGCGCCAAGAGCGTGCTGAAGAACACGCCGCTGTACGAGTTCGCGCGCAAGTTCGAGGAGCACACCAAGGGCATGGTCGTGCCGGGCACGATCTTCGAGGAGTTCGGCTTCAACTACGTCGGCCCCATCGACGGCCACGACCTCGACGCGCTGATCCCGACGCTGGAGAACCTGCGCGACAAGAAGGGCCCGCAGTTCCTGCACATCGTCACCAAGAAGGGCGCCGGCTACAAGCTGGCCGAGGCCGACCCGGTCAAGTACCACGCCGCGTCCGGCAAGTTCGACCCGGCCGTGGGCTTCGTCAAGCCCGCCACGCCGCCCAAGACCACGTTCACGCAGGTGTTCGGCGACTGGCTGTGCGACATGGCCGAGCAGGACCCGCGCCTGGTGGGCATCACGCCGGCCATGCGCGAGGGCTCGGGCATGGTGGAGTTCCACAAGCGCTTCCCGCAGCGCTACCACGACGTGGGCATCGCCGAGCAGCACTCGGTCACCTTCGCCGCGGGCCTGGCCTGCGAGGGCCTGAAGCCCGTGGTGGCCATCTACTCGACCTTCCTGCAGCGCGCCTACGACCAGATGGTGCACGACGTGGCCATCCAGAACCTGCCGGTGCTGTTCGCGCTGGACCGCGCCGGCCTGGTGGGCGCCGATGGGGCCACGCATGCCGGCAACTACGACATCGCATTCACGCGCTGCATTCCCAACATGGCCGTGCTGACGCCGGCCGACGAGGACGAATGCCGCCAGGCGCTGTACACCGGCTTCCTGCACGACGGCCCGGTGACGGTGCGCTATCCGCGCGGTGCCGGCGCCGGCGTCGTGCCGGTCAAGGCCATGACGGCGCAGGCCTGGGGCAAGGGCGAGATCCGCCGCCAGTTGCAGGGCAGCGGCCCGCGCATCGCCATCCTGGCCTTCGGTACCTTGCTCTACCCGGCGCTGGAAGCCGCCGGGCGGCTGGATGCCACGGTGGCCAACATGCGCTTCGTGAAGCCGCTGGACGCCGCGCTGGTGGCCGAGCTGGCGCGCACGCATGACGCGCTGGTCACGGTGGAGGACGGCTGCGTCATGGGCGGCGCCGGCAGTGCGGTGGCCGAGGCGCTGAACGCCGCCGGCATCACCGTGCCGCTGCTGCAGCTGGGCCTGCCCGACGAGTTCGTCGAGCATGGCGACCCGGCCAAGCTGATGAGCCTGTGCGGCCTGGATGCCGCCGGCATCGAGGCCAGCATCGTCAAGCGCTTCGGGACCAAGCCGACGGTCGTGGCACGCGCCGCAGCGCGCTGAGCAGCGCGTCGACCAGCGGCTGCGCCGGTCGGTGCAGCGGCACCAGCGCGCTGACCCGGTAGGGAATGGACACCGCCAGCGGGCGCACCGCCAGGCCCGCCCCGGCGCAGGCCGCCGCCGTCAGCGGGTTCACGATGGCCAGGCCCAGGCCGGCCCGCACCAGCTCGCACACCGCCACCGCGCTGTGGGTCTGCAGCCGCAGCCGGCGCGCAATGCCCGCCGCGTCGAAGCGCGCATCGATCTCCCGCCGGTAGGGGTCGTCCTCGGCGAGGCTGATGAAGTCCTGGCCGGCGAAGTCCTGCAACGCCAGCCGCTCGCGCGCGGCCAGCGCATGGCCGGCCGGCAGCACCGCCACCTCGTCGGCTTCCAGCACCGGCTCCACCCGCACCCCCGGCAGCGGCGTGGCCTGCTCGGCCAGCCCCAGGTCGAAGCGCTGCTCGCTGAGCCAGGCGTCCAGCAGCGGTGGCTCAGCCGGCGTGATGGAGACGCGCGCCGCCGGGTGCCCGGCCAGGAGCCCGGCCAGCGCCGCCGGCAGCAGCGCGTGGGACAGCGCGGGCAGGCTCAGCAGGCTGAGTTCCATGGCCTCGCCGCGGCCCAGCGCCTCGGCCCGCTCGATGACCCGGGCCAGGCCCTGGAAGCTGCGCTCCACCTCGTCGAACAGCGCCCGCGCCCGGGCGGTGGCCTTGAGCCGGCCGCGCTCGCGCTCGAACAGCGCATAGCCCAGCAGCTGCTCCAGCCGCGCGAGGTCGCGGCTCAGCGTGGGCTGCGAGGTGTGCAGCAGCGCGGCGGCGCCGGTGACGCTGCCGGCCGTCATCACGGCGCGGAAGACTTCGATGTGGCGGTGCTGGATGTCCATATCAGGAATGGATTGTCCAGCGAAAAATTGAGATTTGATTGAATGGCTTTGGCGCGGCATGCTGCGCCGCATGACCAAGCCCCTGCCCACCGCCCTGACGCCCGACCTGCTGACCGCCCTGGCCGCCGAACATGGCACGCCGCTGTGGGTCTACGACGCCGCCACCATCCGCGCCCGCGCCGCGTCGTTGCGGCGCTTCGACGTGGTGCGCTTCGCGCAGAAGGCCTGCTCCAACGTGCACATCCTGCGCGTGCTGCGCGAGGCCGGCGTCAAGGTCGACTCGGTGTCGCGCGGCGAGATCCTGCGGGCGCTGGCGGCCGGCTACACCGCGGGCGGCGACGAGATCGTCTTCACCGCCGACCTGTTCGACCATGCCACGCTGGCCACCGTCGTGGAGCACCGCATCCCCGTGAATGCCGGCTCCATCGACATGCTCCACCAGCTCGGCGCGGCCTCGCCCGGTCACCCGGTCTGGCTGCGCATCAACCCCGGCTTCGGCCACGGCCACAGCCACAAGACCAACACCGGCGGCGAGCACAGCAAGCATGGCATCTGGCATGCGGACCTGGGCGAGGCGCTGGCCGCCGTCCGCCGGCACGGCCTGCATCTGGCGGGCCTGCACATGCACATCGGCTCGGGCGTGGACTACGGCCACCTGGCGCAGGTGGGGGCGGCGATGGTGGGCCTGGTGAAGCAGGCGGTGGCGGCGGGCCACGACCTGCACGCCATCTCGGCCGGCGGCGGGCTGTCGATTCCCTACCGCGAGGGCGACGCCGGCATCGACGTGGACCACTACTTCGGCCTGTGGGACACCGCCCGCCGCGAGGCCGAGGCGCTGGTGGGCCATGCGCTCACGCTGGAGCTGGAGCCGGGCCGCTACCTGGTGGCCGAGAGCGCCGTGCTGCTGGCCGAGGTGAGGGCGGTCAAGAACGCGGGCGCCAATCGCTTCGTGCTGGTGGATGCCGGCTTCAACGAGCTGATGCGCCCGGCCATGTATGGCAGCTTCCATGCGATGACGCTGCTGCCCCAGAACGGCGACGGCGTGGGGCGGTCGCTGCACGAGACGGTGGTGGCGGGGCCGCTGTGCGAATCGGGCGACGTGTTCACGCAGGCGGCCGGCGGCGAGGTGCTGACCCGCGCGCTGCCCGAGGCGCGCGTGGGCGACCTGCTGGTCATCCACGACGCGGGCGCCTATGGCGCGTCCATGTCCAGCAACTACAACAGCCGCCCGCTGGCCGCCGAGGTGCTGGTGGACGGCGGGGCCGGCCGGCTGATCCGCCGCCGCCAGACGGTGGAGGAACTGCTGGCGCTGGAGCTGTGACGGAGGTCTGACCACGCCGCGAGCGAAACCCGCCTGCAGGGCGAGGTTGAGCGAGCTTGTGTTGGTCTGGCGCCGAAGGCGCCGCCTGGTCGGTAGCGAGACTGTCTCTTATACACATCTCCGAGCCCACGAGACGGACTCCTATCTCG
>CAXDTK010000076.1:0-19156 GCA_963992225.1 uncultured Comamonadaceae bacterium | reverse complement strand
CCCCGCAGACTTGAGCAACTGACTGTCGTCAAGGTGGCTCGGCCAGACGCTCACGTTGGTCGTGTGCAGGCCCACCACATGCGGATGGCCGCGCAACAGGCCGCGCACCGCCATCGCCTGGTTGCCCTCCACCGCAATCATCATCAGCGCGCGGATGCGGTGGCGCTCCGCCTCGGGCCGTAGCCTGACCGTGTAGCCCACGATGACCCCGGACGCCTCCAGCTTGCGCAGCCGGTTCTGCACGGCCGCGCGCGTCAGGCGCACGCGCTGGGCCAGCGTCACCACCGGCAGCCGGGCGTCGTCGCGCAGCAGCGCCAGCAGTTGCAGGTCGGTGTCGTCCAGCTTCATGGATGCATTTTGCTTGGTTAACCGCACAGACTGCGCAGTATGTACCGTTCACATTGACGGGTGAGGCCCGAACAATAGCCGTCTCTTCACTGCCTGCCGCCGCCCGTGCCCCCCGCCGCCCTCGCCACCCCGCATGCGCCGTCCGCCGTCGTCATGGTGCGCCCGCACCGCTTCCGGCCCAACCCCGAGACGGCGCGCGACAACGCCTTCCAGCGCGCGCCGGACGCGCCGGCCGAGGCCCTGGCCGCCCGCGCGCAAGCCGAGCATGACGCCGCCGTGCAGGCGCTGCGCGAGGCCGGTGTCACGGTGCACCTGTTCGAGGACGACGGCCACGCGGACACGCCGGACGCCGTGTTCCCGAACAACTGGTTCTCCTGCCACGCCGACGGCAGCGTGGTGCTCTACCCGATGCGCTGCGAGAACCGCCGGCGCGAGCGCCGCGACGACGTGCTGGCGCTGCTGCGCAGCCGCTACCGCGTGCGCCGCGTGCTGGACTACCGCGCCGAGGAGCGGGCCGGGCGCTACCTGGAGGGCACCGGCGCGCTGGTGTTCGACCCGGCCCAGCGCAGCGTGTACATGGCCCGCTCGGCGCGCGCCCATGAGCCGCTGCTGCAGCGCCTGGCCGCCGACCTGGGCCTGCAGCCGCTAGCCTTCGACGCCTGCGACCCGGCCGGGCGGCCGGTCTATCACACCAACGTGCTGATGGCGCTGGGCCACCGCTTCGCGCTGGTCGGGCTGGACTGGGTGGCGGCGGCCGACCGCGCGGCGCTGGCCGCGGCGCTGCAGCGTGGCGGCCGGGCGCTGATCCCGCTCAGCGGCGAGCAGCTGCAGGCCTTCGCCGGCAATGCGCTGGAGCTGGCCGGCCCGCAGGGGCCGCTGCTGGCGCTGTCGCGCCGCGCCACCGACTGCCTGCGCCCCGAGCAGCGCGCGGAGCTGGCCCGGCATGTGCGCCTGCTGCCGCTGGCGGTGCCGACGCTGGAGCTGGCCGGCGGCTCGGTGCGCTGCATGCTGGCCGGGGTGCACCTGCCGCCGCGGGCGACGCCGGCGCCGCCCTGACCCGGCTCAGCCCGGCAGCCCCCAGCCGAACGGGTCGGCCGGGTCGATCAGCAGCGTGGCCTCGGCGCTGATGAAGGCCTGGCCGCGGATGGTCGGCACGATGTGCTCGCCCGCCGCCTCGTACCAGCCCTCGAACACGCTGCCGATCACGCTGGCCTGGCGCCACACCGCGCCCGGCTGCAGCCTGCCCTGCGCGGCCAGGCAGGCCAGCTTGGCGCTGGTGCCCGTGCCGCAGGGCGAGCGGTCGTACTGGCCGCCGGGGCACAGCACGAAGCTGCGGCTGTCCGCCAGCGCCGGGTCGGCGTCGGCGAACAGCTCGATGTGGTCGATGACGGCGCTCCCGGCGCCGCGGTGGCCCTGCGCGTGCAGCGCCTGGCCCAGCATCGCGGCGTAGTCGGTCAGCGCCTGGACGCGGCCGGGTTCCACGGCCTGGCCGTGGTCGGCACACAGGAAGAACCAGTTGCCGCCCCAGGCGATGTCGCCCGTGACCGTCTGGCCCGAGGGCAGCGTCACGGCCACGCCGGCGGCCAGGCGCCAGGCCGGCACGTTGCGCACGCTGACCTTGCCGTCGGCCTGCAGCGTGGCGCGCACGTCGCCCACCGGCGTCTCGATGACATGCTCGCCGGCGCCGATGCGGCCCAGGTAGGCCAGCGTGGCGACCAGGCCGATGGTGCCGTGGCCGCACATGCCCAGCATGCCGGCGTTGTTGAAGAAGATCACGCCGGCCGTGTGCGCCGGGTCCTGCGGCGGGCACAGCAGCGCGCCCACCAGCACGTCGCTGCCGCGCGGCTCCAGCAGCGTGGCGCGGCGCCAGGCGTCGTGCTTGTGCTGCAGCCGCTCGCGGCGCTCGGCCATGGTGCCGCGGCCCAGGTCCGGGAAGCCGTCGATGACCACCCGGGTCGGCTCGCCCCCGGTGTGCGAGTCGATGACCTGGATGCGCTGCATCGGGAGGGGCATGGCGGGCATCGGCGGCTCCTGCACTGCAAAGCCGCGATGTTCGCTCAGCCTGGCCGCGCCGCGCTCAGGCCGAACTCAGGCCGCGCCGTTCAGAACGAGGTCCAGCGATCGTCGTCGCCACCGGCCGCGGCCGGCGCCAGCGCGAGGCGCGGTCGCGGCTGGCCGGCGGCGGCGGCGCGGCGCACGGCGGGCGCCAGGGCCGGCCTGGCCACCGCATCGAGCTTGAAGGTGGCCACCGTCTCGGCCAGCTGGCTGGCCTGCGCACGCAGGCTCTCGGCCGCGGCGGCGCTCTCCTCCACCAGCGCGGCGTTCTGCTGCGTGACCTGGTCGAGCTGGCTGACCGCATCGCCGACCTGGCCGATGCCCTTGCTCTGCTCACCGCTGGCGGCGCTGATCTCGGCGATCAGGTCGGCCACGCGGCGCACCTGGCCGACCACGTCGTCCATCGTGCGGCCGGCCTCGCCGACCAGCGCATTGCCGGCCTCCACGCGGTCCACGCTGGCGCCGATCAGCGCCTTGATCTCGCGCGCCGCGCCGGCACTGCGCTGGGCCAGCGAGCGCACCTCGCCGGCCACCACGGCGAAGCCGCGGCCCTGCTCGCCGGCCCGGGCCGCCTCCACCGCGGCGTTCAGCGCCAGGATGTTGGTCTGGAAGGCGATGCCGTCGATGGTGCCGATGATGTCGGCGATCTTCCTGGCGCTGGCCGTGATCTCCTGCATGGTGTCCACCACCTGGCCCATCACCTGGCCGCCCGTCTCGGCCGCGCGGGCCGCACCGGTGGCCAGCTGCGCGGCCTGGCGCGCGGTGTCGGTGTTGTGGTTGACGGTGGCGTTGAGCTGCTCCATGGACGCGGCGGTCTGCTGCAGGTTGCTGGCCTGCTCCTCGGTGCGCTGGCTGAGGTCGGCATTGCCCTGCGCGATCTGGCCGCTGGCGGTGGCCACGCTGTCGGCATTGCCACGCACCGCGCCGACGATGCTGACGAGGCCGTCGTTCATGCGCTGCAGCGCCTGCAGCAGCTGCGCGGTCTCGTCGCGGCCGCGGTCGTCCAGGCGCAGGCGCAGGTCACCGGCCGCCACCGTCTCGGCGGCCTGCACGGCCTGGCGGATGGGGCCCACCACCGAGCGCGTGATGGCCCAGGCGAGCAGCAGGCCGAAGGCCACGGCGGCCACGGCCATCACCAGCACGGCGTTCATCGCGAAGTCCACGGTCTTGTCGGTGCTCCGGGCCACCGTGGTCATCAGCTCCTTCTGGAAGGCGATCAGCTCCTCCAGCCGGGCGAAGAAGCTGGCCTGCAGGGCGACGGTCTCCTTCAGCAACAGGCTGCGGGCCTGGTCCTTGTTGCCTTGCAGGCCCAGCGCCTTGGCGCGGTTGGTCGATTCGGCGAACGCCTGGCGGGCCGCCTCGGCGTCGCGCAGCAGCTGCTGGCCTTTCTCGGAACGGATGCTGGCGCTCAGCGACTTCAGCAGTTCCACGTTGCGGGCGCGCAGCTCGGTGATGAGCGCCTCTTCCTTCTGCATGGCGGCGCCGTCGTCCAGCAGCACGATGTTGCGCGTGGCCTCGGCGATGCGGCCCAGGTTGTCCTTCAGCTGGCCCAGCTGCTCGACCTTGACCATGCGGTCCTCGACCATCTCGGCCAGGTCGTCGTTGATGCTGCTCAGCTCGACGCGCGCATACACGGCGATGGCGAGGGTCAGCGCGATGGACACGGCGAAGGCCAGCCCGAGGCGGTGCCCGATCTTGAGGCGGTTGAGGATGGACATGTGGTTCTCCCTGTACGTGCGGCAGCGGGAATGGCCGCAACGCAGGCTTGATTTTTTCCGTGTCGCCCTCATGGAGGAAGCCGCGTCACGTCAACGGCTTGCGCGAGCGCAAACCCGGTCTGTGCACTAATACGCAGGGACAGCCGCCACCGCAGGAATTCACGCATGGAAGACAAGCAGTCACTCAGTCGGCGCGTTATGGCGCTGGTCGTCGAGCCGCCGCAGCCGCAGCTGCATGCCAGCGTGGCGCCGCGCGTGGCCGCCGGCAAGGCCATCGAGGCCGCGGCCGGCAAGGCGGCGCTGGCGGCCGGCGCGCTGGCCCTGCCGGTGGGGCCGCTGGGCTGGGCCACCATCGCGCCGGAGATGATGGCCGTCTGGCAGATCCAGCGCCAGCTGGTGGCCGACATCGCGGCGCTGTACGGCCGCAGCGCCGCGCTGGGGCCGACGCAGATGATGTGGTGCCTGTTCCGCCACACCGCGGCGCAGGCGCTGCGCGACCTGGGCGTGCGGGTGGGCGAGCGCGTCATCGTGCGCCCGGCCGCGCAGGCGCTGCTGCAGCGGGCGGCCGCGGCGATCGGCATGCAGCTGGGCAGGCAGGCGGCCGGCCGGGTGGTGTCGCGCTGGATGCCGCTGGTCGGCGCGGCCGGCGTGGGCGCCTATGCCTACTGGGACACGCGCCAGGTCGGCCGGGCGGCGCTGCAGCTGTTCGAGCAGGAGCAGGTCATCGACAACCCGCAGTGACAGCGGGGCCGCGCCTGACACACTCGCCGGCATGCCGCTGCCCGCCATCCTCGACATCGAAGCCTCCGGCTTCGGCCGCGGCAGCTACCCCATCGAGGTGGGCCTGATCAGCGCCGAGGGTGCGCTGTTCTGCGGCCTCATCCGCCCCGAGCCCGACTGGCTGCACTGGGACGCGCGCGCCGAGTCGCTGCACGGCATCAGCCGCGAGCTGCTGCAGCGCCACGGCCATGCGCCGCGCTGGATGGCCGAGCAGCTCAACCGCCGCCTGCAGGGACAGACCGTCTACTGCGACGGCTGGGGGCAGGACTACCCCTGGCTGTCCCGGCTGTACGACGCCGCCGGGCTGCTGCCCGGCTTCCGGCTGGACGACCTGCGCAAGCTGCTGACCGAGCCCGAGGCGCTGCGCTGGCGCGGCGTGACCGAGGCCGTGCGGCTGCGCCAGCGGCTGACCCGCCACCGCGCCAGCAGCGATGCGCGCGTGCTGCAGCTCGCGCTGGGCGAGGTCAAGGGCGGCAGCGCCACCGCCGCGGCCGAGGCGCAGGCGCCGCGCTGACGGCCGCGCCCCCCCCGTCAGGCCGCGGGCGCGAACAGCCCGGCGTGCTGCTCGCGCAGCAGCTTCTTCTGCACCTTGCCCATCGCATTGCGCGGCAGCTCGGGCACCACCAGGATGCGCTTGGGCACCTTGAAACCGGCGATGCGACCCTTCAGCGCCTGGATCAGCGCCTCGGGGTCGGGCCGGCCCTGGGGCGTGATGACGGCCACCACCGCCTCGCCGAAGTCCGGGTGCGGCACGCCGATGACGGCCGACTCGCCCACGCCCGGCAGCTCGTTCAGGAAGCCCTCCACCTCGGCCGGGTAGACGTTGAAGCCGCCGCTGATGATCAGGTCCTTGCTGCGGCCGATCAGCGTCAGGTAGCCGTTGGCCGCCACGCGCCCCACGTCGCCGGTCCGGAACCAGCCGTCGGCGGTGAACTCCTCGGCCGTCTTCTCGGGCATCTGCCAGTAGCCGCTGAAGACATTGGGGCCATGCACCTGCACATGGCCGATCTCGTCCACCGCGCAGGGCTGGCCGTCGTCGCGCACGATGCGCAGGCCGACGCCGGGCAGCGCCGGCCCCACCGTGCCGCCGAGCCGCTGGCCGTGGTCACCGTCCTCGGGCCGGCAGGGGTTGGAGGTCAACATCAGCGTCTCGCTCATGCCGTAGCGCTCCAGGATCAGGTGGCCGGTGCGCGCCTGCCATTCGCGCCAGGTCTCGATCAGCAGCGGCGCCGAGCCGCTGATGAACAGCCGCATGTTCCGCGTGTCGAGTTGCTTCTCCTGCAGCAGCCGCACGTACAACGTCGGCACGCCCATGAAGACGGTGGCTTCCGGCAGCCGCCGCGCCACCGCAGCGGCATCGAACCTGTTGAACCACAGCATGCGGCTGCCGTTCAGCAGCGCGCCGTGCGAGGCGACGAACAGGCCATGCACGTGGAAGATGGGCAGCGCATGCAGCAGCACGTCGTCGGGCCGCCAATCCCAGAAGGTCTTCAGCGTCTGCGCGTTGCTCAGCAGGTTGCCGTGGCTGAGCATCGCGCCCTTGCTTCGCCCGGTGGTGCCACTGGTGTAGAGGATGGCGGCCAGGTCGGCGGCATCACGCGGCACCGGCGCGTGCTGATCGCTCATCTGCGAGGCGCGGTCCAGCAGCGTGCCGGTGCGGTCGTCGTCCAGCGTGAACACCCAGCGCACGCCGCGCTGGAAGGCCAGCTTGCTGACCCAGCCGAAGTTGCGCCCGGCGCAGATCACCACGCCCGGCGCCGCGTCGCTGATGAAATGCTCGAGCTCGCTGGCCTGGTAGGCCGGGTTCAGCGGCAGGTAGACCAGGCCGGCGCGCAGCACCGCGAGATAGAGGATCAGCCCCTCGACGCTCTTGTCGGTGTGCACCGCGACGCGGCTGCCGGCCGGCAGTTCCAGCCGGGCCAGCCAATTGGCCAGCATCGCGCTGCCGCGTTCCAGGTCGCGCCAGCTGTAGCGGGCGTCTTCGGCGTCGATGGCGGTCGAATCGAGGTCGGCCGGGAAGCCGGCGCGCAGGGCCGAATAGAGATTCATATCGTCGGTCAGCAGCTGGGTGTCATGCCGGGGGACCGCCGCGGAGCCGGCCTTGCCGGGCCACGGGCAGTGCCCCTTTCAAGGGAGCCGGCGAAGCCGGCAGGGAGTCAGTCCATTTTTGCGCCGGAGCGCTTCACGACCTCGGCCCAGCGCTTCATCTCGGCGCTGACGAACTGGCCGAAGGCATCGCCGTACAGGTTGGGCGTCTCGGCACCCAGGCCGTGCCAGAGGTTGCGGATCTCCTCTGTCGCGAAGGCCTTGCGCAGCTCGGCCTGCATGGCCGCCACGGCTTCCTTCGGCGTGCCCTTGGGCGCCCACAGGCCGTACCAGGTCGAGACCTCGTAGCCGGGCACGCCGGCTTCCGCCGCGGTGGGCACGTCGGGGAAGCCCACGGCCCGCCTGGGCGCCGCCACCGCCAGCGCCTTGATGCGACCGCCCTTGATGTGCGTGGCCGACGAGCCCAGGCCGTCGAACATCATGTCCACCTGGCCCGCGATCAGGTCCTGCAGCGCCGGGCCGGCGCCGCGGTAGGGGATGTGGGTGATGAAGGTCTTGGTGTTGAGCTTGAACAGCTCGCCGGCCAGGTGGTGCGAGGTGCCGTTGCCGGCCGAGCCGTAGTTCAGCTTGCCGGGCTTGCTGCGCAACGCCGCCAGCAACCCCTTCAGGTCGGCCACCGGCACCTGACCCGGGTGCACGACGATGACCTGCGGCACGCTGGCCAGCAGCGCCACCGGAATGAAGTCGTCCTCCAGCCGGTAGTCCAGTCGGGGGTACATGGCCGGCGCGATGGCGTGGTGCACGGCGCCCATGAAGAAGTTGTTGCCGTCCGGCGCCAGCCGCGACGCCACCCCGGCGCCCACGGTGCCGCCGGCGCCGCCCTTGTTGTCGATGATCACCTGGCGCCCCAGCTGGCGCGTCAGCAGCGCGGTCAGCGGCCGGGCGAAGGCATCGGTGCCGCCGCCGGCCGGAAAGGGCACGATCCAGGTCTGGGGTTTGGCCTGCGCCAGCGCCAGCCCGGGGCTGGACAACGCAGGCAGGGCGGACAGCAACGTGCGTCGCTTCATCGGCTTGTCTCCGGATGTTCTTGGTGCCGATGATTATGGGCGGCGCACCTGCGGCGCCTGCCCGGCCGGGGCGAACGCTCAGTTCGGCTCGGGCAGCCGCAGCCAGCGCTGCAGGCGGGCGCGCAGCGCGGCGAAGTCCAGCGGCTTGGTCAGGTGCTCGTCCATGCCGGCGTCCATGCTGGCGGCCACGTCGGCATCCAGGGCATGGGCGGTGAGCGCCAGGATGGGGAAGGCCGGCAGGCTGCCTTCGCGCTGCTGCGCGCGCAGGCGGCGGGCGCATTCCAGGCCGTCCATGCCGGGCATCTGGATGTCCATCAGCACCAGGTCGGGCGGCGCCTCGGTGCAGGCGGCCAGGGCTTCCAGGCCGTCACGGGCCAGGCGGGCCCGGATGCCCATCAGCGACAGGAATTCCAGCGCTACGACCTGGTTGATGTGGTTGTCCTCGACCAGCAGGACCTGGGGCTGGCGCGGCCGCTTGGCCACCTCGTCGGTGCCCGGTTGCGGCTCATCCTCGCCCGCCTCGCCGGTGGTGGCGTTCAACCAGATCGGCGGCAGTGGTGCTCGCTCGGGCAGCCTTGACTTGTCCATCCCCATGTCCTTGATGACCTTGTTGTTATGACCCCGGGTAGGGGTGAAGACCATTGTTGCCGCAGCCCGGCAGGGGCGCAACCGCAAGCCCCACGAATGCAGTGCGCCTCGGCCGCTCAGCAGGGCTTGTCCGACCGTCCGTCGGTTGACCTTGCTGACAGGTTTGGACGAGGCCCTCCCTACACTGCTCGCCTTCGCAGTTTTGGCTCCCCCCGATACCCCATGTCCGACGGTCTGATCCGCATCCGAGGCGCCCGGCAGCACAACCTCAAGAATCTCGACCTCGACCTGCGCACCGCCGAGCTGACCGTCGTCACCGGGCCGAGCGGCTCCGGCAAGTCCAGCCTGGTGTTCGACACCTTGTACGCCGAGGGCCAGCGGCGTTACGTCGAGACCTTCTCGGCCTATGCCCGCCAGTTCCTGGACCGCATGGACCGGCCCGCGGTCGACAAGGTGGACGGCGTGCCGCCCGCGATCGCCATCGACCAGACCAATCCGGTGCGCACCAGCCGCTCCACGGTCGGCACCATGACGGAGCTGAACGACCACCTGAAGCTGCTGTTCGCCCGCGCGGCCGAGCTGTTCGACCGCAAGACGGCGCTGCCCGTGCGGCACGACACGGCGCAGAGCATCCATGCCGAGCTGATGGCCCGCGCCAAAGCGGCACAGGACCCGCGCATGGTGCTGACCTTCCCGGTCGAGCTGCCGGCCAACACGACGGCGGAACAGGTCGAGCAATGGCTGTCGGCCAGCGGCTTCACCCGCGTGCAGGGCGAGCGCGTGGTGGAGGGCAAGAAGCTGCTGGACGTGGTGGCGGACCGCTTCCGCATCCTGGGCGCCGACAAGCAGCGGGCGATGGAGGCCATCGAGCTGTGCCTGAAGCGCGGCGCGGGCCGGGTGAATGTTTACGTCGGTGACGCCGGCGCCACACTTTGGCGGTTTTCGACCGGCCTGCACTGCCCCGACAGCGACATCCGCTACGCCGACCCGCAGCCGGCGCTGTTCTCGTTCAACTCCGCGTTCGGCGCCTGCGAGGCCTGCCGTGGCTTCGGACGCGTCATCGGCGTGGACCTGGGCCTCGTCATCCCGGACGAGCGCAAGACGCTGCGCAACGGCGCCATCAAGCCGCTGCAGACGCCGGCCTGGAAGGACAGCCAGGACGACCTGATCAAGTACGCCGGCGAGGCCGGCATCCCGCGCGACACGCCGTGGAAGGACTTGTCGCCGGCGCAGCGCGACTGGGTCGTCAACGGCACGCCGAACTGGAACGGCAACTGGAACCGGCAGTGGTACGGGGTCAAGCGCTTCTTCGACTACCTGGAGAGCAAGGCCTACAAGATGCACATCCGCGTGCTCTTGTCCAAGTACCGCAGCTACACCGAATGCCCCAGCTGCCGCGGCGCGCGGCTCAAGACCGAGGCGCTGCTGTGGCGCGTGGGCAGCAAGGCGCTCGCCGACAGCGCGCTGCCGGCCGCCCAGCGCTTCCTGCCCGTCGGTGTCGACTGGACGCGCGAGCAGCTGGAGGCGCTGCCGGGCCTGTCGCTGCACGACCTGATGCAGCTGCCCATCCAGCGCCTGCGCGACTTCGTCGACGGCCTGCAGCTGCCCAGCACCATGCTGGACGAGGCGCTGAAGCTGCTGCTCGACGAGATCCGCCACCGCAGCCGCTACCTGTGCGACGTGGGCCTGGGCTATCTGACGCTGGACCGGCAGAGCCGCACGCTGTCGGGCGGCGAGGTGCAGCGCATCAACCTGACGACGGCGCTGGGTACCTCGCTGGTCAACACCTTGTTCGTGCTGGACGAGCCCAGCATCGGCCTGCATCCACGCGACATGGGCCGCATCGTGCAGGCCATGCAGCGGCTGCGCGACGCGGGCAACACGCTGGTGGTGGTGGAGCACGACCCGGCCGTGATGCTGGCGGCCGACCGCCTCATCGACATGGGCCCCGGCCCCGGCGAGCGCGGCGGGCAGATCGTCTTCGACGGCACGCCGGAGCAGATCCGCGCGGCCGACACGCTGACCGGCGCCTACCTGGGCGCCCGCAAGCATGTGGGCATGGGGCTGAAGCGGCTGGTCGAGGAGAACACGCCCAAGCTCCTGCTGCAGGGCGTGCGCGAGCACAACCTGAAGGACGTGTCGGTCGAGTTCCCGCTGCAGCGGCTGGTGGTGGTGACCGGCGTCAGCGGCTCGGGCAAGAGCACGCTGATGCAGGACGTGCTCTACCCCGCGCTGGCGCGCCAGTTCGGCAAGGCCACCGAGACGCCCGGCGCGCACGAGGCGCTGCTGGGCGCGGACTTCCTGGCCGACGCCGTGTTCGTGGACCAGTCGCCCATCGGCAAGACGGCGCGCTCCAACCCCGCCAGCTACGTCGGCGCGTTCGACGAAGTCCGCAAGCTGTTCGCCGACGCGCCCATCGCGCGCGAGCGCAGCTACACGGCCGGCATGTTCAGCTTCAACGCCGGCGACGGCCGCTGCCCGACCTGCGGTGGCTCGGGCTTCGAGCATGTCGAGATGCAGTTCCTCAGCGACGTCTACCTGCGTTGCCCGGACTGCGACGGCAAGCGCTTCCGCGCCGAAATGCTGGACGTGAAGCTGACGTTGAAGGACCGGGACTTGAGCGTCGCCGACGTGCTGGAGCTGACCGTGGCCGAGGCCGTCAACCTGTTCAGCGAGCACCGCGCGGTCGTCCTGAAGCTGCAGCCCATCGTCGACGTGGGCCTGGAGTACGTGCGCCTGGGCCAGCCGGTGCCCACGCTGTCGGGCGGCGAGGCGCAGCGCCTCAAGCTGGCCGGCTTCCTGGCGGAGGCGGCCAGCAACCCGCGCTTCGGGGTGGCCAAGAAGGGCACGCTGTTCCTGTTCGACGAGCCCACCACCGGGCTGCATTTCGACGACATCGCCAAGCTGATGCGCGCACTGCGCAAGCTGCTGGCCGCGGGCCATTCGCTGATCGTCATCGAGCACAACCTCGACGTCATCCGCGCGGCCGACTGGCTGATCGACCTGGGCCCCGAGGGCGGCGAAGGCGGCGGCGAGGTGGTCTGCGTGGGCACGCCCGAGGAGATCACGCGGCATGCCACCTCGCACACCGCCGCGGCGCTGCGCGACTACGCGCTGCACATGGACCGGCCGGCCACGGTGGTGGAGGAAGGCCGCCCGCTGCAGTCGCTGCTGCGCGCGCGGCGCACCACGGAGGAGGCCATCCGCATCGTCAACGCCCGCGAGCACAACCTGAAGGGCGTCAACGTCGACATCCCGCGCGGCAAGTTCAACGTCGTGACCGGCGTGTCGGGCTCGGGCAAGTCGACGCTGGCCTTCGACATCCTGTTCAACGAGGGCCAGCGCCGCTACCTGGAGTCTCTGAACGCCTATGCGCGCAGCATCGTGCAGCCGGCCGGCCGGCCCGAGGTGGACGCGGTGTGGGGCATCCCGCCCACCGTCGCCATCGAGCAGCGCCTCTCCCGCGGCGGCCGCAAGAGCACGGTCGCGACGACCACCGAGGTCTGGCATTTCCTGCGCCTGCTGTACGTGAAGCTGGGCGTGCAGCACTGCGTGCACGACGGCGCGCCGGTGCGGCCGCAGAGCGTGGAGAGCATCGCCGCGCAGCTGATGCGCGACTACCGCGGCCAGCATGTGGGGCTGCTGGCGCCGCTGGTGGTCAACCGCAAGGGCGTCTACACCGACCTCGCCAAATGGGCCAAGGGCCGCGGGCACACCCACCTGCGCGTGGACGGCGAGTTCCTGCCGACCTCGCCGTGGCCGCGCATCGACCGCTTCAAGGAGCACACGCTGGAGCTGCCGGTCGGCGACCTGGTCATCGCGCCCGAGCGCGAAGCCGAGCTGCGCGAGATCTTGGCCCGCGCGCTGGACATCGGCAAGGGCATGCTGCACCTGCTGGCGCCACTGGACGGCCTAGCCGACGTGCTGGCCGGCGGCGAGACCGGCCGCGGCGTCGGCCAGGTGAAGGTGTTCTCCACCAAGCGCGCCTGCCCCGTCTGCGGCACCAGCTACCCCGAGCTGGACCCGCGGCTGTTCTCGTACAACTCCAAGCATGGCTGGTGCGGCAGCTGCGTGGGCACCGGGTTGAGCCTGACGCGCGAGCAGCGCAAGGCGCTGGACGACAGCGTGCAGGACGACGACAACCGCGGCCGCGAGCAGAGCTTTCCGTCCGAGGAGGCCGAGGTCGAGGGCCTGACCGATGCGGCCTGCCCGGACTGCCATGGCACGCGGCTGAACGCGACGGCGCGCTCGGTGACCTTCGAGCACCAGGGCATCGGCGACGTCGCCGCATGGAGCGTCGGCGAGGCGCACCGCTGGGTGAAGGGCCTGCACCTGCAGGGCCGTGACGCCGACATCGCCCGCGACGTGGTCAGCGAAATCCTCGGCCGCCTGGAGTTCCTGCAGGAGGTGGGCCTGGGCTACCTGACGCTGGACCGCGCCGCGCCCACGCTGTCGGGTGGCGAGGCCCAGCGCATCCGGCTGGCCGCGCAGCTGGGCAGCAACCTGCAAGGGGTCTGCTACGTGCTGGACGAGCCCACCATCGGCCTGCACCCGCGCGACAACCAGATCCTGCTGAAGGCCCTGGCCACGCTGGGCGACAAGGGCAACACGCTGGTGGTGGTGGAGCACGACGAGGACACCATCCGCCGTGCCGACCACATCATCGACATCGGTCCCGGCGCCGGCAAGCGCGGCGGCCGCGTGGTGGCGCAAGGCAGCGCGGCAGAGCTGGCCGAAGTGGCGGAGTCGACGACGGGCCGCATGCTGGCCCACCCGCTGATCCACCCGCTGCAGGCGCGCCGCGCCATCGACCCCGACGCGCCCAGGCTGACCGTGCTGAACGCCGCGCTGCACAACCTGCAGGGCGTGACGGTGGACGTGCCGCTGCACCGCCTGGTGGGCGTGACCGGTGTGTCCGGCTCCGGCAAGTCCACGCTGGCCCGCGACGTGCTGCTGGCCAACATGGCCGTGGCCGTGCCGCTGCGCAAGGCGCCGGCCCAGTGGGCAGGCTGCGACGGCATCGTGGGCCACGAGCAGGTGGACAGCGTGCTGGAGGTCGACCAGACCCCCATCGGCAAGACGCCACGCTCCTGCCCGGCCACCTACATCGGCTTCTGGGATGCCATCCGCAAGCTGTTCGCCGAGACGCTGGAGGCCAAGGCACGCGGCTATGCGCCGGCGCGCTTCAGCTTCAACACCGGCGCGGGCCGCTGCCCCGGCTGCGAGGGCCAGGGCATGAAGACCATCGAGATGAGCTTCCTGCCCGACGTCAAGGTGCCCTGCGACCAATGCCATGGCCAGCGCTTCAACCCCGAGACGCTGGGCGTGACCTGGCGCGGCAAGAACATCGGCGACGTGCTGCAGATGGAGGTGGACGAGGCGGTGGAGTTCTTCGCGTCCATGCCGTCCATCGCCCACCCGCTGCAGCTGCTCAAGGACGTGGGCCTGGGCTACCTGACGCTGGGCCAGCCGTCACCCACGCTGTCGGGCGGCGAGGCGCAGCGCATCAAGCTGGTCAGCGAGCTAGTCAAGGTGCGCGACGACGTGACCCGCCGCGGCCAGAAGGCGCCGCACACGCTGTACGTGCTGGACGAGCCCACCGTGGGCCTGCACATGGCCGACGTGGAGAAGCTGATCCGCGTGCTGCACCGGCTGGTGGCGGGCGGGCATTCGGTGGTGGTCATCGAGCATGACCTGGACGTCATCGCCGAGGCCGACTGGGTGCTGGACCTGGGGCCGGAAGGCGGCGACGCCGGCGGCCGCGTGGTCGTCGCGGGCACGCCGGAGCAGGTGGTGGCCTCGGGCAGCCACACCGGCGTGGCGCTGGCGCCGGTGCTGCGGCGGGCCGGCTGAGCGGCCGGGCGGCGGCAGGGGCGCGGCAGGCGGGCGCATGATCGCGCCATGACCGCTGCCCCCAAGCTGCGCGGCGCCAGCCGCCTCGCCATCGACCTCACCACCGGCCTCACCGACCTGGTGGAGGCCATGCATGCCGAGATCGGCCGGCTGCCGGGCACCGCCCCCCGCGACAACACCCGGGGGCTGACCGGGCTGGTCTACCGCAGCGTGCGCGGCGTGACGCGGCTGGTGGGCGGCGGGCTGGACGCGTCGCTGGCGGCGCTGGCGCCGCTGCTGGGCCAGGCCGAATCGGCGCGCGCCGACGCGGTGGTGGCGGCGCTGAACGGCGTGCTGGGCGACCACCTCGAGGCCAGCGCCAACCCGCTGGCCCTCGCGATGTCGCTGCGGCCGCTGGCCGGCGCCGCCGACGCACCGCCGCTGGTGTTCCTGCACGGCCTGTGCATGAACGAGACACAGTGGCGGCGCGACGGCGCGGACTTTCCCACCGCGCTGGCCGGCCTGGGCTACCGGGCGCTCGGGCTGCGCTACAACTCGGGCCGCCCGGTGTGGCGCAACGGCGCCGCGCTGGCCGACCTGCTGGACGACCTGCCCGGGCCGCTGACGCTGGTCGGGCACAGCATGGGCGGTCTGGTGGCGCGCAGCGCGATCGCGCAGGCTCAGGCGCGGGGGCTGGCCTGGCCCGCGCGCGTGCAGCGCCTGGTCACGCTGGGCACGCCCCACCACGGCGCGCCGCTGGAGCGCGGCGGCCAGCAGCTGCAGCAGCTGCTGGCCTTCAGCGCCTACTCGCGGCCGCTGGCGCTGCTGGCCGGCCGGCGCAGCGCCGGCATCCGCGACCTGCGCCATGGCAGCCTGCTGGAGGCCGACGCGGGCAAGTGCAGCCGCGTGCCGCTGCCGGCCGGCGTGGCCTGCTTCGCGGCGGCGGCCACGCTGTCCAAGGCCAGCGCCCGGCCGCCCGCGCACTGGCTGGGCGACGGCCTGGTGCCGGTGGCCAGCGCGCTGGGCCGGCACCGCGAGGCCGCGCGCCGGCTGGCCTTCGCCGACACGGCGCTGTTCCCGGCGCTGGGCCATCTCGCGCTGCAGACCGATGCCGCCGTGCTGGCGCAGCTGCGCGCCTGGCTGGCGCGGCCCTGAGCCCCCTTGACCCGCATCAAGCAGCGCCCGCGCCCAAACGCCCAACATGGCGGCACCCATCAGGAGGCCGCCATGTCCCAGCGCATCGCCATCATCCAGGCCCACCCCGACGCCGCGGGCGGTCACCTGTGCCACCTGCTGGCGCAGGCCTATGCCGACGCCGCGCGCGAAGCCGGCCGCGAGGTGCGCGTCATCGACGTGGCGCAGCTGGACTTCCCGCTGCTGCGCAGCCAGAAGGACTGGCAGGAAGGCCAGGTGCCGGAATCGCTGCGGCCGGCGCAGGAGACCATCCACTGGGCCGACCACCTGGTGTTCTTCTTTCCGCTCTGGCTGGGCGACATGCCGGCGCTGCTGAAGGGTTTCCTGGAACAGGTCGCGCGGCCGGGCTTCGCCTTCGAGTACGTCGAGGGCAACCCGCTGGGCAAGAAGCTGCTGACCGGCCGCTCGGCGCGCGTAGTCGTGACCATGGGCATGCCGGCGCTGGTCTACCGCTGGATCTTCCGCGCCCATTCGCTGCGCTCGCTGGAGCGCAACATCCTGGGCTTCGTGGGCATAGGCCCCATCCACGAGACGCTGATCGGCGGCGTGGACGGGCTGGGCGAGGCCGGCGTGCAGCGCTGGCGGGACAGTCTGGCCGAACTGGGCCGCGACGGCCACTGACGCCGCCGTCGCCCGGGTGACGGGCGTGCCCGGGGTGGCGCCGCTAAGCTGGCCCTCTTGACGAGCGCCAGGAGACCGCCATGCCCGAAACCACCCACTACCGCATCTGCCCGCTGTGCGAGGCCTGCTGCGGCCTGGAGGTGAAGACCGACGGCATGCGGGTCATCGGCATCCGCGGCGCCGAGCACGACGTGTTCAGCCACGGCTACCTGTGCCCCAAGGGCGTGAGCCTGAAGGACTTGCACGAGGACCCCGACCGCCTGCGCACGCCGCTGATCAAGCGCGACGGTCGCTTCGTCGCGGCGAGCTGGGACGAGGCCTTCGCCGAGATCGAGCGCCGGCTGCTACCCATCCGCGCGCAGCATGGGCCGGACGCCGTGGCGCTGAGCATCGGCAACCCCGCCGCGCACAAGGTCAGCCTGCTGGCCTACACGCCGCGGCTGGTGAAGTCGCTCGCCTCGCGCAACGTGTTCAGCGCCTCCACGCTGGACCAGATGCCCAAGCAGCTGAGCGCCGGCCTGATGTTCGGCCACTGGCTCTCCATCCCGTTGCCCGACATCGAGCGCTGCGACCACCTGCTCATCCTGGGCGCCAACCCCATGGTCAGCAACGGCAGCCTGTGGACGGTGCCCGACTACCGCGGCAAGGCCAAGGCCATGCGCGCCCGCGGCGGCCGCATCGTGGTGGTGGACCCGCGCCGCAGCGAGACCGCCGCGGCCGCCGACGAGCACCTGGCCATCCGCCCCGGCGGCGACGCGCTGCTGCTGGCCGGCATCGCGCACACGCTGTTCGACGAGAGCCTGGTCCGGCTGGGCCGGCTGGCCGGGCATGTCAACGGCCTGGACGAGGCCCGCGCCGCGCTGGCGCCCTTCGCGCCCGAGGCCACGGCCGCCGGCTGCGGCATCCCGGCCGACACGCAGCGCCGCCTGGCCCGCGAGCTGGCGGCGGCACCGCGCGCCGCCGTCTACGGCCGCATCGGCACCTGCACGACGCGCTTCGGCACGGTCAACTCCTGGCTGGTGGACCTGATCAACGTGCTGACCGGCAACCTCGACCGCGAGGGTGGCGCGATGTTCGCGAAGGCCGCCGCCTTTGCGGCCAACACCCAGGGCCGCCCCGGCGTGGGCAAGGGCGTGACCACGGGCCGGCGCCACAGCCGCGTCTCGGGCCTGCCCGAGGTCTACGGCGAGCTGCCCATAACGGTGCTGGCCGAGGAGATCGAGACCGCCGGCGCGGGGCAGGTCAGGGCCCTCATCACCATCGCCAGCAACCCGGTGCTGTCGGCCCCCGGCGGCCCGCGCCTGGCCCGCGCGCTGGACGGGCTGGACTTCATGCTCAGCCTGGACATCTACGTCAACGAGACGACGCGCCATGCCGACGTGATCCTGCCGGGGCTGTCGCCGCTGGAGGACCTGCATTTCGACGTGGCCTTCCCGCAGCTCAGCCACCGCAACCATGCGCGCTTCTCGGGCCCGGTGTTCGACGCCGCGGCCGGCACGCCGCAGGAGTGGCAGACCCTGCTGCGCCTGTGCGCGCTGCTGGAGGGCCGCGGCCTGGACGTGGACGTGGGCCAGCTGGACGACGAGGCCATTGCCGCCGATGTGAAGCGCTTTGCCGGCGACCAGGCGGCCGCCGTGCTGGCCGCGCTCGACCCCTGGCGCGGCCCGGAGCGGCTGGTCGACCTGCAGCTGCGCGTGGGCCCCTACGGCGACCAGTTCGGCCGCCGGCCCGGAGGGCTCAACCTCGCCCAGGTGAAGGCTGCGAGCACCGTCGAAGGTGGCGGCGTTGACCTGGGCGCGCTGACGCCCCGCATCCCGGAGCTGCTGCGCACGCCCAGCGGCAAGGTCGAGCTGGCGCCGCCGGCCATCCTGGCCGACCTGGCGCAGGTGCCGGTGCGGTCGCAGGCACCCGCGTTCAGCCTGATCGGCCGCCGCGACACCCGCTCGGGCAACAGCTGGATGCACAACCTGCCGGTGCTGGCCAAGGGGCCGGAACGCTGCACGCTGTGGGTGAACCCGGCCGACGCCGAGCGCCTGGGACTGGCCGAGTTCGCGCGCGTGCGCAGCTCGGCCGGCGAACTGGTCGCGCGCGTGGAGCGCAACGCCGACATGAGCCCCGGCGTCGTCAGCCTGCCGCATGGCTGGGGGCATGACCTGGACGGCGTGCAGCTGGCGGTCGCGCGCGAGCGGCCCGGCGTCAACCTGAACGCGCTGCTGGACGACGGCGCCCGCGACCCGCTGAGCGGCAATGCGGTGCTCAGCGGTGTGGCGGTGGAGATCAGCGCGGCCTGAAGCGC
Source organism: uncultured Comamonadaceae bacterium (assembly GCA_963992225.1). Classification (GTDB taxonomy): domain Bacteria; phylum Pseudomonadota; class Gammaproteobacteria; order Burkholderiales; family Burkholderiaceae_C; genus Pelomonas. Next base: position 611 of record CAXDTK010000076.1, on the reverse strand, counting down.
CCCGCCAAAGCGGTCGATCGAGAAATAGTCGGCATCCGGCGGCCGGGCGCCCGCATAGACTGGCCCGGCACGGTCGCACCGACGCGACCGTCGCCGGAGATGCGATGAGTCCAGAAGCCGCCGAGCCGCCGGTCGTCCTGTTCGTGGACGACGAGCCGTTCATCCTCAGCGCGCTGCGCCGGCTGTTCCGCCCCCAGGGCTACCGCATGCTGCTGGCCGGCAGCGGCGAGGCCGCGCTGGCGCTGCTGGAAACCGAACCGGTGGACCTGGTGGTGTCGGACATGCGCATGCCCGGCATGGACGGCGCCGCGCTGCTGGCGCAGGTGCGCGAGCGCTGGCCACTTGTGGGTCGCATCCTGCTGACCGGCCATGCCGACCTGGGCTCGACCGAGGCCGCCATCCACCACGGCCAGATCCACCGCTACGTCACCAAGCCCTGGGACGACCGCGAGCTGCTGCGCTGGGTGCACGAGGGCCTGGCGCAACGCCGGGCGGCGCTGCAGCCCGTGCCGCCGGACGGCGCCGGCGGCTGAGCAGGCCGGCCGCGCGCGGTGCGCCGGCCTGTCTCTTATACACATCTCCGAGCCCACGAGACGGACTCCTCTCTCGTA
>CAXDTK010000075.1:0-19172 GCA_963992225.1 uncultured Comamonadaceae bacterium | reverse complement strand
ACTGATACGGCGACCACCGACATCTAAACCTCACCCTTCTTCCGCAGCGTCAGATGTTTATAATACAAACCACAACCAGACTGCGCGGGCCGCGCTGGCCGGCCTGCTGCTGTCGGCCGTGACCGGCGGGCTGATGTCGCTGGCCAGCTTCGGCCTGCTGCCCGAGGGCGGCGGCGCCGACCCGTTCGCCGACGCCAGCCCCGCCGGCGGCGCGCCGCTGCCGCTGGCGGCCCTGCCGGCGCTGCGGGCGCTGGAGGCGGCCGCGCTGCGGCAGCTGAAGCTGGCGATCCCCGGCGATGCCGGCGACGTCATCGAGGTGGAGACGCGGGACGGCGCCGGCGCGGTGGACCCCGCCACCGGCCGCTGGCTGAGCTACACGCCGCTCGACGGCTGGCAGCGCCTGCATGCCACCGTGCGCCTGCTGCACACCGGCGACGGCCTGTGGTGGCTGGCGCTGCTGCTGGGCGCGGCCTCGCTGGGCGTGCCGCTGCTGGCCGTCACGGGCGTGCTGATCTGGCTGCAGCGGCGCCGGGCGCTGCCGCGGCTGCACGGCAACGCCGCGGCGCAGGAGGCCGACACGGTGCTGCTGGTCGGCAGCGAGAACAACACCACCTGGGGCTTTGCCGTCGCGCTGCACGACGCGCTGGTGCGGGCCGGCCGGCGGGTGCACACCGCGCCGATGAACGAGCTGTCGCCGCGCCATGCCCGCGCGCGGCTGCTGCTGGTGCTGACGGCCACCTACGGCGACGGCGAGGCGCCGGGCGGCGCGCGCGAGTTCCTGGGCCGGCTGGCGCGCCTGCCCGCCGCGGGCGCGCCCGGCGCCGAGTTCGCCGTGCTCGGCTTCGGCGACCGGCAGTTCCCGCGCTTTTGCGCCTATGCGGCGCAGGTGCACGAGGCGCTGGCGGCACGCGGCTTCACGCCGCTGCGCACGCCGGGCACGGTGGACCGGCAGTCGGAGCCGGAGTTCCGGCAATGGTGCAGCGACCTGGGCGAGCGCCTGGACCTGGCGCTGGACCTGCGCTACCGGCCGCTGCTGCCGCGCACCACGCCGCTGCGGCTGGCCTCGCGCACCGACTACGGCGGCGGTGCCGACGAGCTGACGGCGGTGCTGCGCTTCGAGCCCACCGCCCGCCCCGGGCGCTGGGCGAGAACCCCGCGCCTGCCGGCGTTCGAGACCGGCGACCTGCTGGGCGTGCTGCCGCCCGGCGGCGCCGCGCCGCGCTACTACTCGCTGGCCAGCGCCGCGGCCGACGGCGTCGTCGAGGTCTGCGTGCGCCGCCAGGCCGGCGGCCTGTGCTCCACCTACCTGACCGACCTGCAGCCCGGCGCGACCATCGAGGCCTTCGTGCGGCCGCACGAGCGCTTCCGGCCGGCGGCCGGCGCGGCGCCGGTCATCCTGGTGGGCGCGGGCACCGGCGTCGGCCCGCTGATCGGCTTCATCCGGCACAACGCGCCGCAGCGGCCCATGCACCTGTACTTCGGCGCGCGCGATGCCGAGGCCGGCTTCCTCTACCGCGACGAGCTGGGCCGCCTCGTTGACGAGCGCCGGCTGCGCTCGCTGACCACCGCGTTCTCGCGCGCGGCCCCCAAGGCCTATGTGCAGGACCGGCTGCTGGCCGACGCGCCGCGGCTGCGCGAACTGGTGACCCAGGGCGCGCAGGTGCTGGTGTGCGGCGGGCGCGCGATGGCCGAGGGCGTGGCCGCGGCCTGGGAGCGCATCCTGGCGGGCTCGGGCCTGTCGGTGGCGCGGCTGCGCACCGAGGGGCGCTATGTCGAAGACGTCTATTGACTGGCTGCCCGGGCCGCGGCTCAACGACTGCCGCATCAGCGGCGCCACCATGGGCACGCGCTACAGCGCGCGCTTCGCGGCGCCGTCGCAGGCCGGGCTGGGCGGCGTGGCCGCCGCGCTGGACGCCGCGGTGGCGGCGGTGGACCGGCAGATGTCCAACTGGCGGGCCGACTCGGACCTGACGCGGCTGAACCAGGCGGCGCCGGACCGCTGGGTGCCCATCCCGCCCGAGCTGGCCACCGTGCTGAGCCGCGCGCTGGAGATCGGGCGCGAGAGCGGCAACGCCTTCAACATCGGGGTGGGTGACCTGGTGGCGGCCTGGGGCTTCGGCCCGGCGGCCGCGCACGGGCCGCAGCGGCCGGCGGCGGCGCCGCGCCCGCCCGCGCACGAGATGCTGGAGCTGGACCTGCCCAACGGCCGCGCCCGCAAGCATGGCCCCGTCGCGCTGGACCTGTGCGGCATCGCCAAGGGCTTCGGCGTGGACGAGCTGGCGCGGGTCCTGGACGCGCAGGGGCTGGGCGCGTGGCTGGTGGGCATCGACGGCGAGCTGCGCACGCGCGGCACGCGGCCGGACGGCGCGGCCTGGGCCATCGCGCTGGAGGCGCCGCGCGACGACCTGCGCACCGCGATGGGCGTGGTGGAGCTGGCCGATGCGGCGGTGGCCACCTCCGGCGACTACCGGCACTGGGTGCGCGTGGACGGGCGGCGGGTGTCGCACACGATGGACCCGCGCCGCGGCGCACCGCTGTGCAGCGGGCTGGCCGCCGTCACGGTGATCGCCGGCTGCTGCATGGATGCCGACGCCTATGCCACCGCGCTGATGGTGGCGGGGGAGGGCGAGGGCCTGGCGCTGGCCCGGCGGTTGGGCCTGGACGCGCTGTTCGTCAGCCGCGAGGGCGACGGCTTGCGTGCCGCCGGCACGGGCGCGCTGGGCGACGGCCCGCCCGCGTCGCGCCCGGCCGGCTGAGCGCGGCGCGGCTTACAGCGGCAGCTGCAGGCGCAGCGCCGTGCCGAGCGCGCGCGCCTCGCGGGGCCGCGGCTGGCTGAGCGACAGGCCCAGGCTGAGCCATTCGTTGCCGGCGCTCAGGCCCAGCGCGGTGTTGCGGGTGGTCAGCGACGCGCCCGCCCACCAGCCGCCGTCGCCCAGCAGGCGGCGGGCCGCCAGCTCGGCCTGGCGCACGCCGGCGTGCGACTGCCACAGCAGGTCCAGCGCCCAGGCCTGCTGCTGCCAGCCCAGCCGGCCCGTCCAGCGGGCGCGCGGGCGCAGGTCCAGCGTGCCGCGGCGGTCCTGGCCCTGCACGGCCGCCGAGCCGTCGGCATTGCCGATGAGCCGGCCGTCGCCGTCGTACAGGAAGCGGCCGGTGCGCAGCGACTCGGGCATGTCGCGGCCCTTCAGCCGCGCGCCCAGGTCGAAGCCGGCCAGCTCCAGCTGCCACGGCCCGCCGAACGTCCAGCGCGCGCCCAGGTCGAACGCGTGGCCGTGGCCGCCGGGGCTGCCGTCGCGCACGAAGGGGTTGAAGCGGCCGGGGTCGTCGGTGCGCATGCGGTTGCCGGCGCGCAGGTGCTGGCCGTCGAACAGCATGCGGTCCGGCCCCGCCGGTGTCGCGGTGCCGGTGAAGACCTCGTGCAGCAGCTCCAGGCGGCCCAGCACCTGCACCCCCGCACCCATCTCCAACTGATGGCCCGGCGCGGGGGCCCAGCGCCAGCTGCGGCCCAGGCCCAGGCCGGTGGCGCGCCAGAAGTCCAACCGGTAGTCGAGGTCGAAGCGCGTGCCGCTGCCGGGCGCCGCGTCGCGGTTGAGCAGGCCCAGCAGCGTCACCGCGTCGGCGCTGGCCGTGGCCACGGCGCCGCTGCGGGTCAGCGCACGCAGCCGCCAGCCGCGGGTTTCGACACCCACCGAGGCCTGCACCGCCAGCTGGGCATGGTTCAACGCGTGGCGGCTGCGCGCATGGCGGCCCCAGTCCTCATCGTCCAGCCGCAGCGGTGCGGCGGGGTCGCTGAAGGCGTCGGCGCGCAGGTCCGCCTGCAGCCGGGTGCCGGTGGCCGCGATGCGGGCCGGGTTGTCGGCCAGCGCGTCGCCGAGCGCACCGGCGCGGGCCGGTGCGGCCAGCCCGCCGCACAGGCCGGTGGCCAGCGTCAGCGCGGGCAGCAGGCGGCGAAGGGGATGGAGAGGAAGTGGGCGGTCCATGGGGGGCAATCGAGAAAAAGCGCCTTGCGCGTTGACCGGTGATCCAAGGGCAGGATTTGTCGACGAATGCAGCGCAGCAGGAGGCTGGGCAGGCCTGCTGCGAAGGTAAAAGGAGGAGGCCGCGCAGCGCCCGGGGGACACGCAGCAGCAGGTCTGCCCAGCTGCCTGCCAAACCCCCGACCAGCCAACGAGCAAAGAGCCCAAAAAAAGGCCCGCCGGCGGGTGCCGCGGGCCTTGTCGTCAGGGCGTCCGGTCGATCAGCCCAGGCTCTCGACGGAGCCGTCCTTGAAGTTGATCTGCGTGCCGGACACCGTGCCCACCTCCTGGTCGCCGGCCTTGACGGTGCCGGTGATCTTGCCGTCGGCAGCGCGCGACAGCGTCGCGGCCACGGCCAGGCCGTTGCGGCTGGCGGTGATGGTCAGCGGGCCTTCCAGCACGCCGGCGTTCAGCTTGGCGGCCACGCTGACCTTGCGCTCGGTCGTGCCGCTGGTGAACTGCTGCGTCAGCGTGAGGCTGGCCACGTCCTTGCCGGCCTCGGCGCGTTCGGCGCCGACGGCCAGCTGCACCGCCAGGCCGGCCTTGGTCACGACCTTGGCGGCCAGCGACAGCGTCGCGGCGTCCAGGTCGCCCACCATGTCGAGCTTGTTGACCTTCAGCGTTGCCTCGATGCTGGCCGAGTCGCCGCCCGTGCCGACCACCGAGCCGGTGAGCTTGGCGGTCGCGGGCGCCGGCGTGGCGGCCAGCAGCGTCGCGGTGTCGCTCAGCACCAGCGCACCGGTGACGGTGTAGTCGCCCACCACGGCCTTCAGGCCCAGGTTGACGACCAGCGAGCTCCTGGCTTCGTCGGCCGCGATCTTGGAGTCCGGCAGGATCTCGACCTTGGCCGTCTTGCCGCCGCTGGTGCGCACCAGCGAGCCGGCGACACTGCCGTCGACGATGACGCCGGTGGCCAGCTCGGCCAGCGTGGCGCTGACGCTGAGGTCCAGGTCGTGCTTGTCGGTGGCCAGCGTCTTCATGCCGAAGGGCATGGCGCCCTTGATGGAGGCGGTGGCCTTGGCCGGGCTCTGGGCGCTGGCCGGGTCGCCGGCGAGCGTGAAGCGGAACACGCCGTCCTGTGCGCCGCCGAAGGGCAGGTTCACGACGTCGCCTTCGGCGAAGGTGCCGTTGGTGGAGGTCTGCGCCAGCGCGTCCCAGTTGAACTCGCCGGCATTGGCGCCGCGCGTCAGCACGATGCGGAAGCGGCTCCACTCCAGCGGCTTCTCGGCGTTGCGGCCTTGCGCGCGGGCGTAGTTGCAGACGACGCGGGCGGTCTGGGCCGGCTCGGCGGTGTCGCTGAAGCACTCCATGCCGGGGCGGTCGCCGCGCGGGGTGTAGCGGGCGTTCCAGCCGACGGCCGGGGCCGGGCGCTGGATGCTGCCGCTGGTGTCGCCGTTGAGCAGCGACCACATGAAGGTGCCGCCCATGCTGAGCAGCTCGTAGTGCTCCAGCGCCAGCCGGCTGCTGTCGTGGATGGCGGTCACCGCATCGGCCAGGGCCTGGCCGGTGGCGCGGAGCTGGCCGTCGGCGATGCTGGCGGACAGCCGCACGTCGGCGATGACGTCGCGGGCCGCCTTGATGCCGGTGGTGTTGGCGTCGGGGGCCTGCGGCGCGGGGTTCAGCTTGATCAGCGCGGCGGCGGCCTCGGCCTCGATGACGGCGGCGACCTCCGGCTTGGCGAAGGTCTTGGCCGCCTCGGCCAGCAGCGTGCCGTAGCTGGCGGTCAGCTTGGCGACGTCCACGTTGGCGACGGCCGTGCCGCCGGCACCCTTGCCGTCGAGCTTGCCGTCGGCGGCGAAGTCCTTGGCGAGCGCGGCGGCGGCCTCGTGCGCGGGCACGCCGGTGTTGCCGCTGCCGGCCAGCACGGCCAGCACCAGCGCATAACGGCCGGCATCGCTGTTGTCGGTGCTCTTGCTGGTGGCGTCCTTGATCAGCACCGGCGGGCTCAGCGCGTCGGCCAGGCCGAAGGCGGCGGCCACGGTCTTGTTGGCGGCGGCGATGATCGTGTCGGTGGCGGCGGCGATGCCGCCGGTGGCGGCGGCCAGCTGCTGCTTGGCCGCCTCGGTCAGCGGCGTCACGCCCAGCGTGGTCACGCCGGCCGGCGCGACGGCCGACAGGCTCTGGCCGGTCGGGAAGTTGACGTTGGCCTTGGTGTGTTCGTCGAAGTAGGTCACGCCCGTGCCGCCCAGCACGCTGGCGATGAAGGGGCCGCTGTGGTTGCCCAGCTCGATGCGGGCCAGGCCGGCGGCGTCGACGATGCCGCGCGCGATCTCGGTCGTGCCGTCCAGCTTGTAGGCCACCACCACGGTGCCGGCCGAGAACTGGCCCAGCGACGGCGCGACGTTGACCGGGTTGGAGGCCTGCGGGCCGGGGCCGGGCGCGGGGGCCTCGCTGCCGCCGCCACCGCCGCAGGCGGTCAATGCCAGCGCGCTGGCGATCACCAGCGCGTTGAGCTGGACTTTCTTCGATGAAGCCATGTTGTGTTCCCTTGTGGTCGCTGCCGCGGTCCAGGGCGATGCGTGAGCCGTCCCCCCGCGGACGCCGGCGAGTCTAGGGATCAGGGATGACACCGACGCGTTGGCGGGGCGGCCGGGTCGTGAGAAACGACCGTGCAAACCGTTGCAACGCGCCCCGCGGTGGGCCCAAGGAGACACCGCCCGCCGGCAGGGGTGGGTGGCCGGCGACGCCGGGCGCCGCGTCAGGCCGGGGCCGGCCGCCGGGGCAGCAGCGGGTGCAGGCTGAGGCTGCGCAGCGTGAGGCCGTCGTCGGCGCGCAGGCGCAGCGCCCGGTGCGGCGCGCGCGGGAAGAACAGGCAGGTCATGACGCTGAGCCCGTCGTCGGCGAACAGCTCGACGGAGGTCGCGTCGACATAGAGCTGCAGCTCGGCGGCCGGCGCCCCGGTCTGGCGCGGGGCGTGGTGGCGGCCCGCAAACTGCGGGTGGAAGTCGACCCGGCCGGCGCGGCTGCGGTCGATGAACCAGGCGTCGTGGTGGCCGTCGTAGCCCAGCACCAGCGCGTCGTCGCCGGGGCCGGCCAGCGTCAGCGCGAAGCTGCGCAGCGCGTCGGTGGCCAGGCGCAGCATGAAGCCGCCGGCGACGGCGTCCAGGCCGGCGCTGAGGTCCAGCGCTGCGTGCAGCGCAGTCTGCCCCAGCGCCAGCGTCGCGGGAGCCTCCAGCGCGCGCAGCTCGCGTGCCGGCACGCTGGCCACACGCGGGCCGTCGTCGCCCAGGCGCAGCTGCAGCTCGCGCGGCAGCGTCATCGCGCTGCGCCACGGCGAGGTGGGCACCGCGGCGGCGTACAGCCAGTTGCTCATCCAGCCGATGAAGAGGGCACGGTCGGGCACGCCGGCCCAGGTGACGCCGGCGTAGTTGTCGGGGCCGTGGTCCAGCCAGCGCACGCGGCTGTCGTGCGGCGTGAAGCGGTGGCCGTCGAAGTCGCCGACAAAGTACTGCGTCGCCGAGCCGCCGTTGGGCCCGCCCGGCGTCACGCTGACCAGCAGCACCCAGTGGGTGCGGCCTTCGGCCGCGGTCAGCGGGAACAGGTCGCCGCATTCCCACACGCCGCCATGGGCGCCGGCGTCGGCACCGAACTCGCTCTCCAGCGTCCAGGCCTTCAGGTCGGGCGAGCTGTAGAAGCGCATGCGGTCGCCGCAGGCCAGCGTCATCAGCCAGCAGCCGCGCGCGGCCAGCCAGCACAGCTTGGGGTCGCGGAAGTCCTTCAGCCCGGGGTTGGGCAGCACCGGGTTGCCGGCGTACTTGGCCCAGGTGCGGCCGCCGTCGAGACTGAAGGCCAGGCTCTGCCGCTCCTCGGACGGCTGGCCGGCCGCCGTGTCCGCCGCGCGGTGGTGGGTGAACACGGCCACCAGCGGCGCCGCGCCCGCGGGGCCGAGGCCGGCGCGGTTGCCCTCGTCGACCACGGCGCTGCCGGAGAAGATCATGCCCAGCGCGTCCGGGGCCAGCGCGACCGGCTGCTCCTGCCAGTCGACCAGGTCGGTGCTGGTGGCATGGCCCCAGTGCATCGGGCCCCAGGTCATGCCCTGCGGGTGGTACTGGTAGAAGAGGTGGTAGACGCCCTGGTGGAACACCAGGCCGTTGGGGTCGTTCATCCAGTTCGCCGCCGGCGTGTAGTGCAAGGCCGGGCGGTATTGCGGCGTGGAGGGCGGGGTGGCGTGCGGCATGGTCGTCATCCGGTCGGCTCAGGCCGCGGGGGCGCGGCAGTGCCGCTCGATGAAGGCCTCGTGCGTGGGCATGGCCTGGGCGGCCTGGGCCATGGCCTGGCGCTGACGCGCCAGCATGGCCGTGCCGTCCACGCCGCGCAGGTCCACCAGCGGGTCGTGGCGCCGCGGCCAGTTGAACTGGCCGATGTGCACGGCCAGCCAGCTCTGCGGGCCGAACAGGTCGTTGCCTTCCGACACCAGCCGGCCGTTGCGCCCGAAGTGGTCGATCTTCCATTGCAGCGAGTCGGGGATGGGCATGGCCGCGCAGTAGCGCCACAGCTCGCCGTCGTCCCGCTCGGTGAGCTTGTAGTGCAGGATCAGGAAGTCGCGGATGCGTTCCCATTCCTGGATACCGATGCGGTTGTATTCGGCGATGGTCAGCGGGTCGAAGTCGCGGTCCGGGAACAACGCCAGCAGTCGCGCGATGCCGGACTGCACCAGGTGCAGGCTGGTGGACTCCAGCGGCTCCATGAAGCCGCTGGCCAGGCCCAGTGCCACGACGTTGCGGTGCCAGAACTGGCGTCGCCGCCCGGTGGTGAAGCGCAGCGGCCGCGGCGCGGCCTGGGCCGGCGCGTCCAGGTGGGCCAGCAGCGTCGCGGTGGCCTCGTCGTCGGAGATGAAGCGGCTGCAGTAGACATGGCCGTTGCCGGTGCGGTGCTGCAGCGGGATGCGCCATTGCCAGCCGGCCGCGTGGGCGGTGGAGCGGGTGTAGGGCGTGAAGTCGGCGCTGCGCGCGCTGGGCACGGCGAGGGCGCGGTCGCAGGGCAGCCAGTGGCTCCAGTTCTCGTAGCCGGTGTGCAGCGCCTCCTCGATCAGCAGGCCGCGGAAGCCCGAGCAGTCGATGAACAGGTCGCCGGCGACCTCGCGGCCGTCGGCGAGCCGGACGCGGTCGACATGGCCGTTGTCGGGGTGCAGCAGCACGGCGTCGATGCGGCCCTCCAGGCGCTGCACGGCGCGGGCCTCGGCCAGCTCGCGCAGGAAGCGCGCGTACAGCCCGGCGTCGAAGTGGTAGGCGTAGTCGTAGGTCGAGCGCACATCGCGCGGGTCGGCCAGCGGCGGGGCGAAGCGGTTCAGCCGTGCGGCGGCCCAGGCCATGGCGTGGTCGTCGAGCGCGGTGTCGGCACCGTCATGGCGGCTCTTGAGCCAGTGCTGGTGCAGCGGTGCGTAGTCGAAGGCCAGGCCATGCGGGCCGAACGGGTGGAAGTAGCGCTGGCCCTGGCGCCCCCAGTTCACGAACTGGATGCCCAGCTTGAAGCTGCCCTGGGTGCGGCGCATGAACTCGGCCTCGTCGATGCCCAGGGTCTGGTTGAAGTTGCGGATGGGCGGGATGGTGGCCTCGCCCACGCCGACGGTGCCGATCTCGTCGGACTCGATCAGCGTGATCGCGCAGCGGCGCGAGGCGAGGGCCGTGGCCAGCGAGGCCGCGGCCATCCAGCCGGCCGAGCCGCCGCCGACGATGACGATGCGCCGCAGCGCGCGTGAGCTGGAGTCCATGGCGGTGATGAGCAGGGATGAAGGTCAGGCGGCCGACGGTGCGGTGCGCAGCGTCGGCCGGACGGGAAAGGCGGGCGGGCCCGCCCCGGTCAGAAGGTGTAGCGGACGTTGGCGTTGATCGTGCGGCCGGTCTCGACGCCGGCGCCGAAGATCGTCGTCGAGCCGCCGACGAAGCCGCCGCCGCCGGCCGGGAAGACCTTGTCGAACAGGTTGTTGACGTTCACGCCGGCCGAGATGCCGCCGCCGAAGTCGTAGCTGGCCGCGGCGCTGACGATGTAGTGGCCCTTGATCTTGGTGGTGTTGCTGTTGTCCGCGAACACCTCGCCCTGGCCGCGCACCGTCATGCTCAGCGTCAGGTCGCCGAGGGCGTAGCGCGGCGAGATCGTGTAGCGCCACTTGGGCACGCCGCCGGAGGTCTTGCCCACCTGGCTGGCGTCGCCCAGGTTGGAGGTCATGACCTCCTTGGAGTAGACGACGTTGAAGCTCAGCGCGAAGTTGCCGATGCCGCCCGCCGTCTCGATCTCGACGCCGTCGGCCTTGTAGCCCAGCACGTTGAGCTTGGGGCCCTGGTAGTTGGGCTTGGTCGGGTCGTCCTGGCGGGTCTGGTCGTAGTCGAACTCGGTGGTCGTCGAGTGGAAGTAGGTGGCGGCCAGGCCGTAGTTGCCCCAGTCGGCCGTGCCGCGGTACTTGACGCCCACCTCCGACTGCTTCACCGGCGCCAGCACGGCGGACAGGCCGCCCGACGTCAGCGCGCCGGTGGCGGCGTCGATGTTGGACGAGAACAGCAGCCGGTCGGCCACCGCGCGCGTGCCCTTGCTGTAGCGCACGAAGGCGCTCAGGTCGTTGGTCAGGCGGTAGTTGGCACCCAGCGAGTAGTTGGTGTAGTCGCGCGAATAGTTGGCCAGGCCGCGCGGCGCGTTGGTGTCGATCAGGTAGACGTTCTTCTCTGCGCCGGTGACGTTGCCGTCGCCGTTGACGTCGTAGGCGCGGCTGGCGCCGGCTGCATAGCTGCCGTTGGCCTTGAAGCGCTCGCGGCGCACGCCGGCGTCGATGTCGAGGTTGCCGGCCGCGAGGTTCAGCGACAGGTAGGGCGCGGTGGTCGTGAAGTCGGTGTCGATGTCGCGGGCGCAGCAGCCGCCCCACTGGTTGTTGTAGCCGGTCAGGCCGGCGCTGGTCAGCGCGGCACCGGCGGCGTCGTAGACGTCGATGACGGCGCCGTTGCGGCCGGCTTCCATGACGCGCTCGCTGATCATCCAGCGCTGCACGACGTTCTGGCGCGAATAGAAGAGGCCGCCGCGCAGGTCCAGCGTGCCGACATCGGTCTTGAACTGCTGGGTGACCGACAGGTCGTTGAACAGGTTGCCCATGTCGGGCAGCTGGGTGTTGATGGCCGCGCCCTTGGACACCAGGGCGGTGGACAGGTTGGCGGCGGTGACCGCGGCGCCGGCCTGCGGGCCGTTGAAGTAGCGGGCCGTCGCGCCGGTGCCGAAGCCGCCCAGCATGCTGGCCAGCGTCTGCACGTCCCAGAACTGGGCCTGGAAGGCGCCGGAGTTCCTGGAGGCGCGGAACTTGTTGTCCACCGTGAAGCCGTTGGCCAGCTCGTTGTGGAACTCGAAGCCCAGCGACTGCGACTTGACCGTGATGCCGTCGACCAGCGATGAGTTGGTGCGTTCGCGCGTGATGGGGTCGATGCCCGGCACGCTGGCGTTGTAGACGGAGTACTGCGAATCGCGCGTGCCGTCGTAGTTGGCCACCTTGCCGAAGCCGCCGAAGGTGTTGCCGGTCCTGCTCGCGGTCAGGAAGGTCTGCGGCGTCGTCGGGGCATGCTCGTCCAGCACCTTGAAGTAGGCGCGCAGGTAGCCCTTGCCGCCGTTGAACTCCTTGGTGATGTTGCCCTTGAGCTGGTAGCCCTGCAGCGAGTTGGACGTCGAGTGGCGCGCGCCTTCGCCCTGGCGGTAGTAGCCGCCCACGTGGTAGTACAGGTCCGGCGCGAGCTTGGTGCCGTAGTCGCCGTCGACGCGGGTCTCCTTGAAGTTCAGGCCCTGCGACAGGCCGAGGCTGCCGCCGGTCTGCTTGCCGGTCTTGCTGATGTAGTTGATGACCGCGCCCGGCGCATGCGAGGCGAACACCGACGACGAGCCGCCGCGCAGCGTCTGGATGCGCTCGACGCTGTTGTCGAAGCGGGTCCAGTAGTCGTTGTTGCCGAAGTTCATGTCGCCGAACTGCACGGTCGGCAGGCCGTCTTCCTGCAGCTGCACGTACTTGGAGCCGCCTGACGAGATGGGCAGGCCGCGCACCGAGATGTTGGCGTTGCCGCCCGGGCCGGCCGTCGCCTCGGTCCGGATGCCGGGGATCAGCAGCAGCACCTCGGCCTCGCTGCGCGCGCCCAGCGCCTGCACCTGTTCCTGGTCGATGTCGGTCACCGACACCGAGCTGCGCAGCTTGGACTTGGCGGACGAGGTGGCCGTCGTGACGACACGGTCCAGGCCGACGACGTCGGACTTGGCCGCTGCCTCGGGGGTCTGCGCCAGCGCCGGCAGTGCCAGCGCAGCGAAAGAGGTCGCCAGCAGTCGGGCCAGTGGAGTCAGGGAGGGACGTTGAGAGGTCTTCACGTTGTCTCTTTCGTTGGAGTGGTTGTCGCGCAGCGCCGGGTGCAGCCACGGCCTTTCGGTCGCTGACGGGCCAAAGCATAGGCAGGCGATTTCCGAAAAGCAATCGTTTGCAAGGCTAGGGAAAGCGAGCGGTATCGGTGCCTGCGCCACACCGCGCTGGTGCATGGCAGGCCAGCGCACCGGGTGCCGGCAAGCCCGGGGTGCGTGCCACGAGATGGCGGTTTTCACCAGTCACGAAGGGGCATGCCGGGCAGTTGGTGGTTGGGCCGCCACGGCGTAGGGCGGCTGCGAGGCCGTCGGGGTAGGGCGGTGGACGGCGACCCGACATGGCGCGCGGTGCTGCATCACGCGGGTGCATGACCTGCCGGTTTGTGCCTGGGACATTCCCGAATGCAACCGATTGCATGTGCAATCAGAATGCAACCCGCCAGCCTCCTCACATCCGCCGTGAACCGCCTCCTCGCCCCCCTCGTCAACGCCTTCGGCCCCGCCCGGCGCGCGGAGACGCTGACCGCCTGGCTGCTGGTGGGGCCGGCCTTCATCGGCTTCCTGCTGTTCCACGCCTGGCCGACCGGGCGCGCCTTCGCCATCAGCTTCACCGACTGGAACCTGCTGCGCGAGCCGCGCTTCGTGGGCCTCGCCAACTACGCGCAGCTGCTGCAGGACGGTGCGTTCTGGCAGGGCATGAAGCTCAGCGCCTGGTACGTGCTGCTGAACGTCCCGCTGCAGCTGGCGTTCGGGCTGTTCCTGGCCGTGGCGATGGACCGGCTGACCCGCTCGCTGTGGGTCAAGTCGGTCGTGCTGCTGCCCTACCTGCTGTCCAACGTGCTGGTGGCCCTGATCTGGCTGTGGATGCTGGACCCGCTGCTGGGCTGGACCAACGAGGTGCTGGCCACGCTGGACCTGGACCGCCAGCCCTTCTTCGGCGGTGTCGACCAGGCGCTGCTGACCGTGGCGGCGGTCAACATCTGGCGCCACATGGGCCTGGTGGCGCTGCTGTTCCTGGCCGGGCTGCAGAACATCCCGCGCTCGCTCTACGAGGCGGCGGCGCTGGAGGGCGGGTCCGAGTGGCAGATGTTCCGCCGCATCACGCTGCCGCTGCTGCGGCCCGTCATGGTGTTCGTGCTGGTGACCAGCGTGACCGGCTCGTTCCAGATCTTCGACACCATCGCCGTGACGACCCAGGGCGGCCCGCTGGATTCCACCCGCGTGATCGTCTACTACATCGTGCAGAACGCGTTCAGCTTCTACAAGATGGGCTACGCGTCGGCGATGTCGATGGTGCTGTGCCTCGTGATGTTGGCCTACACCGTCGTGCAGATGCGCATCATGCGTGCCAACGAAAGCGACCTGGCATGAGCGCCGCCGGCCAACGCTGGTCACTCGGCCGCCTGCTCGCCTGGGCCGCGCTGCTGGGCATGCTGCTCGTCACGCTGCTGCCGCTGTGGTTCGCGCTGAAGACGGCGCTGGTGCCGCCGCAGCAGCTCTACGACCAGTCCGCCACGCTGCTGCCGCGCGACGCCACGCTGCTGAACTTCCGCCGCGTGCTGGGCCTGCTGTCGCCGGAGCAGAGCCTGGCGGTGGGTGGCTCGGGGGCCGAGATCAACTTCCTGCGCGCGCTCGGCAACTCGGTGCTGTTCACCGCCGTCATCGTGACGCTGCAGGTCGGCTGCGCGGCGATGGCGGCCTATGCCTTCGCGCGGCTGCGCTTCCCGGGGCGCGACCTGCTGTTCGCGCTGTTCGTCGGCACGATGATGGTGCCGGGCGTGGTCACCTTCATCCCCAACTTCATCCTCGTCAAGGAACTGGGCTGGCTGGACAGCTACGCCGGCATGGTGGCGCCGTTCTGCCTGATGCAGGGCTTCTCGGTGTTCTTCCTGCGCCAGTTCTTCCTGGCCATCCCGCGCGACATCGAGGAGGCCGCGCTGCTGGAAGGCGCCTCGCAGGGCTACATCTTCGCCCGCGTGGTGCTGCCGCTGTCGTCGTCGGCGCTGGCCACCATCGCGATGCTGACCGGCATCAACCTCTGGAACGAGTTCTTCTGGCCCTACCTGGTGGCCAAGGACGAGTCGCACCAGGTGCTGACCGTCGCGCTGCAGACCTTCAAGTCGCAGACGCCGCAGGGCCAGCCCGACTGGACCGGGCTGATGGCGGCCACGGCCGTGGCGGTGCTGCCGGTGCTGCTGCTGCTGGTGGTGTTCGGCCGCCGGGTCATCGAATCCGTGCAGCACAGCGGCGGCAAGTGATGATGAAGCAAATCCTGGGTGCAGCGCTGGCACTGGCCGCCTGGCTGGTGCCGCCGCCCGCGCAGGCGGTCGAGGTGCGCTACATGCTGTGGGACTCCGACCAGCAGCCCGCCTACCGGCAATGCGCCCAGCGCTTCGAGCAGCTGCACCCCGGCATCACCATCAGGTTCCAGCAGGCCGGCTGGGCCGACTACTGGACGGCGCTGTCCGCCGGCTTCATCGCCGGCACGGCGCCCGACGTGTTCGTCAACCACCTCGCCAAGTTCCCTGAGCTGATGAAGAACGGCCAGCTGCTGGACCTGGCGCCGCTGCTGAAGCGCGAGCCGGTGGACCCGCAGGGCTTCCTGCCCGGCCTGTTCGGCATCTGGGGGCGCGATGGCGGCCAGTACGGCCTGCCCAAGGACTGGGACATGGTGGCCCTGGCCGTCAACCTGGAGATGGCGGAGCGCGCCGGCGTCACACGCGAGGAGCTGTGGTCCATGACCTGGAACCCGCAGGACGGCGGCAGCTTCGAGCGCATCGCACGCCGCCTCACGCGCGACCGCGCCGGGCGCTCGGCCGCCGAGCCCGGCTTCGACCGTCGCCGCGTGCGCGTCTACGGCTTCCAGACGCCCGGCCCCGGCGGCGCGCTGGGGCAGACGGAGTGGAGCCATTTCGCCGCGTCCACCGGCTTCACGCTGCAGGAGCAGCCCTGGTCGCCGCGGCTGCGCTACGACGACCCGCGGCTGGCGCAGACGCTGGCCTACATCGCCGGCCTGCCGGACAAGGGCGTGTCGGCCCGCTTCGAGCTGACGCGCTCGCTCGGTTCGGCGGCGATGTTCATCGCCGGCAAGGCGGCCATGGTGCCGGAGGGCTCGTGGATGGTGGCCAACTTCGCGCGCAATGCCCGCTTCCGCCATGCCTGGGTGCCGCTGCCGGTGGGGCCCATGGGGCGGCGGGCCAGCATGCGGAACGGGCTGGGCGACTCCATCTGGGCCGGCTCCAAGGTCAAGCAGCAGGCTTGGGTCTGGGTGCGCTTCATGGCCTCGCCGCATTGCCAGCGGCTGGTGGCCGAGGCCGGCGTCACCTACCCGGCGCTGCGCGGCATGGCCGAGGTGGCCGTGCAGGCCCAGGCCCGGCGCGGCGTCGACGCCGCGGCCTTCCTGGCCATGAGCCGCGAGCACAACTTCCCCATGCCCATCGCCGACCACGGCGCCGAGATCAACGACTGGGTGGGCACGGCCATCGAGTCGGTGCTGATCGGCAAGGTGGATGCGCCCACCGCGCTGCAGACGGTGGACGCCCGCGTGCGGCGCCTGCTGCAACCCTGACCCTCCGAACGGAAGCTCCCATGGCCGGCATCGAACTGTCCTCCGTCTGCAAGACCTACGCCGGTGGCGCCTCGGTCATCCGCGACGTCGACCTGCACGTCCGCGACGGCGAGTTCTGCGTCTTCGTGGGCCCCAGCGGCTGCGGCAAGTCCACGTTGCTGCGCATGGTGGCCGGGCTGGAGGAGATCAGCGCGGGCGAGCTGCGCATCGGCGGCCGGCGCATGAACGACACGCCGCCCGCCAAACGCGGCGTGGCCATGGTGTTCCAGAGCTATGCGCTGTTCCCGCACCTCACCGTGCAGGAGAACCTGGCCTTCGGCCTGACGCTGGCCGGCACCGACAAGGCCACCATCCGCGCCAAGGTCGACGGCGTGGCCGCCAAGCTGCAGCTGCAGGCGCTGCTGGACCGCAAGCCCAAGGCCCTGTCCGGCGGCCAGCGCCAGCGCGTGGCCATCGGCCGCGCCATCATGCGCGAGCCGGGCGTGTTCCTGTTCGACGAACCGCTGTCCAACCTCGACGCCGCGCTGCGCGTGCAGACCCGCTTCGAGATCGCCAGGATCCACCGCGAGTTCGGCAAGGCCTCGACCATCTACGTGACGCACGATCAGGTCGAGGCGATGACGCTGGCCGACCGCATCCTGCTGCTCAACGCCGGCGAGGCCGTCGCCCGCGAGGGCAGCGTGGCGCAATGCGGCGCGCCGCTGGAGCTCTACCACCGGCCGCGCAACCTCTTCGTGGCCGGCTTCATCGGCTCGCCGAAGATGAACTTCCTGCCGGCCACGCTGGTGGAGGGCCGCCACGACGGCGCCCGCGTGCGACTGTCCACCGGCGAGCTGCTGGACGTGGCCGTGGACGCCGCGGCGCAGCCGGCCGGCGCGCCCGTCACCGTCGGCGTGCGGCCCGAGCATGCCGAGCCCGGCGCGGCCGGCCAGCACATCGTGCGCGAGGTGCGCTGGCAGGAGCGCCTGGGCGAGGCCACCTACCTCTACCTGGACGGTGCGCTGACCGTGAAGGCGCCCGGCCAGGCCCGCGCGGACGCCGGCCAGCGCGTCGCCGTCACGCTGCCGCCCGCGGCCCTGCACTTGTTTGACGACCAGGGCCTGGCGCTGCCACGCTGCGTCCCGGCCCTGGACCTGCGCCTGCCCGAAGCCGCCTGAGGCCCTGCCATGAACCCCGACTACCTCTTCCTCCACGGCCGCCGCAGCAGCCTGGTGCTCGAACTGCCGCCCGGCGAGGCGCCGCTGTGGCGCTACTGGGGCCCGCGCCTGCCCGACGGCGCCGACCCCGGTGCGGCGCTGCGCGAAACGCGGCCACTGCCGTCTTTCATGCTGGACGCCGACCAGCCGCTGACCGTGGCGCCCACCTTCGGCGTCGGCTGGTTCGGCCAGAGCGCGCTGCTGTCCCACCGCGGCGGCCGCGACTTCGCCCAGACCTTCACGCAATGCGAGGTCGCGTGGACCGCGCCGGGCCGGGCCGTGGTGCTGCGGCTGACCGACACGGTCGCCCAGCTGCGCCTGGACCTGCACCTGCGCCTGGACGAGGCCAGCGACGTGCTGGTCATGCACTCCGAGCTGACCAACCTCGGCGCCGGCGAACTCGACGTGCAGTGGCTGGCCGCCGCCACGCTGCCGCTGCCGGGCGACGCCGATCAGGTGCGCTTCTACGCCGGCCAGCACATGCACGAGTTCCTGCTGCAGACCGAGGCGCTGACGCGCTCGCTGTGGCGGCGCGAGAGCCGGCGCGGCCGCACGACGCAGGACTGCTTCCCCGGCGCGGTCGTCACGACGCCCGGCGCGACCCAGCACGCCGGCCTGGTCTACGGCGCCCACCTGGCCTGGTCGGGCAACCATGCGCAGACCATCGAATGGCTGAACGACGGCCGGTACCAGTGGCAGTTCGGCGAATGGCTGGCGCCCGGCGAGCTGCGCCTGGCGCCGGGCGCCACGGTGACGACGCCCGAGCTGGTGGCCAGCTGCTCCGCCGAAGGCCTGAACGGCTTGGCCGCCAATTTCCATGCCGAGCTGCGCGCCCGGCTGCCCTGGCAGGGCGGCGCGATGAAGCCGCGGCCCGTGCACCTCAACACCTGGGAGGGCTTCTACTTCGACCTTCAGCCGGACAAGGTCAAGGAGCTCGCCACCGCCGCCGCCGGCCTGGGCGTGGAGCGCTTCGTGCTCGACGACGGCTGGTTCAACGCCCGCCACCACGACCGCGCCGGTCTGGGTGACTGGTGGCCCGATGCGAGCAAGTTCCCCGACGGCCTGGGCGAGCTGACCGCACACGTGAACGCCCTGGGCATGGAGTTCGGCCTGTGGGTCGAGCCCGAGATGGTCAACCCCGACAGCGAGCTGTTCCGCACCCACCCGGACTGGGCGCTGCAGATCGCCGGCCGGCCGCTGATCACCGCGCGCAACCAGCTGGTGCTGGACATCTCGCGGCCCGAGGTGTCGGACTACCTGTTCGAGAAGATCGCCGCGCTGCTGGCCGCCCACCCGATCGGCTACCTGAAGTGGGACCACAACCGCGACCTGACCACCGCCGGCCTGGCCGACGGCACGGCCGGCTACCGCGCCCAGGTGGGTGCCGCCTACGCGCTGATGGACCGGCTGCGCGCCGCCCACCCGGGGGTCGAGATCGAGAGCTGCTCGGGCGGCGGCGGGCGCATCGATTTCGGCGTGCTGCGCCACACCCACCGCGTCTGGACCAGCGACTGCATCGACGCGCTGTCCCGCGTGAGCATGCAGCGCGGCTTCCTGCAGTTCTTTCCGCCCGAGATCATGGGCGCCCACATCGGCACCTCGCCGGCCCACACCACCGGCCGCACGCAGAGCATGGCCTTCCGCGCCGCCGTCGCGCTGCCGGGCCATCTGGGTGTGGAGCTGGACGCGCGGCTGTTCGACGCGACCACGCGGGCCGAGGTGTCGCAGTGGATCGCGCTCCACAAGCGCTGGCGCGACCGGCTGCACCACGGCCGCGTCTGGCTGGGCGAGGCCGGCGACGGGCTGGTCTGGCAGGCGCATGGCGACGCGGCTGCGCGCGAGCTGCTGCTGCTGGTCTACCGCACCGAGCCCAGCAGCTTCAAGTACAACCCGGCCGCCCGCCTGCCCATGCTGGACGACGGCGCGCGCTACCGCGTCACGCGGGTGCGCCATGCACCGGCGGACGGCCACGACGGCTTCGGCCCGTCCACCCGCTTCTTCGACGCGCTGGCGCAGGGCGTGGAGCTGGACGGCGCGTGGCCTGTCTCTTATACACATCTCCGAGCCCACGAGACGGACTCCTAT
>CAXDTK010000074.1:0-19342 GCA_963992225.1 uncultured Comamonadaceae bacterium | reverse complement strand
TGATGATGATGATGATGATGATGATGATGATGATGATGATGATGATGATGATGCTCTTAATTGTCAACAACGTGCTGATGCTCCGGGGGAGGAGGAGATGTCTGAGGGCGTGGTGGGCGGGGGGGGGCATTGGGGGGGACGGGCCGCCCGCCCGAGCACTCCTGGCCCTGCAGGGTGCGCAGCGCGTCCAGCAGCGTGGTCTTGCCCGAGCCGTTGGGGCCGGCGATGGTGATGATGTTGCCGTCAAGAGGCAGCGTGACGCGCTGGCAGTAGTCCCAGTGCAGCAGTTCGAGGGTCTGGAGATGGAACATCAGGCGTCTTCTTGTTCTTGGCGGGCGGCTTGGATCTCGGCAATGGCCGGCGCGGCAACGGCGTCGGTGGCGCGGGCCAGCACGTCGGCCAGCGCGCCGTCGAGAATGCGCGGCGCGAGCTGGTCGTAGTCCAGCAGCAGGTCCAGCAGCGGGCCCTCGGCGATGTCCTCGCCGCGGCGGGTGATGAAGCCGTGGCGTTCCAGCAGCTTGAGGTTGCCGTCCAGGCGCACCTTCTTGCCGAGCTGGTCACCGAAGTCGGCCAGCAGGCTGCGGTAGCTCAACGTGGGCGACACGCTGGCCGTGGCGGGCAGCGGCTTGTCGGCGGCGAACATCTCGCCCTGGTTGTCGCCTTCCGCGTCGGCGCGGTTGAGCTGGCGCTGGCGCTTGGGCAGGATGATCAGGCTCCACAGCACCACCAGCAGCGACACGCCGTCACGCGGCAGCTCCAGGTTGTTGTTGGCGGCCAGGCCCGCTTCGCCGAACACGGCGCTTTCCGCCGGCCGCAGCAGGGCAACGCTCACATGCTCGGCATAGACGTTGTCCACCAGCTTCAGGCCCACACCCGCAAGACGGGCGGTGACGGCGGCCCAGAGGTCGGCGTCGATCAGCGCGCGCTTGACGAGGGGATGGGTGCGGGGCAGCCAGCGGCGGGCCAGCAGCTGGGCGGACAGGCTCGCGGCTTCATCGAAATTGGGATTCATTCGGAGTCACTCATCAGCTCACCCTGGCTCATCCAGGCGACATGGGCATCGTCGATCTCGCGCTGTTCGACGCTCCAGCGCACCTTCCACGGCTGGCGGGCCATGTCGCCGGTGGCACCCTTGAGGTGGCGCGACTGCGGGTCGCCCAGCAGCGGCAGCAGCTGGGCACGGTAGGCGGCCGAGGCATAGCTGCCGCCCAGCACGGCCGGCGCCACCGGCTGTGTGCCACGGCCCTCGGCCGTCCAGCCATCCAGCAGCGCCTGCAGCGCGCCCAGTTCGGCGGGCAGGCTCAGCACCTGCAACTGCCCGTCGGGGGCGGCCTGCGCAGCGGGCAGGCCGGCCGCGTCGGCGGGCTTGGGACGGTCGCGTTCGAACTCCGCCTCGGCGCCGTCCACCAGCTCCTGCGCGGCCACCACGACGGGTTGCACGCCGGTGGACAGCGCCTCGCCCAGCAGCGCATGCAGGTCAGGCACCCGCTGCAACCACTGGCGCAGGTCGGTCGTCGTCACGCCGGTGGAGCCCAGCGTCACGCGCTGGCGGTCGGCCTGCTGCAGCGCCCGGTTGAACTGGCTGGCCATCACCAGCAGGCTGGCCTGGGCACTGGCCAGTTCGCGCGCCAGCCGCTCCAGCCGCGCATGGCCACTGGCCTGGGCCTGCTCGATGATGGCCTTGACGGCGTCGCTGGCGCGGTCCACCAGCCGCATCGAGCGCTCGAAGCGAGCATTGGCGCGGCGCAGCTCGAACTCGCTGCCGCTGGCCATCGCGTCGGCAAATTCCTCGCGCAGCCGGGCCAGCTGGGCCTGCAACATGCTGAGCTGCTGCGGCTCCAGCAGGCCGAGCTGGTGGGCGCCGGCGACGCCGGCCAGCAGTGCGGCGAGGTCGTCGCCCTCGCCACCGGCAGTGTCGGCCGTCAGCGGCTGCAGCATGGCCACCACCGCCTGGGCCAGCGGGGCGATCGCATAGGTCTGCGTGGACGCGTCCCAGTGCAGCAGCGCGGCGTCACGCAGGCGCTTGAGCACGGTCTCCAGCGCATCCTCGCGCACATGGTGAAAGTGGCGGTTCAACGCGTCGCGAGCGAGACGCGCGGCGGGCAGCGCCATCAGCTCCATGAACACCCACACCCGCAGCCGCACCCAGGCCGCCTCGCCGCCGAACAGCGCGCGCTGGGCGGCCAGCAAGGCCTCGTGGCGGTCCAGCTGCCACCACAGCAGCGAGTCCACCGGCGCGCCACCATCGCGGAAGAACTCGTCGGGCGAGCGCGGGTCGTCGGGGCTGGACGTGGGACGGAGATCGGACATGGGGCGCGGATTATCGTCGCCACCGTTCAGCGGCTTTGAGCGCTGGCGGCGGGGCTGTTGAACCCACCCGGCGGATGGCAGGCGCAGACTGTCCAGCATGAGACAACCCACCTTCTTCCTCTCCCATGGCGGCGGCCCCTGGCCCTGGATGGACGGCGACTACCGCCGCGCCCATGCGCAGCTGGAGGCCGCGCTGCAGGCCCTGCCGGCCACGCTGCCGGAGCGCCCGAAGGCCATCCTGATGATCTCCGCCCATTGGGAGGAGGCCGCCTTCACGGTGATGACCTCGCCCGCCCCCGGCATGCTGTACGACTACGGCGGCTTTCCGGCGCACACCTACCAGGTGGTCTACCCCGCGCCGGGCGACCCGGTGCTGGCCGAACGCGTGGTGGCGCTGATCCGGGCCGCCGGCCTGCCCGCGGCGCGCGACGCGGTGCGCGGCTACGACCACGGCGCGTTCTGCACGCTGGCGCCGATGTACCCGCAGGCGGACATGCCGGTGGTGCAGCTGTCGCTGAAGCAGGGGCTGGACCCGGCCGAGCACCTGGCGCTGGGCCGGGCGCTGGCACCGCTGCGGGACGAAGGCGTGCTGATCCTCGGCAGCGGCTTCAGCTTCCACAACCTGCGCCTGTACGGCCTGTCGGGGCGCGAGCCGTCAGCCGCGTTCGACGCTTGGCTGCAGTCCGCCCTGCCCTCGCCTGCGGGTCGCGACGAGCGGCTGCAGGCCTGGGCGCAGGCGCCGGCCGCCCGCATCGCCCACCCGCGTGAGGAACACCTGCTGCCGCTGATGGTGGCCGCCGGGGCTGCCGAGGGCGACAGCGCCCGCTGCAGCTACCACGAGACCGGCTTCATGGGCGGCGTGACCGCGTCGAGCTTCCGGTTCGGGTGAGCCTCAGACCTGGTGCGCCGCCACGACGCGGCGCTCGCCGATCAGGAAGGCATCGGCCACCAGCTGGAACGGCCGCCAGTCGACCTCGGAGCGGCCCGCCGCGCACAGCTCGGCGAAGCGCGCGTACAGCCGCGAGTACTCGCGCGCCAGCGCCGCGTCGCCCGCCACCGGCAGGCCGTCGATTTCCAGCGCGCCGCCACCGTGCGACAGGCGCAGGTGGCCGGTGGTGGACCGCAGTTCGATGTCCCAGGTCTGCTCGCCGGTCTGGCGGAAGTCGAACACCGCATTCACGCTGGCACCGGCCTCGGTGCGCAGGTCGAGCTGGGCGGCGATGGGCGCCTGCTGGTTGGACGGGAACTCCAGTACCGCCTTGTGCACGACGACTTCCTCGGCCAGCACCTCGGTCAGCACCGACAACGCGTTGATGCCCGGGTCGAACACGCCCAGCCCGCCGGCGTCGAAGATCCACTGCTGGCCCGGGTGCCAGTGGTGCACGTCTTCCTTCCAGACGATGCTGCCGCCGGTCAGCGTGCGGCCACGCACCCAGTCGCGCGCGGCGTCCACACCGGCGGCGAAGCGCGAGTGCCAGGTCTGGAACAGCGTGCAGCCCTGCCGCGCCGCCTCGGCCTGCAGCAGGCCGATCTGCCGCGTCGTGGCGGCGGGCGGTTTTTCCAGCATGACATGCTTGCCGGCGCGCAGCGCGGCCAGCGCCGCGTCGAAGTGCGCGTTGGGCGGCGTGCAGATGGAGATGGCGTCCAGCTCGGGCACGGCGGCCAGCATGGCCTCGACGCTGGTGAAGCCGGCCACGCCGTCGACGCTGGCGTTGCGGCTGGCCGTGGCCACCAGCTCGTAGCGCGGGTCGGCGGCGAGCGCCGGAATGTGTTGGTCGCGGGCGATCTTGCCGATACCGACCAAGCCCAATTTCAATGCCATGCTGTTCCCGGAGAATGAAGCTGCGTCGCGCGTTGCGCTGCGCCGTTGACGGAACGCCCTGGCCGCTGGCCGGGCGCAATTCATCTTACGGTCCGGTCCCCCGGCAACTCACTCACACTCATGACCGAAGCCCTGATCAAAGCGCTGGTGAACTGCCACCGCCATGGCAGCCGCCTGCATGCGGCCGACTGGGCCGGCGCCGTGCGCGACGAGGCCGATGCCTATGCCGTGCAGGACGGCGTCGCCGCCGCGCTGGGCTGGGCGCTGGACCGCTGGAAGTCCGGTGGCGCGAGCGCGCAGGGGCCGTTCAGCCATTCGCCGGTGGACCCGGTGGCCGGCACGGCGCTGCTGGGCGTGGAGGCCGAGGTGGCGCTGCGCGTCGGCGCCGACGGCGCGCCCGAGGCCATGTGCATCGCCGTGGAGCTGGTGGCCTCGCGCTGGGTCGAGGGCCTGGACGCGCCGGCGCTGCTGCGCCTGGCCGACCACCAGTCCAACGCCGGCCTGCTGCTGGGCGACTGGCAGCCTTATCGCCCGCTGGACTGGGCGCGGCTGGAATGGCGCCTAGCCCTGGCCGACCAGCCGGAGATCGTGCGCCGCGGCGGGCATTCGCTGGCCGACCCGGCGGGCGTGTTGCCGGCGTGGCGGGCGCATGCCCGCCGCC
The DNA here is from genome assembly GCA_963992225.1 of uncultured Comamonadaceae bacterium. Classification (GTDB taxonomy): domain Bacteria; phylum Pseudomonadota; class Gammaproteobacteria; order Burkholderiales; family Burkholderiaceae_C; genus Pelomonas. The sequence goes on along the minus strand of CAXDTK010000074.1, from coordinate 14,549 downwards.
ATGGCGCGGCGCTCACGCCGGGCACCGTGGTCACGACCGGTGCCTGGGGCGGCCTGCATCCCTGCACCGGCAGCGCGCACGGCCGGCTGGGCATCGAGGGCCTGGGCGAATTCAGCTTCTGAACAGCGGCGTAAACAGCGCGACGAAGGCCGCGACGTTCAGCGCCACGGTCAGCCAGTAGGCGCGGCGGAACGCCGGCTTGACGCTCTTGTGGCGCAGCAGCTGCCGGGCCAGCAGCGCGCCCGGCCAGCCGCAGGCGAGCGCCAGCGCGTGCAGCGTGCCCTCGCCCACCCGCCAGTCGCCCCGCCGCGCCGCGCGCTTGTCCAGCGCGTAGACGATGAAGGTGGCCAGGCTCATGGCCGAGTACAGGCCCCACAGCCAGTTGGGCAGGCCCCACAGCAGGTGGCAGGCCAGCACGAAGCCGGCGAACGCGGGCACCAGCAGCAGCACCCGGCCGCCGTCGCGCGGGGCCGGTGCGGGCGGCACGGCGCGCGGCTCCAGGCTCTGCACGTCGACCGCCCGGCGCTTGCCCTGGGCATCGCGCCCCTCGCGGTAGCTCAGGCGCTCGCCGACGAAGGGGCGTTGCGGTCGCAGGCCGAAGGCCTTGGCATGGACGAACAACCTGGGGCCGCCGTCGTCCGGGCTGATGAAGCCATAGCCCTTGGCGTCGTCCCATTGCGTGAGCCGGCCCTTCATGGCGCCTCCGCCAGGTGCCGCTTCAGCGCGGCGATGGCGTGCCGCACCTTGGCGGGCTGGCCCGGGTTGCCGTCCTGGCGCTGCGGCGTCAGCGCCCAGACGGGCAGCTCGGGAAGCGTGAGGTCGGCATCCACGCGCAGCAGCCGGCCGGCGGCGACGGCCTCGGCCACGTCCTCGTCGCCCAGCGCCGCCAGCCCCAGGCCGGCCTCGCACAGCTGCTGCAGCGTCAGCTGGTTGTTGCTGGTGTAGCGCGGCGTCACGCAGAGGTCGCTGCCGGGCAGCCGGCGCGGCTGGTCGGTGCCGTCCTGCAGCATCAGCCAGTCGGCCGCCTGCAGCGCGTCGCGCGTGGCCGGCACGCCGCGCTGGGCCAGGTAGCCGGGCGCCGCATACAGGCCGGTGTGCAGCAGGCCCAGCGGCTGGGCCACCCAGGCGCTGTCCGGCAGGCGGCCGAAGCGGATCGCCAGGTCGATGCGGTGGGCCACCAGGTCGGTGAAGCCGTCTTCCACCTGCAGGTGCAGCCGCAGCCCCGGGTGGGCCGCCAGCAGCGGCGCCAGCGCCGGCCCGATGCGGCGCCCGAAGCCCACTGTCATCGCGATGCGCAATTCCCCCTCGGGCGCATCGCGCAGTTGCTGCAGTTGGGCCTGGGCCGACTCGGCAGCGGCCCACATGGCCGCACAGCCGGCATGGAAGCGCTCGCCGGCCGGCGTCAGGCTGAGCTTGCGGGTGCTGCGATGGAGCAGCGTGACGCCCATGGCCTGCTCCAGCGCGCGCACCTGCTGGCTGACGGCCGAGGTGCTGGTGCGCAGCTGCCGGGCGGCGGCGGCAAAGCTGCCATGGCGCACCACCGCGGCCAGCACGGCCATGCGCTTGAGTTGGTCGAGCATGAAGTTCTTCTAAACAGTCCCGGCAATCTGGCCCGGCTTATCGCCACATTGTGAAGCCCAAACAATAAGACATCCCCACCTCTTGGAGAACCTCATGAAGATCGCCCTGATCGGCGCCACCGGCTTTGTCGGCAGCGCGCTGCTGGAAGAACTGCTGAGCCGCGGCCACCAGGTGCGCGCGTTGCAGCGCGACACCGCCCGGCTGGGCGCTCGGCCCGGCCTGACGGTGCGCACCGTGAACGTGCTAGCCGGCGACGGCCTGGCCGCCGAGCTGGCCGGCATGGACGCCGTCGTCAGCGCCTACAACGCCGGCTGGACCAACCCGCGGCTGCACGACGACTTCCTGCGCGGCAGCGAGGCCATCGCCGCGGCGGCGCGCGACGCCGGCGTGCGCCTGCTGGTGGTCGGCGGGGCCGGCAGCCTGTTCATCGCCCCCGGCCAGCAGCTGGTCGACTCGCCGGCCTTCCCGGCCGAATGGAAGCAAGGCGCGCTGGCCGCCCGCGAACTGCTGAACCGCCTGCGTGCCGACGGCACGCCGCTGGACTGGACCTTCGTGTCGCCCGCCATGCACCTGCAGCCGGGCGAACGCACCGGGCAGTACCGCCTGGGCACCGAGGCACCGGTGTTCGACGCGGACGGCGAGAGCCGCATCAGCGTGGCCGACCTGGCCGCCGCCATCGCCGACGAACTGGCGCAGCCGCGGCATCGCCGCCAGCGCTTCACGGTCGGGTACTGAGCATCGCGCGCCGCGCGCGGGCTTCAGCGTGGCAGGCCGGCGGCCTCGCGCTGCAAGAACCGCGCGTCGGCGCCGAAGCTGGCCAGCTTGGCGCTCCAGCCGGCCGGCAACGCGGCGGGCTCGGCAAAGCCATGGCGCTGCCAATAGGGCACCGAGCCCTGCACGGCCACCAGCCCCAGCCGCGGCAGGCGCAAGGCCTGCTGGCGCTGTTGCACGCGGGCCAGCAGTTGCCCGGCCAGGCCCAGCGAGCGGGCCTCGGGCGTCACGGCCAGGTCGTGCAGGTAGAGCAGCGTCGGCGCGGCCGCGCGCTCGCAGCCGGGCGCATCCAGCGCCGGCAACGTGGCCTCGCACACCGGCAGGCTGACGGCGTAGGCCAGCGGCTGGCCGTCTCGCGACGCCATCCAGCAGCAGTCCAGGCCTGCGGTCACGGCCAGCTTGGCCGCAAAGGCCTCGCGCCGCTCCCAAAAGGAAACGCCGTAGCAGCGCTGTTGCAGCACCAGTACGGCGTCCAGATCGGCCGGCGCCATCGGGTGGAAGTCCACCCGCGGCACCGTCTCTGCGTCAACGGCCAAAGCCACCCTTGCGCGGGCCGCCGGGGCCGCGGCGCTCACCACCGAAGGCCGGGCGATCGCCACCGAAGCTGGGCTTGGCGCCAAACGCCGGCTTGGCACCGGCATTGAACGGGCGATCGCCGCGCGGCGCGAAGCCGCGGTCTTCACGCGGGGCAAAGCTGCGCTCGTCGCGCGGCTGGAAGCCACGGTCGGCACGCGGCGCGAAGCCACGCTCGTCGCGGGGCTGGAAGCCGCGGTCCTCACGCGGGGCGAAACCACGCTCGTCGCCACGCGGCTGGAAGCCGTCCTGACGCGGCTGGAAGCCCCGGTCGTCGCGGGGCGCAAAGCCACGGTCCTGCTGGCCGAAGGGCTTGCCCCCGCCATGCTGGGGACGGTCCTCGCGGCGGAACGGCTTGTTGCCGAAGCCGGGACGGCCGCCACCGAAACCACCGCCGAAGTGGCCACGCGGGCCGCGGTCGTCGAACGAACCCGCCGGGCGCGGCGGGAAGATGCGCGGCTCCTGCGTCTTGGGCTCCAGGCCGGCGATCTGCTGCACCGGAATGGTCTGCGTCGTGAACTGCTGGATGCGGCGGATCATGGACACGTCGTCGCGCAGGCCCAGCGTGATCGCCAGGCCCTGGCGGCCGGCGCGGCCGGTGCGGCCGATGCGGTGCACGTAGTCCTCGGCCTTCATCGGCAGGCCGTAGTTGATGACGTGGCTGATGGTCGGCACGTCGATGCCGCGGGCGGCCACGTCGGTGGCCACCAGCACCTTCAGCTCACCACGGCGCAGGCCCATCAGCACGCGGTTGCGCTTGCCTTGCGGCATGGCGCCGTGCAGCGGGGCCACCGCATGGCCGATCTCGGCCAGGCGCTCGGCCAGCCAGTCGGCATCGCGCTGGGTGCTGGTGAAGACGACGGCCTGGTCCAGTTCCGGCTGGGCCAGGATGGACTCCAGCAGCTGGTCCTTGTGGTGGGGGTTGTCGGCCCAGTGCAGGCGCTGCTCGATGTTCTCGTGCGTGTCGGTGTGGCTGGCCACCTCGATGCGCGTCGGGTCCTTCAGCAGCTGCTGCGCCAGGCGGCCGACATGGCCCGCGAAGGTGGCGCTGAACATCACGGTCTGGCGCTCGGCGGGCGTGTTGCCGGCGATCATGTTGATGTCGTCGATGAAGCCCATGTCCAGCATGCGGTCGGCTTCGTCCAGCACCAGCATCTCGACATTGGCCAGCACGCACTTGCCGGACTGGATATGGTCGATCAGGCGGCCGGGCGTGGCGATCAGAATGTCCAGCGGGCCGGTCAGCTGGCGGATCTGCAGCGGGTAGGGCATGCCGCCCAGCACGGTCGCGACCTTCAGGCCGGGGATGAAGCGGCCGTAGGTCTGCGCGGCCTTGCTGACCTGCATGGCCAGCTCACGGGTGGGCGCCAGCACCAGGATCTTGGGGCCGTAGATGACGCCCTTCTCGCGGCGCTTGGTGTTGTCGCCGCGGGCGGCGAGGATCTTCTCCAGCGCGGGCAGGATGAAGGCGGCCGTCTTGCCCGAGCCGGTGCGCGACGAGACCATCAGGTCCTTGTTCGCGATGGCGGCGGGGATGGCTTGCGCCTGCACGTCGGTGGCGTTCTCGTAGCCGGAATCTTTCACGGCCTTCAGCACCACGTCGCTCAGGCCCAGGTTCTCGAAACTCATGTCGTTCTTTCAGTCAAAAGCCAGCCATGCCGCAGCAAGCGCGGACACGCGGGCGCTGAACGGGGGATGCCTGTTCAGGGATCAAAGTCGCTGGGAGAAAGCTCGTGTCGGGCGGCTCGGGCTGCAGGTTGCAGTCGGGTGCGGCACGGGGGGAACAGTCAAAGCGACGGCTTCATCGCCGCCGACCGATCCACGAGGGGTGTTCGAGAAGCCGTGAAGGACACGGGCCGAACGAGGTCAGAGGAGACGTACGAACTCGGGGTCAACCGAGCGAAGCTGCGACTGTAGCACGCGATCAGGGTTTTCACCAAACGCAACGTCACAAAAGCTCAGCATGCAGCCAGCCACGCAGGCTGTTGAGGAACGCCAGCCCCTGCGCCCGGCGCAGGTCGTCAGGGGTCAGTCGCGCTTCACGCAGGCGACCCTGCGCCAGCAGCTCGGCGCGCAGCACCCCGGGCAGCAGACCCGCCGCCAGCGGCGGCGTCAGCCACTGGCCGTCCAGTTGCAGCGCGAGGTTGCCGAAGCTGCACTCGGTCAGCTCGCCGGCCTCGTTCCACAGGATGACGTCGAAGGCCCCGGCCGGCTTGTCGAAGCCGGCGTACAGCTCGCGGCGCGTGGTCTTGTGGGCCAGGAATTCGGCACCGGGTCCGCGGGTGGCCAGGGGCCGGTCGGCCAGCGCCAGCCGCACCGGCTCGGCCGTGGGCATGAACGGGGCCAGCGTGTGCGCCAGGCACCCCGCCGCGTCGCAGGTCAGCCGCAGCCGCCAGGCGCCTGCGGGCTGCGCCGCCGCGACGGTCTCCAGATGCGCACGCGCCTCCGCCATGGAGAAGCGCAGCCCGAAGTGACGCGCCGTGCGCTGCATGCGCGCGAGGTGGGCCTCGCCGCGCAGCACGGTGCCGTCCTGCAGCCGCAGCGTCTCCAGCGCCTCGACGGGCGCCTCCGCGCGGACGAGGAAGCGGGTCTTGGCGCGCCACTCGGCGATTTCGGCCGCCGGCTCGCTGTCCAGCGTGATGCCGCTGCCGATGCCGCAGGTCAGCGCCTCGCCCTGCCATTCCACGGTGCGGATGGGCACGTTGAAGGTGGCGATGCCGCCCGGCTGGATCAGGCCCAGCGCACCGCAATACCAGCCCCGCGCGGTGGGCTCCAGCTCGCGGATGACCTGCATCGCGCGCACCTTGGGGGCGCCGGTCACGGAGCCGCAGGGGAACAGCGCCGCGAACGCGTCCGCCAGCGTCAGCCCGCTGCGGCTGACGGCCGTGACGGTGGAGGTCATCTGCCAGACCGTGGGCAGCGCATGCAGCTCGAACAGCCGCGGCACGCGCACCGTGCCCAGCTGCGCGACGCGGCTGAGGTCGTTGCGCAGCAGGTCCACGATCATCAGGTTCTCGGCGCGCTCCTTCTCGCTGGTGCGCAGGTGCTGCTGCGCCGCTTCGTCGTCCACACGGTCACGGCCGCGCGGCGCGGTGCCCTTCATGGGCTGCGCGGCCAGCAGCCAGCTGGTGGGCGCACCGGGCACCGGGCGCCAGTCGAAGAACAGCTCGGGCGACACGCTGGCCGCACCGGCGCCGCGCAGGAACAGGCTGAAGCCGCCGGGCTGGCTGGCATGCAGCGCCAGGAACAGCTGCGCCGCGTCCAGCCCGCCGGCAGCCGCGCGCAGCCGCGTGGTCAGGTTGACCTGGTAGCAGTCGCCGGCGCGGATGTAGTCGCGGATGCGCTCGATGGCCGCCGTGGCGTCGGGTTCGCCGTCGCGCCAGCCCAGCGGCCCGGTGTGCACGGCGGCGGCCTCCGGCCAGGGCCGGGGCGGCGTGTCGTAGACGGCGAATTCGGCCAGCGGCGCCGTCGCCTCATGCGTGTGCAACGCGGCGTCGAACGCACCTGCCGCCTCGTAGCGCAGGCCGCCCAGCACCCAGGCGCCGCCCCGCGCCGCGGCCTCGGCCTGGGCGATGACCGGCGCGACGTCCTCGCGACGCCCGGCCCTCAGCCAGCGTGCAGGCGGCTGGTGCCAGACGCCGCGCAACCGCTCGCCGTCTTCACGCGCCAGCGGATGGCGCGGCACATCGAACGCCGCCTCGATCAACTCAGAGCGCCAGCAGATGGGTGCGGTAATGCACCAGCTCGTCGATGGACTCGTGGATGTCGGCCAGCGCGGTGTGCGCCTGGGCCTTCTTGAAGCCCTCCAGCGCGGCCGGCTTCCAGCGCTTGGCCAGTTCCTTCAGCGTGGACACGTCCAGGTTGCGGTAGTGGAAGAAGCTCTCCAGCTCGGGCATGTAGTTGGCGAGGAAGCGGCGGTCCTGGCAGATGCTGTTGCCGCACATCGGGCTCTTGCCCTTGGGCACGTACTGCTTCAGGAAGGCGATGGTCTGGGCGGCGGCCTCGGCCTCGGAGACGGTGGAGGCCTTGACGCGGTCGATCAGGCCGCTGCGGCCATGGGTGCCCTTGTTCCAGGCGTCCATCGCGTCCAGCGTCGCGTCGCTCTGGTGCACGGCAAAGACCGGCCCTTCGACGCGCTGGCCGAGGTTGGCGTCGGTGACGACGACGGCGATTTCGATGATGCGGTCGGTGTCGGGGTACAGCCCCGTCATTTCAAGGTCGATCCAGATCAGGTTGTTGTCGCTGATGGGGAGGGTGTCGGACATGGTGGGCTCACAGGGAAGAGGCCAAATTCTCGCAGCCTAAACTTCGGTCATGTCTCCCACGCTGTTGTCCCTCGCGTTCGCCGTCGCGCTCGCGGCCTCGCTGCTCGTCAAGTTCTGGCTGTCCACGCGGCAGGTCCGCCATGTCGTTGCGCACCGCGCGCAGGTGCCGGCCCCGTTTGCCGGCAGCGTGACGCTCGCGGCGCACCAGAAGGCGGCCGACTACACGGTGGCACGCAGCCGCTTCGGCCTGCTGGCCCTGGCCTTCAACGCCGCGGTGCTGCTGGGCTGGACGCTGCTGGGCGGGCTGGGCGCGTTGAACGGCTGGGTGCTGGAGGCCAGCGGCAGGCTGCCCGAGGGCTGGCAGGCCATGGGCTACCAGCTGGGCCTGATCGCAGCCTTCGTGCTGATCGGTTCGCTGCTGGAGCTGCCCTGGGACCTGTGGTCCACCTTCCGCATCGAGCAGGCCTTCGGCTTCAACCGCACGACGCTCAGGCTCTACATCGCCGACGCGCTCAAGGGTCTGCTGCTGGGCGCGGTGCTGGGCCTGCCCATCCTGGCGCTGATCCTGTGGCTGATGGGCGCCGCCGGCGCGCGCTGGTGGCTGTGGGCCTGGGGCGCCTGGGTGGGCTTCCAGCTGCTGGTGATGGTGCTGTACCCGACGGTCATCGCGCCGCTGTTCAACAAGTTCGAGCCGCTGGCCGATGCGGCGCTGAAGGACCGCGTCGAGCGGCTGATGGCGCGCTGCGGCTTCGCGGCCAAGGGCCTGTTCGTCATGGACGGCAGCCGCCGCTCGGCCCATGGCAATGCCTATTTCAGCGGCTTCGGCCCGGCCAAGCGGGTGGTGTTCTTCGACACCCTGCTGGCCAAGCTGGACGGCGGCGAGGTGGAGGCCGTGCTGGCCCATGAACTGGGTCACTTCAAGCACCGGCACATCACCAAGCGCATCGCGCTGAGCTTCGCGCTCAGCCTGGCGGGCTTTGCGCTGCTGGGCTGGCTGCAGCAGCAGCCGGGCTTCTACCTGGGCCTGGGCGCGCAGCCCAACCTCGATGCGCCCAACGATGCGCTGGCGCTGCTGCTGTTCCTGCTGGCCGGCCCGGTGTTCGGCTTCTTCGTGACGCCGCTGGCCAGCCACCTGTCGCGCCGCGACGAGTTCCAGGCCGACGCCTATGCCCGCACCCATGCCAGTGGCCTCGCGCTGTCGTCGGCCCTGCTCAAGCTGCACCAGGACAATGCCGGCACGCTGACACCCGACCCGGTGTACGCGCGCTTCTACTACTCCCACCCACCGGCCGCCGAGAGGCTGGCCGCACTTGCCGCATGAACGATCTGCTGCTCGCCCAATGCGACCCCAAGGCCCCGCTGCTGGATGCCGACACCCGCACCCGCGTGCTGGCCGCTCTGCCCGGCTGGACGCCCGACCCCGAGCACAAGCTGATCGCGCGCCGCTTCGGCTTCGACAACTTCTACCAGGTCATGGCCTTCGTCGACGCGGTCGCGGAGATCGCCCATGCGCAGGACCACCATCCCGAGATGCTGGTGGGCTATGACGCCTGCACGGTCAGCTACACCACGCATTCGCGCGGCGGCCTGACGCTGAACGACGCGATCTGCGCGGCCCAGGTGAGCGCCCTGCCCGAAGCGACGTCTGCATGAGCAAATTCCAGGCGCTGGACCTGGGGCTGGTGGTGCGCGGCCATGGCCGACACTACATCGTGGAGGACAAGGACGGCCATCGCTTCGTCTGCCATCCGCGCGGCAAGAAGAGCGATGCGGTCGTCGGCGACGAGGTGCGCTTTGCCGAGTCCGGCGACGAGGGCGTCATCGAGGCGGTCGAACCCCGCCGCAACCTGCTGTTCCGCCAGGACGAATGGAAGACCAAGAGCTTCGCCGCCAACCTGGACCAGATGCTGGTGCTGGTGGCCGTGGAGCCGGTGTTCAGCGAATCGCAGCTGGCCCGCGCGCTGATCGCCGCCGAAAGCGCCGGCATCCGCGCGGCCATCGCGCTGAACAAGACCGACCTGCCCGGCACCGCGGCGGCCCGCGAGCGCCTGGTGCCCTACCGCGCGATGGGGCTGACGATGTTCGAGGTGGCCCTGAAGGCCGACCGCGAGGGCTCGCGCGCCACGCTGACGCCCTGGCTGGCCCACCAGCGCAGCTTTGTGCTGGGCCCCAGCGGCACGGGCAAGAGCACGCTGATCAACCTGCTGGTGCAGGACGCGCAGGCCCAGGTGGGCGAGATCTCCCAGGCGCTGAACTCCGGCCGCCACACCACCACCACCACGCAGTGGTACTGGACCGACGCCACGCGCACCACGGCGCTGATCGATTCGCCCGGCTTCCAGGAGTTCGGCCTGCGCCAGATCGACGCCGCGCAGCTGTGGCGCTACATGCCCGACCTGCGCGAGCACGCCGACTGCCGCTTCCACAACTGTTCACATATTCACGAACCGGGCTGCGGCGTGCGTGCCGCGGTCGATGCGGGCTTGATCAGCCCGCACCGCTACCGCATCTACGGTGAGATCCTCGAGGAACTCCAACGCAAGACTTGGTGATGCGCCGCCTTTCGATCCTGTCGCCCCTGTCGTCCCTCAGCGCGCTGGCCCTGCTGGCCGGCTGCGCGACGACGCCGCTGCCGCCCCCGCCCGCCGTCACCGACGGCTGGCAGCCGCTGGCGCTGCCCGGCAAGACCCAGACCCGCTACAGCTGGACCGAGAAGGACGGCCGCCCGGCGCTGGAGGCGCGCGCGGAGCGCTCCGCCAGCATCTGGCGCAAGCGCCTGGAGCCCGCGCTGGCCCAGGTCGGCGAGGTCAGCTTCTCGTGGTGGGCCCAGGGCCTGATCGCCAACGCCAGCGTGGCGGACGTCGACCATGAGGACGCCGTTGCGCGGGTGATCTTCGGCTTCGGCGGCGACATCGACAGGCTGCCGCTGCGCACCCGCATGAAATACGAGCTGGCCCAGGCCCTGACGGGCGAGGTGCCGCCCTACGCGACGCTGATGTACGTCTGGGACAGCAAGCTGCCGGTCGGCACGGTGGTCATCAACCCGCGCAGCGACCGCATCCGCAAGATCGTGGTGGACTCCGGCGCCACCCAGCTGCACCGCTGGCGCGACCACCAGCGCGATCTGGCGGCCGATTTCCGCCTGGCGTTCGGCGAGGAGCCCGGCCCACTGCAGTCCATGGCGGTCATGACCGACACCGACAACAACCGCGCCTCGGCCCGCACCTGGTACGGCGCGGTGGAGCTGAAGGCGGCCACGCTCAGTGGCGCGGGGGCTGCAGGGGCGGCTGCAAGGGCAAAGGCGCCTGGCCCCTGACGTCATCGACCTCGCGGGCCTCGATGTCGACGACATCGCCCGCATCCGGCGCCGGCGGGCGGCGCTGCGCCCAGGGGTTCTTGTTGACGCGGAACTGCAGATTGGGCTTGCGGCCCGTGAGCAGGCTGCCGATCAGGATGACGGCAAACGCGAGGACGGCGAACAGGAACAGGCCCAGGCCGATGACGGCCCCGATGACCAGGATCAGCAGGCGAACGAGCGTGTGGAACAGGCGCATGCCCGCATTCTGAACCGCCGTGCCGCCGACGCCGAAAGGCACCCGTTGACGGACGTTCAGCCCCCGGTTGACGAACAGGTCGCGGGCGGACCGCGGCGGCGGCCTCAGCCGCGGCCGACGAAGGGCATGGTCGTGGCCATCACCGTCATGCTCTGCACATTGGCCGACAGCGGCAGGCCGGCCATGTAGACCACCGCGCGGGCCACGTCCTCGACGTCCATGCGCGGCTCGACGGCCAGGCCGCCATGGGCCTGCGGCACGCCGCGCGCCATCTTCTCGGTCATGTCGGTGGCGGCATTGCCGATGTCGATCTGGCCGCAGGCGATGTCGAAGGCGCGGCCGTCCAGGCTCAGCGACTTGGTCAGCCCGCTGACGGCGTGCTTGGTGGCCGTGTAGGGCGCCGAGAACGGCCGCGGCGCATGGGCCGAGATGGAGCCGTTGTTGATGATGCGGCCGCCGCGCGGCGCCTGCGCCTTCATCAGCCCGAACGCGGCGCGCGCGCACAGGAAGCTGCCGGTCAGGTTGGTGTCCACCACCGCCCGCCACTGCGCCACCGTCAGCTCGTCGACGGGCAGCGGCGGCGCGCCGATGCCGGCGTTGTTGAACAGCAGGTCCAGCCGCCCGAAGCGGGCGCGCAGCGCGGCGAAGGCGGCTTCCACCTGCGCCTCGTCGGCCACGTCGGCCGGCAGGTGCAAGGCATCGGGCAGCGTCTCGCGCAGCGGCGCCTCGCGGCGCCCCATCAGCGCCAGCGTCCAGCCGTCAGCGGCCAGCGCGCGGGCGACGGCCCGGCCGATGCCCGAGCCGGCGCCGGTGACCAGCGCGACCTTCATGCCGGCACCGCCGGAAGGACGGCCGCCCGGGCCGGGGCACACAGCGCGCACGCCATGTCAGTTCCCCATCGGCGTGACGAGGGTGCGCTGCACCCAGCCGGTGAAGTTGGCGGCGTCCACCTTGACGAAGCCGTCCTTGACCTCGCCGGTGGCCACCAGCTCGTCGCTGCGGTTGAGCGTGGCGACTACCTTGCTGTCCCGCGACGGCGCGGTATAGGCCTTCACGTTGGCGATCTTGGCGGCCAGCATCTGGCCCGCCGCGATCGGCGCGCCCGCCTGCGTCGACGCGGCGGCATTGGCCTCGCCGGCGGCGCTGCCGGTGCGCACCAGGCTGCCCTGGTCGCGGATGGTCAGCACGATCTTGTTGTAGTTGTCCAGCAGGCTGGCGGCAATCAGCTTGCCCTCGGGCGTGCTGGTGTAGCCGCCCAGCGCGCCCACCACGCCGCCGCCGTAGCCCCAGCCGCCGATGGAGAAATCGGTCTTGCTGGCCTTGCCCTCGGCCGCCGCGACCTGGATGCTGGAGCGCACGTCGGCGATCAGCAGGCTGGTGCTGGCCTCCTTGAACTTCAGGCCGCCGGCGATGGCGCTGATGGCGCCCAGCTTGCCGCCCAGCAGGCCGCCCAGCGCGCCGCCGATGCCGCCGGTGTTGTTGGCGGCCACCTGCACGTTGGGCGTCATGACGAAGTCGGCGGCCTGCATCTGGCCCTTGCCGACGTTGGAGTCCTGGCGCATCTCGCCGGCCGCGGCCAGCGAGCGTTCCTGCTGCAGGTTCTGCATCGCCTGGCCGCGCTCGACGACGTCGAAGCAGCCCGACTGCTGCACCATCATGCGCAGCAGCGCCGCCGGCGAGCCCAGGCCGTAGTGGGACAGGTGGTTCCAGCCGTACTGCGGCTCGGCCACGGCGAGCACGCCCAGCTTCTTCGGGCATTTCTCGACCGCCGATCCCGCCTCCTCGGCATGGGCGGCCGTGGCCAGGCCGGCCAGCGTCAGGGCGTACAGGATCTTTTTCATGACGTTCCTCGGGTTTCAGCGAACCGGCGATTTTGCCCAGCGCGGCGCGGGGCAAGCATCCCCAGGCCACACAGGCAGGGTCGCCTGGATCAGGGTCGCAGCATCAGCCGGTGGCGGGTCTCGCCGGGCAGGAAGGGCAGCGGCTCGCCGGCCAGCCAGGCTGCGTGGTCGCCGCGGTAGAAGGCCGACAGCGGGTGGCCGCTCTGCCCGCCGGGAATGACCAGGATGCCCTGCGCCTCGTGGCCCGGCGACACCACCATGCGCTGGCTCTGGCCATGGCCATGGTTGTGCACCCGCGGCATGTGGCTGTCGCCGGCCATGGGCGTGGCCGGCATGTCCAGCCAGCCTGACAGCACCGGCAGCGCGGCCGACAGCGGGTGCTTCATGGCCGTCGGGTTGTCGGCGCCCCAGGTGGCGGCGGCCAGGCTGCCATGGGTCTTCAGCAACTGGGCGCGGCTGTCGATCACGGCCTGCTGCAGCAGCGCGTCCCAGCTCTTCACGCCGTCCGGCAAGGTGTCGGGGCGGCCCGCCTGGATCAGCGCCCAGCCGGGTGTCTCGGGCACCAGGGTCAGGTCGCGCAGCCTGGCGCCCTGGGCCTCCAGCCGGCCGGCCAGCGGCGCGAACAGGGCCTTGAGCGCATGCTCGCGGAAGGCGCGCACCAGCAGGTAGCCCACGGCCTCGGGCCGGGCGGCGTCGGCGCTGCGCTCGACCTCGGCGCGGTAGTCGGCCAGGCCCTGCGTGGCGACGAACGCGGGCGTCAGCACGCGCTGCAGCAGCAGGGCGCGCCAGCGCTGCAGCAGCAGCGCGCGGTGGTCCAGCTGGATGGCATGCAGCGCCGCCTCGTCCAGGCGCTCCTGCGCACGCAGGCCGTCGCGGATCTGCTGCGCCCGCGCGCCCAGGTCGTAGCCACCGTTGCCCAGCACCGCCAGCGCGGCGCCGCCGGCCATGCGCGAATTGGCCGTCCACAGCCGGCCGTCCGCCGGGTCGACCAGGCGCGGCTGCTCGTCGGCCGTCAGCTGGCCCTGCCAGCGCGCGCGGCCGTCGCGCCAGTCCTGCGGCACCGCCATGTCGGCCACGCCGACGCGCCGCGGGATGACGCCCATCACGGTCCAGCCGATGCGGCCCCCGGCATCGGCCACGATCAGGTTCTGCGCCGGCATGCCGGCGCCGGCCGCCAGCCGCACGGCGTCGTCCACGCTGCTGGCCGCCTCCATCTGCATCAGCCGCAGGTTCATGGCCGGCAGGTCATGCGCCACCCAGCGCAAGGCATAGGCCTGGCCGGCGGGCGCCTTCTCGGGCATCAGCGGACCCCATTCGCTCTCGCGCACCTCGAACGCCACAGCCGGCTTGCCGGCCACCTCGATGGTCTCGGTGACGCGCGCCAGCGGCTTCTCCTGCCCGCCGCTCAGGTAGCGCTGGCCGTCGGCGCTGAGCTGCAGCGCGACGACGTCGGCCCAGTCGGACGTGGTGTTGGTGAAGCCCCAGGCCACCTGGCCGTTGCTGCCCGCCACGATCAGCGGCGCACCCGGCAGGCTGACGCCCGCCACCTCGGCCGTGCGCCCCGGCGCCTGCCAGCGCAGCCGCGCCTTGAACCAGGTGCCGGGCACGCGCAGGCCCAGGTGCATGTCGTCGGCCACGATGGCGCGGCCATCGGCAGTGCGCAGCCCCGACACCGCCCAGTTGTTGCTGCCGATGTCGCGCGCGTCCTGCAGGCCGCAGTCGCTGCAGGCCACCTGCACCGTGCGCAGCCAGTCGGGCAGCGGCGACGCGGGCAGCGGCACGGCGTCGACCCGGCTGTCGTCCAGCGCCGCCTGCCACTCGGCGCTGTGCTGGGTCAGGAAGGCATACCAGTCGGCCGGCACGGCCTGCTTGAGCAGGCCGTTGGCGATGTCGTCGCGGCCCTGGCCGCGCTGCAGGTCCTGTCTCTTATACACATCTCCGAGCCCACGAGACGGACTCCTATC
>CAXDTK010000073.1:0-19799 GCA_963992225.1 uncultured Comamonadaceae bacterium | reverse complement strand
AACCAGCGCTGTGGCCTTCCAGTCGTCATCAATCGCCGTGGTGGGGGCACCGCTGCTGGGGGTGGGACGGAGCGCGTTGGACATGGACACCTCCTCCGGAGGAAGGGGAGCGCCGAAGCGCTTCCCCTCGCAGTTGCCGTGGTGATCAGAAGCTGTGGCGCACGCCAACTTCCATGCCGGACGAGCTTTCGCCACCGCGCATGCCGGTCGGCGTCGTGTAGAGCACCGAGCTGCGCGCTGCGCCCTTGTTGCTGATGGTGGCGTAGGTGCCGTACAGCGCAGTGCGCTTGGACAGGTCGTGCACGTAGCCCAGCGCGACGCGCGTGCTGTCGTCGGCGTCTGCATAGCCCGAGCCGGCCACACCGCCCGAGCGGTTCACGTTGGTGTAGCCAACTCGGATCGAGCCTGCCTGGGTCACCGGGACGGTGGCGCCAACCGACAGCTCTTGCGCCTTGCGCTGACCCCACTTCTTCACGTCAAAGAGGGTGTGCAGCGTGCCCCAGGGCGACTTGTAGTTGAGCAGCAGGTTGTAGTTCTTGAACTTGGGCTGCGTGCTGCCGACATCGGTCTGGCCAACCGCACCGCCGACGAGGAAGGTGCTGTTCTCAAAGCCGATGCGGCCACCGGTGTACTTGTTGCCCGCGACGCCTTCGCCAGCAGCGACGTGGACCTGGCCGAACCAACCGCCCAGGTTCCTGGGCAGGAAGTAGCTGACGCCGTTGTCGGTTCGTTGGGCGGTCGTTGCACCGCTGCCCAGCACCGCGCTGGAGCCGTAGACGAACACGCCGCGCGAGCCAACACCGACGATGCCGAATTCGTCGTTTACGGCGTTGTTGTACGTCGGCGTGGTGTCGCGGCCGAGGCGAACTTCACCGAATTCGCCCATCAGGCTGACGGTCGAGCGACGGTTCCAGAACTTGCTGGCGTTGGAGGCGCCAGTGTCCAACTCGATGCCGGATTCCAGATGGAAGCCTGCAGACAGGCCGCCACCCAATTGTTCAACGCCGCGAACGCCCAGGCGGCTGGTCGTGTTTGCACCGGACGCAACACCCTTCACAGTGCCGGCGCTGCCGTTCTTCACCTGGCGAACTACCGCGTCGGCGACGCCATACAGCGTCACGGACGACGTTTGCGCGAAGGCAGAACTGGTAACCGCGCTGCATGCCAAGGCCAAGAGGACTGGCTTGTTCATGTACTTCTCCTATTCGATGGTCGATGCCAGAAGGCGTGGATCGCCTCAAGCGCCTTGAAGGCTAGGGATGCGAGCTAGGGAAATCCATTACTTCAACCATTTGGGTGGGTTCGCGCTGGTACGAGACCGCGCAAACCTTGGGTTCGCGTGCCTCCTAATCGACACGACTGGTTTTTACGGACCGCGTCTCCTTTATTCACACCGCCGTCACAGTTTTGAGTTCGACGGAACGCGGCGCACCAACCTGACAAAACCGTAATGTGTTGGACTGGCAGCGGTCATCTGTCGCTTCTTAGGCTCTCGCCTGGGTGCGACGCCTACAACGTGTCGTTCAATTTCCGATAGAGGGCTTGGCGATGCGCCAGTGCATAGAAGGCGCAGGATGCGACGACCCGATGCTCAGCTGATTTCGAGGGCGCGGCGGGGAGATGTCGCCGCATGCTTTGAGGCTGGCAGGAAGTACCTACAGGGGACGAATGGGTTTCCACGTCACGTCCCGCTAGGTCTCGAGTACCTGCAGCAGGCTGAGCCGATCCGCGCAGATGATGCACAGCAGCTGATCGTTGAATCTCTGGACCTCTATGAGATCGTGGCGCACGGGCGCATCGCGACGCTGCAGCAGGCCGCGCATTCGGGACGCGTGACTGCGCAACTTAAGTTGGCGATCTGGACCTCGCTGACCGCGGCCGATTCTGACGAAGGGATGCGTTGGTTCCGCAGCGCCGCAGCGGGTGGCGACGAAGCGTCGAGAAAGGTGCTCTCCCGCTACGCCCCGAACGAGCGCTCCGACGAGGAGATCGTGTCGCGTCTGAGATCGTTGAAAGACTTGCCGGGCATCGGCTGGCCTCACTTGCTGACATTCGCGTTGGATCGGGCGCTGATGCGGCAGGAACCGGAGTTGCTGTTCCGCGCGCTGGCGCTTGGTCTGAAGCCAGGCGCGACGCCGGATGCTGGTCTCGCAGACAAGGTCTTCGAAGCCTTGACGCATGCGAGTTCGATTCCCGGCGCGTCCATCGCCGTGGACCGCCGGGCGATTGAGACATTTCTGGATGACTGTGTGGCACGGGGCAGCAGCGGCGCGGCTTTGATGCTCGGCCAAGCGCTGAGCGGGAACGACGTCGGCAGCCTCGGCTGGCACTCGCTGGTCGCGGGGCAAAACTTCCGGAAGGCCTCGGCGCTGCTCATGCGGGCAGCCGACGGTGGACACGTGGACGCTTGGACCCGGCTTTACGAAATGCACTCGAATCACAACGGTTCGGTGGCCAACCCGCCTATGGCGAGGTTTTGCCTCGAAAAGGCCGCAACCAACGGCGTGGTGTTGGCTCAGCGCCGGCTTGGCGCGACCATCCTGCGGTCATCCGGGTCGTTGCGTGAGGTGGAACAGGGAATGAACTGGCTGTTCATCGCTGCGCAGTCCGGTGACAACCACGCGTTCAGGCTGCTACGCACCTTCGTCCTGCCCGTTGACGGGCGAGACGAGGACTGCGGTCTGGCTCTCACGGCTATTGGGCAGTCCGATCCTGGTCTGGCACTTCGACTGCAGGTGGCAAGGGACTTCGGGCTCACGAAGCTAGAGGCAATGACGGTAGACCTGGTAGACGGGCAACGACCCTGGGGCTTGGTGGTTGGGCGCAACCCCTTCATTCGTCATGCCAAGCTGTCATCCCCACGGGCGGTGCCGGCGCTGTCAACAGCGGTCCAGGAAAACCTTCGGCGTATCGCAGCTCAAGTCGCAGGCGGTGGCGTGCGCGGTGCGGAGTCCCAAGATTTCGACCTGCGCTACCGCATGGCCAGGGTCAAACAGGTGCTGCATGCTCACGGACTTGCAGAGTCGATGTTTTTTGCTCGGGCGCGCTCAATCGACCTCGAAGTCCTGCGAGGTGGCGGCCGGTGGGCGCGAACGGCCAAGATTGAACTCGACGCAGCGATGGCAGTGCCCGTGGGCGAGGCCGAAGCGGGGATGAGCGCGCAGGCATTGCACGGGCCGTCCAGAAGGTTGGGCGCTGAAACCATTCACAGGCTCGGGCTGGGTGCGCAGGAAATGGCGACACCGCTGTGTGTGCCCCAGTGATTTGACGCTGCCGTTGCAGGGACCAGCAACGGTGGCATATTCAGGTATTGGCCCGGGAGATGTCATGAAACCCAGCCCCCTGCTGCGAGCGAATCAGCGTGTGACATCCGCCCAGCGCATTTACAGCGCAGCACTTGATCGATTGCAACTGGGCGACACGGCATCGATGACCAGGCTGAGCAAGGCCTCGTATGTCCTCGGCCTGGCTCGAGAGCGGTACGTGCAGCTCGCGAAACTGAACTCCCGCCTCGACAGCTGAGGAATCTGGGCGACGCAACGGGCGCACCACGATGCATTGCGAGCGCGCGTTGGGGAGAATCCCGCGACGACCGGACCACCGTTCACCTGTTGATTGCCCGGAAATCGGAGCCTTCCTCCCACGAGGGAAGTTGACTGGGTCGGCATCAGGCCGGTCGGCCGAGAGACAGCGCAGTCTTTAGCAAGGCTCGTTCAGGCGGGTTCATTCCACAGCTTGGCCTTCGATTCTCGTGAACGGGAACACCAACTGGGCGGTATAGCTCACTGGCACGGGATCACCCGCGATGCCAACCGGTCCAAGCGGTGGCGTCGGTCGGTGAAAGGTGCCGAACAGGTGATCCCAGACCAGCCAGAACTCGCCGAAGTTGACCTGCGCATCCTCAAAGCGCTCGCGGTGATGCCAGCGATGTACCTCCGCCACTGCGACCAGGTAGCGCAGCGCGCCCACGCGGTAGTCAAGGTTCGCGTGCTGGAACGCCAGGTGGACGGCAAGGACGACAAACCATCCGCCGACAACTTCTGCCGGCGCGCCCAGGATCCCAAGGATCAGGAGCCCCGGACCAGCCATGAGTGCGGCATGCAGAGGGTGCCGGCGTTCACCGTTGAGCCAGTACAGGCGGCGCGACGAATGATGGATGCTGTGCAAGCGCCACAGCAAGCCGTACCGGTGGCTCAGGCGGTGCACGGCGTAAAGGGACAGGTCAAGCGGCAGGCCCGCCAGAAAAACCTGCGCCAAAAACGGCCAATCTGACGGCCACCACAACCCGCTCCACCCGAGCTGGCCGCGCATCACGACGAAGCCCAGGATTGCCCCGTGCATGACCAGCAAGTTGACGATCGCGTGGGCCACGTCTGCTGGAAAGTCACGGTCCGCGCTCTGCCATCGCTGATCGAACGGCAACAGCCGCTCGAAAAGTGCAACGGCGGCCATGCCGGATGCCGCCAGGACAGCCAGCCACGCCAAGGGGTAGTTCTGCTGGCGGGTCCACCACACACCCGCAATCACCAGTGCCATGGTCAGGGGATAGGCGCCAAACCTGACGAGTCGCTTCATCTTCATCTCCGGGCTATCGGTTGCGAGCAGTTTCGTCACGCGGTCTGCGTTCGGCTTGAACAAACGAGCTGTTGCGTTGCGCTTGACACTCCACCGACTACAGGTTGTGAAATCGACTGCCGTACAGAAAGGACAGGCGATGGGCGACAAGCAAGCCGAAGACAACGAAGGCTCAGGTTTGGATGCGAACAAGGCGGCCGACCGCAGCATCTTGTGGAAGGTGCTGCTCATCAATCTTGGCCAGTGCATCGTCGGCGTCACGGTCGGCTTGATGGCGTCCTCCACGGCGGTGATCGCCGCCGCGCTCGACAACCTTGCCGATGCCAGCGTTTACGGCGTCAGCCTGTACGCCGTCGGTCGCTCGGCAACGATCAAGGTTCGAGCGGCCCGGCTGTCGGGCTGGCTGCTGATCGGCTTGGCGGTGCTCCTGCTCGTCGAGGTGTTGCGTCGGTTCTTTGGTGGCGAACCGCCGCTCGGCCCGGCCATGATGGTCATGGCCGCCATCAACGCAGCGCTCAACCTCGTGTGCCTGCGCCTCCTCAAGCGGCATCGTGGCGAGGATGTGAACTTCAAGGCGTCGGCCATCTTCACCAGCAACGATTCGATCGTGAACCTGGCCATCGTGTTGTCCGGCGCACTGGTCATGTGGTGGGGCTCGAACGTGCCCGACCTGGTGCTCGGACTGGTCGTCTGCGGCATCGCCGCCAACGGCGGCAGGGAGATCCTGTCGGAAGCCGCAGAAGCGGCGAATCAAGACGACGAACGCAAGGCTTGACTCTCCACCTACTACAGGGTGTGCAATCACGGCAGACCATCGGGCCCAAACATGACCGCTCAAGACCTTCCTGGCGCCAACTCGCCCGACAGCGCCACCTCCTTCAAGATTCCGAACATGGATTGCCGCAACGAGCAGGCTGCGATCCGTGCACGGCTCGGCGAGATCCCTGGCGTCGAGTCCTTGGCGTTCGATCTGCCGCAGCGTCGCCTCACCATCGTGCACACCCTAGGCACGGTTCAGTCGCTGCTCGACGCTTTGACGGGCATCGGCATGAAGGCGTCCCTGGAGGTCAATCCCGACGCCGATACGTCATCGTCTTGCGGCACGTCATGCGCATCCAGTTGCGGCGCCGCTCGCATCGCCACAACGACGGCGGCGTTCATCGTCTCGAACATGGATTGCCGCAATGAGGAGAAGGCAATCCGGGCCGGGCTCGAAGCGCTCGACGGCGTGAAAGGGTTGTCCTTCGACCTGCCAGCGCGACGGCTCGAGGTGTCTCACACCTTGCCTTCGTCCGAGCCGATCCTGATGCAGCTTCGCGACATCGGCATGGATGCTCGCCCGACCGAGGCGGTGGACGCACCCGCACTCGCACTCGCACCCGTGCCAGCGCCAGTCGCCGAAGCGCCGCCGCGTGACAACGCCGTATCCGCTTGTCGCCCGTGCGGCACCGCGACAGCGACGCCATCTCAGGCAGCCAGCGGGAACACGACCCAGTTCGTCATAGCGAACATGGACTGCCCCACCGAGGAAGCGCTGATTCGCAAGCGCCTGGGCCGTGTGCAGGGCGTCGACCAACTCGACTTCGACCTCATCAACCGCCGGCTGGCCGTTCAGCACCGCCTGGGTGACCCCGCGCCAGTGCTGGATGCATTGCGCGAGATCGGCATGAAAGCCACCGTCGAGCGGGAGGCGGGCGCGAGTCCGAAGGGTCAGGCCATCTATCTGATCGAAAAGATGGACTGCCCCACCGAGGAAGCACTGCTTCGCAAGGCCTTGGAAGGGTTGCCAGGCGTGACTGCCCTGCAGTTCGACCTCCTGAGCCGCAAGCTGACCGTCGCCCATACGCTGAACGACCTAACGCCAGTCACGGCGGCCATCGGCCGGCTGGGCATGTCGCCCGTCCTCCAGGACAGCAGCCAGCCGGCGCCATCGGTCACCCGCGAGTTTGGTTCTGGCATCTCGAAGACCCAGTGGCTGAAGATGGGAGCCGCCGGCGTCCTTGCGCTCGGGGCTGAGGCCATGGCATTCGCCGGCCTCGGTGAGTCCTCCCTGCCCGTAATCGGAGCCTCCTTGGCGGCCATCGCCTTAGGGGGCGTCGAGACCCTCAAGAAGGGGTGGATCGCGCTGCGGACGCTGTCCTTGAACATGAACTTGCTGATGACGATCGCCGTGATCGGCGCAGCGCTCATCGGACAGTGGCCGGAAGCAGCCGTGGTGATCTGGCTGTTCGCCATCGCCGAGATGATCGAAGCGCTCAGCCTTGATCGCGCTCGCAATGCGATCCGCAGCTTGATGGAACTGGCACCGGAAACGGCCCTGGTCAAGCAACCGGACGGCCGCTGGGAAGAGGTCAAGGCCGAGTCCGTCGATTTGGGCGCCTTGGTGCGCGTGCGCCCGGGCGAGCGCATTGCGCTCGACGGCGTCGTCCAGTCCGGAGCGTCGGCCGTCAACCAGGCTCCGATCACCGGCGAGAGCATGCCAGTGGCCAAGCAGGTCGGCGACACCGTCTTCGCAGGCACGATCAACGAACGCGGCACGCTCGAGTTCGAAGTGCGCTCACGCAAGGGCAACACGACGCTGGACCGTATTGCGCGCTCCGTGCAGGAGGCGCAGGGCCAACGCGCACCCACCCAGCGTTTCGTGGATCAGTTTGCAAGCATCTACACGCCGGTGGTGTTCGCGCTGGCCGTGGGCATCGCCGTGATTCCGCCCTTGTTCTTTGGCGGTGTCTGGTTCGACTGGGCCTACAAGGCGCTGGTCATGCTGGTCATCGCATGCCCGTGCGCCTTGGTGATCTCAACGCCGGTCACGGTCGTGAGCGGCCTGGCTGCAGCGGCTCGCAGAGGCATCCTGGTCAAAGGTGGCCTGTACCTTGAACAGGGACGCCTGCTGCGCGCGGTGGCGCTGGACAAGACCGGCACGCTGACGCATGGCCGGCCAGCGCTGACCGACACCTTGCCGGTCGGGGCCTTGTCGCAGGCGGAGGTTCTGCGCATCGCTGCCAGCATCGATGCCTTGTCCGAGCATCCGGTGGCCACGGCGATCGTGCGCGCGTACGGAGAACAGCCGCACGCCGACGTTCAGAACTTCGAGGCGCTGGCAGGCCGCGGCGTGAAGGGCGATATCGACGGGCAAACCTACTACATCGGCAACCAGCGCCTGGCCACCGAGTTGGGCGTTGCTTCAGAGACAATCCTGGCTCAACTTGAACAGCTCGAAGCGCAGGCAAAAACCGCCGTGGTGTTGTCGACCGAGAAGGTCGCGCTCGCCGTGCTGGCCGTGGCGGACACCGTGCGCGACAGCAGCAAGGAGGCGGTCGCCTCGCTCAAGCGGCTTGGCGTGGAGCCGGTGATGCTGACGGGTGACAATGCCAAGACCGCCGCAGCCGTGGCTGCGTTGGTGGGCATCACCGACGCGCGCGGCGACCTGCTTCCGCAGGACAAGCTGGAGGCGATCGAGAAACTCGCGGCCCAGGGTCCTGTCGGGATGGTGGGCGACGGTGTCAACGACGCACCCGCCCTGGCGAAGTCGAACATCGGCTTTGCGATGGGCGCGGCCGGAACCGACACCGCCATCGAGACGGCCGACGTGGCGCTGATGCAGGACGACTTGCGCAAGCTGCCGGAGTTCATCGCCTTGTCGCGCCGCGTGGGCGGCGTGCTAAAGGCCAACATCGCCTTCGCCATCGGCACCAAGGCCATCTTCATGGTGCTAGCCTTCACCGGCCACGCCAGCCTCTGGCTGGC
Organism: uncultured Comamonadaceae bacterium; assembly: GCA_963992225.1. Classification (GTDB taxonomy): domain Bacteria; phylum Pseudomonadota; class Gammaproteobacteria; order Burkholderiales; family Burkholderiaceae_C; genus Pelomonas. Next base: position 11,477 of record CAXDTK010000073.1, on the reverse strand, counting down.
CATTCTTGCCGACATGGGCGCAAGCCTGGCGGTCGTGTTCAATGGATTGCGGCTCTTGCGCAGTTCCAAGCCAGAGGATCGAAGCCATGCAGCCTGAGCGCGGTGCTCGGCGGGGCTTTGTGCTTGCTGCGACGGTTCTCGCCGCAGATCTGGCGACCAAGGCGGCCATCGTCGCGACGGTGGACTTCGGGGCGACGCATCAGCTGGCGCCGGTGCTCAACATCGTGCATGTCCTGAACCGCGGCGCCGCCTTCAGCTTCTTGCACAACGAGGGCGGCTGGCAACGCTACTTCTTCATCGCCATTGCTCTGGCGGCCTCGGCGTTCCTCATCGTCATGCTCCGCCGTGCGTCCACCTCGAACGCTGAGCGGATCAGCTTTGGATTGATCCTGGGAGGCGCGTTGGCCAACATGTTCGACCGTATCGGCCGGGGCGCCGTCGTCGATTGGATCGACCTGCATTGGGGTCCGCATCACTGGCCGGCTTTTAATGTCGCGGACATCGGCATCACGGCAGGCGCGGTCCTCCTGGTGGCGTTTGAAATCTTCCGCGGGAAGCCAGCTCGACAGACGGATGCCTGAAGCCCAGGAGCGGTTTGACCGCCCGCTGTTGAGCATCGGCCGGGGATGGGCCCTCTACGTGGGCCGCGTCTTGCCGGGGCGCCCCCATCGGCACCAGGCTGCCCAGTTGGCGTGGTGCCCGACGGGGGCTGTGAAGCTCGAAGGTGCCTGGGGCACGCTGGAGGCACCCGGCCATGTCCTGCGCGCCGGCGTGCCGCACTACATCCTGGCGATGCAGCCCGTTCGCATGCTCTTCGTCGATCCAAGTTTGCTCGTGCTGACAGGCGACGCGTCGATAGGTGTCCAGCCTGATGTGAAAGCCTTGACCGCCAGCCAAGCGACCGCGTTGGAAAGCGAACTGATTGCTTGGATTGAGAAGCCCTCCTCAGGCGCCCCAGACCATCGGCCCCTGCCAATGCCGGAAGGCCGCTGGCCGGCTGTGCTCGACTGGCTTGAGCAGGCGCTCGAGGCCGCGGTGCGTGTCGAGGACGCAGCGGCCGCCGCAGGCCTTTCACCGTCGCACTTCATGCATTGGTTTCGGGAGGCGTCAGGCATGTCGTTTCGGGCGTTCGTCCGATGGCTGCGCCTTCAACGTGCGGTGCGCACCCTGGCAACCGGCGCCACGCTCACGGAGGCGGCGCATCTCGCTGGCTTTGCGGACAGCGCCCATCTCAGTCGCACATTCGTTGCGACCTTCGGGGTACCCCCAGCACCGCTGCGCAGCGCTCACATCGTGTGCACTGACGTCACCCGCCCGCCGATAAGCTACTGGTCAGGAGACCTCGATGTCAAAGACCGTTCGCAACAGGGTGACGCTGCCGGTTGAGGTCGACCTTGTCGCCGAGCAGCGACGCATCCTGCGCAATGCCGCATGGTCCGCCTTGCTGTGCGCGGTGGTGATCACGACTTTCTGCTGGTTGCTGCCACGGTTCTTCCAGCCGCCCAAGGCGCTGGCCGAACGCATCGCCTTCGCAGTCCAAGCCGACCTTTTCGTGTTGGTCTGGCTGCTGATTGCCGTGCGCATGGTCTCGTCGGGACGGTACCGTTCAGCCGAAGACAACCGAGGTTCGTCCTTCTCATCTCCCAGTCCCGCACTCGCCATCAAGGTGGCGTTTCTTCAGAATACCCTTGAACAGGCTGTCCTCGCCGCAGGAGCGCATGTGGCTCTTGCCACCTTGGCGTCCGGTGCCTCACTGTTTTTCATTCCAGCGGCGGTCCTGCTGTTTGGCATCGGTCGAATTGCCTTCTTGAAGGGATATCCGAAGGGTGCAGGCGCGCGGAGCTTTGGCATGGCGACAACCGCCCTCCCGACAGCGGCCGCCTTCGTCTGGGCGATGTACTTGATTGGACGCGACTTGTTGTCCTGACGGAGGCGTGCCGCCTGCTTGCGAGTTCAAGCAGCAGAGCGTCGGGCTTGCACCATGTTGATACCGAAGCCGGCGAGTGCAATGAGCAACACGACCACCTGAGCGATTGCGGTTTCGGCAGTGGGGTAGATCCCCAACACCTGAACGTGCGGCCAAGGGATCGGGTTGGCTGACACCCAGCCCGCCTCCTGCAAGCCACTCATGCCCTTGCCGGCGAGGATGACGGCAATGACGGCCACCGCGATGGAGCTGACCGCGAAAAACTCGCCGATGGGCATGCGAGCGCTGGTGCGCAGCAGCAGCCAGGCGATCACTGCGAGCGCAGCGACCCCGCAGGCCAGGCCGCCCAGCAAAGCAGCCTCGTGGCCATCTACCGCGAGTGCCGAGAAGAACAGCACCGTCTCGAACACCTCGCGGTACACGGCGATGAACGACAGGCCGAACAATGCCCAGGCCGAGCGGCGCGACATCGCCGAAGACAGCTTCTCTTTGAGGTAAGCCTGCCAGCGCCCAGCGCTGCTCTTCTGATGCATCCACAGGCCGACCGCCAACAGCACCACCGCAGCGAAAAGCGATGACACGCCTTCCGTGACTTCGCGGCTGGCGCCGGAGATGCCGACGACGTAGGTGGCAACGGCCCAGGTCAGGCCGCCAGCCGCCAGCGCCGACACCCATCCTGCATGCACATGCGGGAGCACGTCCGTTCTGCCGGCCTTGCGCAGGAACGCAATCATGCCGACGACGATCAGCAGCGCCTCGACCCCCTCGCGAAGCAATATGGTCAGCGCGCCTACGAACGTCGTCGAAGCGTCCGATGCGCCGGCTTCCAGCTCTTTCTCAGCTTGGCTGAAGAGACCGTCAAGCCGCGTCGCGGCGGCTTCTGCCTCGCCAAGCCGGCCGTTGCCGAGCGCCCCGCGGTAGGCCAACATGCCCGACTCGATCTGCGTCATCAAAGTTTTGTTGCGCGCTGACAGCTTGGGCTCCAAGGGTTCGAACCCGTCCAGATAGGCCGACAAGCCGAGCCGGGTTGCCTCAGGCGTGTTGCCGGCGCGGGCAGCCGCGAGACTTTCCTGGAGCTTCGCGCGAGCCAGGGCTATGCCTCCGTTCGCAGTTGCCAGCGCAGCGCTGTCGCTTCGCAGGTATGCCATCAGGTCCCGCGCATCGTTGGCGCCCATCGCCGATGCCAGGCTTTCCTGCGTCTGGGTCGTGAGCTCCGCGAGATTCGCCATCCGGGCCTTGGCGCGAGCATCGCTCTGCCACAGCGCCGCGCCGCGCTGTCGGGAAGCGTCATCGTTGGCCATCGTCCCGACGTACCACGCCAGCGCCCAACGATCATCGTCAGACAACGTGGTGAACGCCGGCATCGAGGTCCCAGGTACGCCTTGGCTGACCACCTGATACAACGCCATCAGGCTTCGTGTCGCCGCCCGCTCGTGATCGGTAAAGGCGATCGGTTTGGGATCGAGGTTCGGCGCGAGGGGACCATCGCCGTTGCCAGCGGCCCCATGGCAGCTTGCGCACTGTGCCTGGTACAGCGTCTGGCCCAGACGTATCTCCGGCAATTTCCTGGGCGCCACAGGCACCGGATAGGCCGTCAGCAGGAGGCCCGCTGCGCGCCGGGCCAGCTCTGCCACGAGCTTGGGGTCCTCCTTGCGTGTCACCGCCTCGCGCAACCGCTGCGCGGCTGTGAGCAGTTCGGCTTTGCCGGCGGCGTCGGGCAACTGCTTGGCTTGCTCCAGCGCGCGGCTGGCAAATTCATCCATCTCGGCGTATTCCGCCGCGCTGACCACGGTGCCATTGCTGACGGCGCCGCTGTAGTCGACCCCGACGTAGTCGATCAACTGCCACAGCTGGCGCACGGCGGGCTCGGGAACGTCGGCACGACTGGCTACCGGGCCGAGCATGAGAAGGCAAAGGGCAACGTGGCCTAGGAAAGTCAGCTTCATGATGGTAATGATTCTCGTTCCCGTGATTAGAAACCCTAAACCGGGTTTAGAGTCAAGGAATTCAGCGACTTCAACAGGCTCCCATGAAGATCGGCGAACTCGCCACGGCCACCGAAACCGCTATCGAGACCATCCGCTTCTATGAGCGCGAGGGGCTGCTGAAGGCGGCGGCTCGGTCACAGGGCAACTTCCGGCTGTATGAGATTGCCCACCACGAGCGTCTCCAGTTCATTCGCTACTGCCGTAGCTTGGATATGTCGCTCGACGAAATTCGCGTGCTTCTGCGGTTCAAGGATGAGCCTGAGGAAGCTTGCAACGAGGTCAATGCGCTGCTTGAGGAGCACATCGAGCACGTCTCCAAACGCATCAAGGAGCTGAAGTCGCTCGAACAGCAGCTGAAGGCCTTGAGGCAGCGATGCGGCTCCGATCGTCCCGCCGAGCAGTGCGGCGTGCTCTCCGGCCTCGCAGAAGAGGCCAAGAAATCTTCCGCGCTGAGCCGGCGGGGGCATTTGAAGTCAGTTCATGGCCGTTGAGTTGGCAGGGGTCGATACCGCTTGCGATGCCGGCTACGGCGTCGCTGCCCGCGCCGTTCTTCCCGCTGCCGGCGCCGCTTGACGCTGTAAAGATCGAAGTACTACGCGAGCGGCCCCATGGCAGCGCCCATGGACGCAGTCGAAGTGCCAAGGGTGTACTTCCATAGCGCCAGGTTCGCCTCGAGCAACCGTTCGAGCCAGCTCATGTGATCTCAGGTCTTGGCAGCGCGCCTTGCCTCGCCAATCAAGAACTCCGCCACGGCCAATGCGCGCTCGTTCGATCCGGTCATGGAGCCAGAGGTGAGCCATCGTCCATCGACACCGAGCGACGGTGTGCCCTGCACTCCGTACCCTGTGGCAAGCGCGTTGGCCTGCTTGGCTTTCGCCGCAACGGCGAACGAGTTGGCGGCGTCCATCAAGCGCGAAGGATCCACCCCATTCTTCTTCGCGAACTCGGCAATGCCTTCTGGCTTGTCCAGCCGCTGCTTGCCCATGTGGATGTCCGTGAAGACCTTCCCGTGAAGCTGGTCGACGAGTCCGAGCTGCTCAATGGCAAAGAACAACTTCTGGTGAGTCGCAAACGACTCCCGGAAAGCGATGGGAACGCGGCGTAGCACGACGCCTGAGGGCAAGCGTTTGTGCCACGCCTCGAGCGCCGGCTCGAACATGAAGCAGTGTTCGCAGCTGTAGGCAAAAAACTCCACCACCTCGATCTGGTTGGGATCGCGGGTCGGCTGCCGCGTCGAGACGCTGACATAGTGCTTGCCTGCGACCGGGCGTTCCTGCGCGATGGCCAAGCCGGGGAAAACTGCTGCGGCCATGACGGCTGCGTTCGTGAAATAGCGGCGATGCATGGGACGGTGTGAAAGTTGCAGTACCCGTCATGCTGGGCCATGAACTGACTGCAGAGTCAAGGGCGCCGCGCTGTTCGGTTGTTACTGCGCTTCTAGGCCACCTGTCTGAGCGGCTCAGCGTACAGGGCGGTCGTTCCGATCGTGCTGTGCTGGTTGAGCGACAGCAGGCGATCAAAGCTGCTGCCAATGCACTGAAATCAGGTCACCGGTCACCAGCCTTTCGAAAGCTGAGAGGGCTTCCTCCAAAATGCGAGCCGCCAAGCCTGGCGTTCTCGCTTGCGGCGCATCAGCAGATAGACCGCCGGAACCACGAACATGGACAGCAGCGGCGCCGTGATCATGCCGCCCACCATGGGCGCCGCGATCCGCTGCATGACCTCGGAGCCGGTGCCCGTACCCCACATGATGGGGAACAGGCCGCCAAGAATCACCGCGACGGTCATCGCCTTGGGCCGCACGCGAAGCACCGCGCCTTCGCGGATGGCGTCGAGCAGGTCCTCCTTGGTGGTCTTGCCCTCTTTGACGCGCGCATCCCACGCCTGTTTCAGGTACAGCACCATGATCACGCCGAACTCGGCCGACACACCCGCGAGCGCGATGAAGCCCACCGCACCGGCGACCGAGAGGTTGTAGCTCAACAAGTACAGCAGCCAGATGCCGCCGACGAGCGCAAAAGGCAGCGTCGCCATGATCAGCAGCGCCTCGTCGAAGCGCTTGAAGGTGAGGTACAGCAGCACGAAGATGATCAGCAGGGTGAAGGGCACCACCACCTTGAGCTTCGCGGTCGCGCGCTCCAGGAACTCGAACTGCCCGGACCACGAAATCGAGTAGCCCGCCGGCAGCACCACCTTCTCGGTCACCACGCGCTGCATGTCCTTCACCGCCGAGCGCAGGTCGCGTCCCCGGATGTCCACGTAGACCCAGCCAGATAGACGCGCGTTCTCGCTGCGCAGCATTGGTGGGCCGTCGGTGATGCGGATGTCTGCCACATCCGACAGCACGAGCCGCGCTCCCTTCTCGGTGACGATGGGCAGCACGCGCAGCTTCTCCAGCGAATCTCGAATTTCCCGCGGGTAGCGCAGGTTGATCGGGAAGCGCTGCAGGCCCTCCACCGTCTCGCCGATGTTGTCGCCGCCGACCGCCGAGGTGATGACCGACTGCACGTCGGCGATGTTCATGCCGAAGCGCGCGGCGGCATCGCGGTTGATCGTCACGTCCACGTAGCGCCCGCCCGTCAGCCGTTCGGCGAGCGCACTGCTCACACCCGGCACATCCTTGAGCGCCTTCTCGATCTCAGCGGTCACCCGGTCGATCACGGCCAGGTCAGTGCCGGCGACCTTCACGCCGACCGGGCTCTTGATGCCGGTGGCCAGCATGTCGATGCGGTTGCGGATCGGCGGCACCCAGATATTGGCCAGGCCAGGCACCTTGACGATGCGGTCCAGTTCATCGACCAGCTTGTCCTGCGTCATGCCAGGGCGCCACTGGTCCCTGGGCTTGAACTGGATCGTGGTCTCGAACATCTCCATCGGCGCGGGGTCGGTCGCGGTCTCGGCGCGGCCGGCCTTGCCGTAGACCCTGGCGACTTCAGGGACCGTCTTGATGAGGCGGTCCGTCTGCTGTAGCAGCTCAGCGGCCTTGCCGGCCGAGAGCCCCGGCAGCGCCGACGGCATGTAGAGCAGGTCGCCTTCGTCGAGCCGGGGCATGAACTCGCCGCCGATGTGCTGGAGCGGCCACAGGCTCAGCACCAAAGCCACGGCGGCGACCGCCAGCGTGGTCTTGGGCGCGCGAAGGACGACGTTCAACAGCGGCCGGTAGATCGCGATCAGGAGTCGGTTCAGCGGATTGTTCTTCTCGTCCGGAATGCGCCCCCGGATCAGATAGCCCATGAGCACCGGTATCAACGTTGCCGACAGACCAGCTGCTGCCGCCATGGCATAGGTCTTGGTGAACGCCAGCGGCGAGAACAGCCGGCCTTCCTGTGCCTCCAGCGTGAAGACCGGAATGAAGCTCAGAGTGATGATCAAGAGCGAGAAGAACAGCGCCGGCCCTACCTCGGCGGCGGAGTCGCCAATGACCTGCCAGCGCACCTCGCCTTCGAGCTTCTGGTCCGGATGCGCGTGGTGCCAATGCTCCAGGTGTTTGTGCGCGTTCTCAATCATCACGACCGCCGCATCGACCATGGCCCCGATCGCGATGGCGATACCGCCGAGCGACATGATGTTGGCGTTGACGCCCTGGTAGTGCATCACGATGAATGCGGCCAGGATGCCCAGCGGCAACGAGACGATGGCGACGAACGCCGAGCGCAGGTGGAACAGGAAGATGAAGCAGACCACCGCGACGACGGCGAACTCTTCGAGCAGCTTGTGGCCAAGGTTGTCCACGGCGCGTTCGATCAGGCCTGAGCGGTCGTAGACCGGCACGATCTCCACCCCCTTGGGCAGGCCGGCTTGCAAGGTCTTGAGCTTCTCCTTGACGGCCGCAATCGTCTCCAGCGCGTTCTTGCCCGAACGCATCACGATCACGCCGCCCGTCGCTTCCCCTTCGCCGTCCAGTTCGCCGATGCCCCGGCGCATCTCGGGCCCGACCTGGATGCGTGCCACGTCACCCAGACGCACCGAGACGCCCGCCGCCGTGCTGACCAACGGCACCTTGCGGAAATCGTCGAGCGACTGCAAATAGCCCGATGCCCGCACGACGTACTCGGCCTCGCCGAGTTCGAGCACCGAGCCGCCCGCTTCCTGGTTCGACTTCTGGATCGCCTCGACCACCTTGGTGTGCGCGATGCCGTAGGCCGCCAGTTTGTCGGGGTCCAGCAGGATCTGATACTGCCGCACCATGCCCCCGACGGAGGCCACCTCGGCCACGTTCGGCACGGTCTTCAGCTCGAACTTGAGGAACCAGTCCTGCAAGGCGCGCAGCTGCCCCGCATCCTGCGTGCCGCTGCGATCGACCAGCGCATACTGGTAGATCCAGCCGACACCGGTCGCGTCGGGCCCGAGCGACGCCTTGGCTCCGGGCGGCAATCTCGACTGCACCTGGTTCAGATACTCCAGCACCCGCGAGCGTGCCCAGTACAGGTCCGTGCCATCTTCGAACAGCACATAGACGAAGCTGTCGCCGAAGAAGGAATAGCCTCGCACCGTCTTCGCCCCCGGCACCGATAGCATCGTCGTCGTCAGCGGGTAGGTGATCTGGTTTTCGACGATCCGCGGCGCCTGGCCGGGATAGGTCGTGCGGATGATCACCTGCACGTCCGAGAGATCGGGCAGCGCGTCCAGCGGCGTGCGCAGCAGCGCGTAGACGCCCCAGGCGCTGAGCATTACCGTGGCCAGCAGCACCAGGAAGCGGTTGACGATCGACCAGCGGATCAGCCGGGCGATCATGGCTTGCTCCCCGAGGCTGCGGACGCGGCAGGCTTTGGCTCCGGCTGCAGCAGGGTCGTGTGCGTGAGCTGGGCCTGGTTGTCGGCGTCCATGTAGAACTCGAAGTCGATTCGGTCACCAGCCTCCATCCCACGCGGCAAACCGCGCTTGGGCAGCTTGAAGTCCATGGTCATCGCCCCCCACCTCAGTGACGCGATGGGGCCATGCGACAAGGTCATCGCATCGCGGCTGATGGCCTCGATCTTTCCTGTCCCGGAATGTCGGGGGGCGGTGTTCGCGGCCGTGGGTGGAGGTTCGACGTTCAACCGTGCCTCCACGCCCTTCAGGCTGGCCTCGGAGTCGATCAGGAACTGCGAGGAGACGACCACGCGCTGGCCGAGTTGCAGGCCACGCTTGATCTCCGTCTGCCCACCGCTTTCGATGCCGATCTCGACATCGACCGGCCGAAAGCGGCCGTTCTCTTCCGCCAGCATCGCGACCATGCGTTTGCCGGTCTGGATGATGGCTTCGGTGGGCACCAGCAACGCCTTCTCGCTGCGCTTGTCCATGAACTGCATCTGCGCGAACATGCCCGGCACCAGCGCACCGTTGGCATTCGCGAGTTCGAGCCGGGCCTTCAGCGTTCGCGTCGTCGCGTTGACCTCGGGAAGGATGGCCTGCACCTTGCCGTCGAACTTCGCGCCGGGCACGGCCGGACTCGTCGCATGAACCTTCGCGCCGGGCCGCAGCAGCGCTGCCTGGCTCTCTGGCACTTCGGCATTGGCCCACACGGTGCCGAGGCCGTTGATGCGGAACAGCGTGGCGCCTGCCATCACAGTCATGCCTTCGCGCGCCATCAACTCGGTGACGACACCGCCGATCGGTGCGACAAGCTGGATGCGTGGCTGCGTGCGCCCAGTGCTTTCGACCAACGCGATCTGGCTGTCGTTCATGCCGGCCTGGCGCATGCGCTGGCGCGCGCCGTCGACCAGTGCCCCGAGGTCGGTGCCTTGCATCCGGCGCACGGACAGGAACTCTTCCTGCGCCGCAATCCAGTCCGGCACATACAGCTCGGCCAGCGCTTGGCCCTTGGCCACGCGGTCGAGCGTGGCGCGGACGTTCAGGCGCTCGACGTAGCCAGTGGCGCGGGCCTGCACGATGACCTGGTCGCGCTCGTTGAAGGCGATGCTGCCGACGGCAGAAACCTGCGGGGACAGTGTGCCTTCGGTGACGACGGCCGTGCGCACGCCCAGGTTCTGCTGAACGCGCGGGCTGACTGTCACCTTGCTGCCGTCGCCGTCGCTGTCCGCGTAGACCGGCACCAGCATCATTTCCATGAAGGGCGACTTGGCCGGCTTGTCGAACTTGTTCCCCGGGACCATGGGGTCGTGGTAATACAAGACCTTCTTGCCCGTCATCGGATCGATGTCGCCGGCCTTGATGTTCGAAGTGATGTGACGGCGGGTTGCTTCCTCGCCTTGGGCGATGCTCTGCGGTACCGCTTCGGTGGAGGTGACAGGCGATGCAGTTTGGCCACTCTCAGGCGAGCCACCGGAAGCCTCGGAGTTGGAAGCGGTGCTCATGCCCATGCCGCGCTGCATGCCGGCGGCGTAGAGGCCGTAGCCCGCGGCGCCGAGGATGCCGATGGCCGCCAGACCGATGAGGAAGGATTTGGTTTTCATGCTCACGGCTCCTGCCTGGCGATGGGGTTTGACGGCGTCGCAGCGTCGTGGTCGGGTGGCACGAGGAATTCGAGCTGGGCCCAGCGAGCCGCGGTCTCCATCTCCAGACGCAGACGGTCCATGCGGGTGTCGATCTCCATGCGACGGGCTTCGAGCACGGCGCCGAGGGGCCCAATGCCGCCGCGATAGGCAGCCAGCGCGGCGCGGGTGCGCTCCATGGTGAGCGGGATCAGCGACGAGTCGTACTGCACGAGCCGTTCGCGGTTGCTCTGCCATTCCTGAAGCCAGCTTCGCGTCGCGGCCAGATGCTCGCGCGTCGCCTCTTCGCGCTGGGCGCGCATCTGCTCCGCCAGCGCGAGCTTCGCCGTCACGTCGCGGTCCTGCCGGCTCTTCTGATCCAGTTGCAGCGGGATCGACAGGTTGACCGACACCATGTTCGAGTAGGCCGGCCCGCGCTGGTTGTACATGAGCTCCACACTCCAGTCGGAGCGCTTGTTGCTCTGCGCAATGTCGGCGTCGGCACGCGCCATCTCTTCCTGCTTGCGCATCACGGCAAGCTCGGGGTGGTGCTCCACCTGGACCGCGAGGCTGTCGGCGTTGAGGTGAACCGACGCCACCACCGATGGCAAGTCGCCCAGCGGTTGTTCGGCGGCGCCACCAATCCATCGCGCGAGCCGGGTTGTGGCGGTGGCGACCTGCCGCTCGGTCTGGCGGATGCGGTCGTCGATCAGCGCCACGGTGGAGCGCGCTGCAAACACGTCGGCCTGCGCGCCGCGGCCACCCCGATAGGCTGCATCGACAGCCTCGACCTGAAGGCCTGCCTCGGTGCGCTGCGTGCGCAACACGACAAGCATCTGCTCCTGGTAGTAGCGGTCCAGCCAGGCCATGGCGGTGTCGCGCCGCAGGTTGGCCAGAGCCAGAGTGCGGTTGACTTGGGCGGCTTCGGCTTCGCGGTCAAAACGGGCCGAGCGTGCCTTGAGCTTGTCCCTGCCGGTGAGCTCCTGCATCACGCCGACAGAGCGCATCGTCATGAAATCGCGCGTCAAGCTGAAGCGGTCCTGTCTGTTGATCGGCAGGTTGTTGACGCCGACCTTGAGCGTCGGATCGGGCCTCTGCCCAGCCTGTCTCTTATACACATCTGACGCTGCCGACGAAGGCTTAGGTGTA
>CAXDTK010000072.1:0-19833 GCA_963992225.1 uncultured Comamonadaceae bacterium | reverse complement strand
GCCCTCTACACCGCCACCGCCACCGCCACCGGCGGCCGCGCCGGCACCGCCAAGTCGTCCGACGGCGCCATCGACGTGACGCTGTCCACCCCCAAGGAACTGGGCGGCGCGGGCGGCCCGGGCACCAACCCCGAGCAGCTGTTCGCGGCCGGCTACAGCGCCTGTTTCATCGGCGCGATGAAGGCCGTCGCCGGCAAGCAGAAGATCGCCCTGCCCGCCGAGGTGTCCATCACCAGCGACGTCGCCATCGGCCCGCACGCCAACAAGCCGGGCGCCTTCGGCATCCAGGTCGACATGAAGATCTCCGTGCCCGGCATGGACCGCGCGCAGCTGGAGGAGCTGGTGAAGACGGCCCATGAGGTCTGCCCCTACTCCAACGCCACGCGCGGCAACGTCGACGTGACGCTGACCGTCGTCTGAGTCCGCCGCAGGCGCCCGGGTTTTGCCCGCCCAGCGAACGCGGGGGAACGGCGGGCGCCGTCACGCGACTTTCATGGGGGCTGCCTAGCCTCGACGCTCGATTTGCCCAACAAGCCGAACGTCTGGAGGCCCCCATGTTCTTCCGAGCATCCCTGCTCTCGCTGGCCGCGCTGGCCAGCACCTCGGCCACCGCGGCCACGTCGCTGAGCAATGTCAGCTTCGTCAACGGCTTGGCCCTGGCCGGCGACAGCCTGGACCTGTCCAGCGGCTCCACGTTCGACCGCCGTGTCGGCTTCTTCTCGGACCTCTACTACGACCGCGCCCGCAACGAATGGTGGGGCCTGTCCGACCGCGGCCCCGGCGGCGGCATGCTGTCCTATGAAACCCGCGTCCAGCGCTTCACGCTCGACGTGAACGCCAGCAGCGGCGCGATCTCCAACTTCCAGATCCTGCAGACGGTCAAGTTCAGCAGCGCCGCCGGCGCGCTCAACGGCCTGGCCCCGTCCGTGCCGGGTACGCTGGGTCGCTCGTTCGACCCCGAGGGCCTGGTGGTCAACCCGGTGACGGGCAACCTGCTGGTCAGCGACGAGTACGGCCCCTCGGTCTACGAGTTCAACCGCAACGGCCAGCTGCTGCGCCAGTTCACGACGCCCGCCAACCTCGTGCCCAAGGCCGGCGGCAACGTGGACTACAACGCGCTGGCAGCCAACGGCAATGTGCCGCAGCTGACCGCCGGCCGCGAAGGCAACCGCGGGCTGGAGGCGCTGGCCATCACGCCGGACGGCCGCTACGCCTTCGCCGTGCTGCAGAACGGGCTGATCACCGACGGCTACAACGCCACCACCGCCACGCGCGGCCAGTACACCCGCATCGTCAAGTACGACATCGCCAGCGGCGCGGCGGTCGGCCAGTTCGCCTACCAGCTGGCCAGCTCGGGCCAGGGCCGCGGCATCTCGGCGCTGGTCGCCATCGACGCCAACCGCTTCCTGATCCTGGAGCGCAACAACCGCGGCATCGGCGTCGGCGCCACGCTCGCCGGCGCGGACAAGAACGTCTTCGAGGTCGACATCAGCGCCGCCACCGACGTGACCGCGCTGGACCTGCCCGCCAGCGGCGCGCTGCCCGGCGGCGTCATCGCGGCGGCCAAGGGCGGCAAGGTCATCGACCTGGATGCCAACACGCTGGCGGCGCTGGGCAACAAGTCGCCCGAGAAGTGGGAAGGCCTGGCCATCGGGCCGCAGCTGGCCAATGGCAAGTACCTGGTGCTGGCCGGCACCGACAACGACTACAGCGTCACGCAGAACGGCACCGGCACGCAGTTCGACGTCTACCTGCGCATGAGCGATGCCGATGCGTTCGCGTCGTCCATCCAGTGCCCGGTGGGCCAGACCAGCGGCTGCTTCTGGACCGCCAGCGCCACCAGCGCCACGCTCTCCGCCGACTACCAGCTGCTGCCCGGCGTGCTGCACGCCTACACGGCCGACATCGCCGGCTTCACCGCCCCGGTGCCCGAGCCCGAGACCTATGCGCTGATGCTGGCCGGCCTGGGCCTGCTGGCGCTGGCGCGCCGCCGCCGCGGCTGATCAGGCCTCGGCCAGCAGCGCCAGGATCAGCTCTATCCTGGCTTTCACGGGGCTCAGCGCGCCGGCCGCCGGCAGCAGCCCCGGCAGGTCCATCACCGGCCCGGCATCGCAGCGGGTGCTGCGCAGCACCTGCACCCCCTGTGCCTGGGCCTCGCGCAGCGCCGCGTCCAGCGCCACGCCGAGCGTGCCGTTGCCGGTGCCGGCGGCCACCAGCCCGCGCACGCCGGCCGCCACCAGCGCCGCCACGGCCGCGCCCTGCGCGCCGGCGTGGTTCTGCACCACTTCCACCCAGGGCCACTGCGCTGCCGGGGCCGCGATGCGGGCCAGGCCCAGGCCCTGCGCCGCCGGCCAGCGCCCCAGCAGCCGCACCGCGCCCTCCTCCACCCGGGCCACCAGCGCGCCGTCGGCCGACTCGAACGCATCCACCCGGTAGCTGTGCGTCTTGCGCACCTGCACCGCGTCATGCACCCGGCCGGCCAGGGCCACCAGCACGCCCGCGGCGCCCGGCGCTGCCGCCACCTGCACCGCGTCGAAGAGGTTCTGCGGCCCGTCCGGCGCCAGCGCGGTGGCCGGCCGCATCGCCGCGGTCAGCACCACCGGTTTGGCCGGGCCCAGCACGCGATGCAGGAAATACGCCGTCTCCTCCAGCGTGTCGGTGCCGTGGGTGATGACGACGCCGGCCACCTCGGGCCGCGAGAGCTGCGCCTGCACGGCCCCGGCCAGCCGCTGCCAGGTGCCGAAGTCCATGTCCTTGCTGTCCAGCTGCGCCACCTGCTGCGCCTCCAGCCGGCGCCCGGCCAGGCCCGGCACCGCGGCCAGCAAATCCTCCACGCGCAGTTGCGCCGCGGTGTATCCGACGCCGTCGGCGGCAGTTTTGGCGGTGCCGGCAATGGTGCCGCCGGTACCCAGAATGACGATGAGATCGGCCGGTGTTTGCAATTGAGGGGTTTCCTGGATGAAAATACAGGTGCTGGACAAATTGCCAGCCCGAAACAAAGGCCGCCTGTGCAAGACCAACCCAAGCTTACCGCCCGCCAGCAGCAGATTTTCGACCTGGTCCGTCACGCGATCGAAAGCACCGGCGCCCCGCCAACCCGCGCCGAGATTGCCGCCGAGCTGGGTTTCAAATCGGCCAACGCGGCCGAGGAACATCTGCAGGCGCTGGCCCGCAAGGGCATGCTCGAACTGGTGGGCGGCACGTCGCGCGGCATCCGCCTGAAGTCCGACGCGCTCAGCGCCGTCAACCGCGCCCGCCAGGTCAGCCTGCCCATCCCGATGCTGGCCCAGCTGACGCTGCCGCTGATCGGCCGGGTCGCAGCCGGCGCACCCATCCTGGCGCAGGAGCATGTGGAGCAGACCTACACCGTCGAGCCCGGCCTGTTCTCCCGCACGCCGGACTATCTGCTCAAGGTCAAGGGCATGAGCATGAAGGACATCGGCATCCTGGACGGCGACCTGCTGGCGGTGCAGTCGGCCAAGGAGGCGCGCAACGGTCAGATCGTCGTCGCCCGCGTGGGTGACGAGGTGACCGTCAAGCGCTTCAAGCAGGGGCCCGACGGCATTCAGCTGCTGCCCGAGAACCCCGACTTCCAGCCCATCCTCGTCAACGCAGACCACGAGGGTTTCAGCATCGAAGGCCTGGCGGTGGGGCTGATCCGCGGCCAGGGCTTCAATTGACGCTGCAAGCGCGCGGTTGAAGCCAAAGTTGAAGCCGAAGCCCGCAGCTGCGGGCTTTTTTCTTGGTGCTTTGCTCGTGAGCTGGTCACCCGCCCGAGATCGGTTTGTGCAGAGGCTGGCGCACCGCGACCGGCCTTGGCGCGTCTCCCAGGACCAGCAAGCCCCAGGCGCAGCGCACCGGGCCCGCGTCCGCTTGCGGCATGATCGGCGCCCGTGCATTGCCCTGACCCGAAGGAGTGGCGTGGAAGACATCCGAGCCGTGTTGGACAGCCTCCAGCAGCCCGCGCTGGCCGCCGATCGACATGGCCGCGTGCTGCTGGCCAACGAAGCCGGCCTGGCCCTGCTGCCCCCCGGGCCGACGCCCGAGCCGGACGCGGCCTGGCGGCACGGCCTGGGCGCGCCGGGCCTGGGCGGCTGGCAGCGCGGCATCGACACGGCGCGCGCCTTCGAGGGCGGCCTGACCTTGGCGCCGGACGCAGCGCCCTGGCACTACCGGGCCGCACCGGTGCTCGACGAGGGCAGCGGCGCCCGCTGGCTCATCACGCTGCGGCGCCAGGCGGTGGACGACGCCCGCAGCCAGGACTTGCTGCGGCTCGGCCTGAGCGCGGCGCTGCGCGTGGGGCACATGGGCCTGTGGGAATGGAGCCCCGCCACCGGCAACTCGCTGTGGAGCCCGGAGCTCTACGACGTGCTGCGCCTGCCGCGCGGCTCGGGCGTGGAGCCCGGCGCCCGTTTCCTGGACATGGTGCACCCCGACGACCTGCACCTCATCGAAGCCGCGGTGGCGGGCGCGGAATCCAAGGGCGGCATCGACCCGTTCATGTTCCGCGTCATGCTGGGCGACGGCACGACGCGCTGGGTCATGACCTGCGCGGTCGCGCGGCGCGAGCCGGGGCAGCCGATCTCGCGGCTGGTCGGCGTCAATTTCGATGTGACCGACACCGTCGAGGCCGAACGCCACCTGGCGGATGCGCGCCGCGCGCGCGAGCGCCAGGAGCAGATCGTGCAGGCCGTCATGGCGCATGCGCCGGTGGGCATCGCCGTGGCGCTGCGCGGCGAGGCGGAGATGGCCTACGTGAGCCGCTTCGGCGCCGACATGCTGGGCATCCCCAGCCCCGGCGAACGGGCCTGGGACGCCTGGCAGATTTACCACGTGGACGGCAAGACCCCGGCGCAGCGCGATGAGCTGGCGCTGTCGCGGGCGATGGCGGGCGAGGTCATCCGCGACGAGGAGTGGTTCATCCGCACCGGCGACGGCCGCCTGCTGCCGGTCAGCTGCAATGCCGGGCCCATCCAGGCCGGCGACGGCCAGGTCATCGGCGGCACCGTGGTCTGGTACGACGTGTCACCCTTCAAGGAGCTGCAGCGCCAGCGCGAACTGTTCCTGGCCGCCGTCTCGCATGAGCTGCGCACGCCGCTGAACGCGATCGGCAGCTGGGCCCAGGCGCTGGGCCGGCCGGCGCTCACGCCCGACCTGCTGGCGCGGGCCAGCCCGGCGATCTGGCGCAACGTGCAGACAGCCGCGCGGCTGCTGGAAGACCTGCTGGACCTGTCGCGCATGAGCGCCGGCCACCTGTCGCTGAACCTGGCGGACGCCGACCTGACGCAGATCCTGCAGGCGGCCGTCGACACCGTCGCGCCGCTGGCCGACGCCGCCCAGGTCGCGCTGCGCCTGCAGGGCCTGCCCGACACGCCCCTGCGCCTGAAGGCGGACGAGCAGCGCCTGCAGCAGGCGGTGTGCAACCTGCTCACCAATGCCGTGAAGTTCTCGCCCGCCGGCGCCTCGGTGGAGGTGCTGCTGAAGGCCGACGGCCCGATGGCCGAACTGACGGTCACCGACCACGGCGCCGGCATCGCACCGGCCCATCTGGAGCGCGTGTTCGAGCATTTCTGGCAGGCCGACAGCCGCTCGTCGCGGGGTCTGGGCCTGGGGCTGGGGCTGTCCATCGCGCGCCATATCGTCGCCGGCCATGGCGGCACGCTCAGCGCCGCCAGCCCGGGGCTGGACCGCGGCGCCAGCTTCTGCCTGCGCGTACCGCTGGCCTGAGCCCGCCGCGGCCGGAGCCGGCCAGCGCCCCGTCCGCAGAACGACCACTCAAGCAGCGCCGGCGCCCGCCTGCTAACCTAGCCGGCAAGCGTCATCCTGCCCCCCGCGATGCTCCCGCCTCCGTCACCGCTCCCTCGCCTGCGCGCCGCATGCACCGACCTGCGCCTGACGCCGCCGCCATGGCTGGCGCCGGGCCGCGTGGCGCTGGCAGCGGCGGGCCTGCGCACGCCGCGGGAGGTGTCGGCATGAGCCCGGACGAGCGTCCGCGCGACGCATCCGCCGCCGAGCCCCCGCCGGCCACGGAGCCGGGGGCGCAGCAGTCCGACGCGCAGCGCTACCGGGAGCTGTTCGAGGCCAACCCGCTGCCGATGTGGGTGTACGACCTGCAGACACTGCGCTTCCTCGACGTCAACGAGGTGGCCTGCCAGAAGTACGGCTACACCCGCGCCCAGTTCCTGGCGATGACCATCCGGGAGATCCGGCCGGCGGAGGATGTGGCCGCGGTGGAGCAGTCGGTGCGGCTGACGCCGCCGCAGGTCTTCAACTCCGGCGTGTGGCGGCACAGGCTCAGCAACGGCCGGCTGATCTATGTCGAGATCACCTCGCATGAACTGCTGTACCGGGGGCGCCCGGCCCGCTTCGTCGCGCCGCTGGACGTGACCGCGCGCGTGCTGGCGGAGGCCGCGCTGCACGAGCGTGAGGCCGGGCTGCGCCGCGCGCAGACGCTGGCCAGGCTGGGCCATGTGGTGACCCGCGAGGATGGCAGCTTCGAGAGCTGGTCGGAAACGCTGCCGCAGCTGGCGGGCTGCAGCGCCGAGGACATGCCGCGGACCACCCGTGACTGGATGCAGCAGGTGGTGCACCCGGAAGACCGCGAGAAGTTCCGCGCCGTCAGCCTGGAAGCCGCGCAAGCCCGCGCCAAGGTGGAGGGCGAGTACCGCCTGCTCCGGCCGGACGGCGAAGTCGTGCATGTCGCGCAGGTCATCGAACCGCTGCAGGCCGCGGCGGAAGTCGGCGGCCTGCGCTGGTTCTGCACGCTGCAGGACGTGACCAGCCAGAAGACCGCGGAAGCGGCCATGCGCAGCCTCAACGAGGAACTGGAGCGCCGGGTCGCGCTGCGGACCGCCCAGCTGGAGGCGACGAACCGCGACTTGCTGGCTGCCACCCGTGCCGCCGAACAGGCCAACCAGGCCAAGAGCGAGTTCCTGAGCCGCATGAGCCACGAGCTGCGCACGCCGCTGAACGCCATCGTCGGCTTCTCGCAGCTGCTGTCGTCGCCGGCGCACGGCCTGCCCGCCGAGCGCCAGGCGGCCTTCAACGCCCACATCCACAAGGCCGGCGAACACCTGCTAGCGCTGACCGGCGAGCTGCTGAACCTGGCCCAGATCGAGGCCGGCAAGGTGACGCTGGACATGCAGCCCCTGCCGCTGGAGCGGCTGCTGGCCGAATGCGAGGGCATGGTCGCCCCGCTGGCGCAAGCGCGCGGGGTGACCATGCGCTTCGTTGCAAGCCCTGCGCCACTGGCCGTGGTGGCAGACCGCACGCGGCTCAAGCAGGTGCTGCTGAACCTGCTGTCCAACGCCATCAAGTACAACCGCGCCGACGGCACACTGGAGCTGCTCGTCTCGGCGTCGGACGACGACCGGGTACGCATCGACGTGTGCGACAGCGGGCCGGGCCTGAACCCGCAAGAGGTGGCGCAACTCTTCCAGCCCTTCCATCGCCTGGGGCGCCCCGGCAGCGGCGCGGCGGTCGAAGGCACGGGGCTTGGCCTGGTGGTGACCAAGCATCTGGTGGAACTGATGGGGGGCCGCATCGGCGTGGCAAGCGCTTCCGGCGCCGGCAGCCGCTTCTGGGTGGAACTGGCCGGCGGGCGGACGGTGCCGGGCAGCCCGCCCGCCGACAGCGCGCCGCGGGCCCGGCCCGCCGACAGCGCGCGCCAGACGGTGCTGCTGGTGGACGACGATGTGCCGAGCCAGGATCTCGTGCGGGCCCATCTGCGCGACCGGCCCGACCTGCGCCTCGTCATCGCGGCGAACGGGCGCGAAGGCGTCGCGCTGGCGTTGGCCCATGCCCCGGCGGTCATCCTGATGGACAACCGCATGCCCGAACTCAGCGGCGGCGAGGCCGTCGAAATGCTGGCCCGCGACCCACGCACCGCCCACATCCCCGTGATCGCCATCAGCGCCGGGCCGGACCCGGCGCCCGGCTCGCCGCATGCGGCCGGTCTCCTGCTGCGCCGGGTGGCCAAGCCGCTGGCCCGCGACGAGCTGCTGAACGCCATCGACGACGCGATCGCCACGGCGGGCCGGGCGGGCGGCTAGCCCCTCCAGAGACGGCTGCCCGGGTCCGGAAGACAAGGGCGAGACGCTAAAAAGAAAAGGCCCGAGCCACGGATTGACCAGAGCCTTTCGGATGCCAGCGGACCTCGCCGGGCTCCGCGACTACTTGAGGAAGTTCAGCAGATCCTGATTGAGCCGATCCTTGTGGGTATC
This sequence comes from uncultured Comamonadaceae bacterium, assembly GCA_963992225.1. GTDB lineage: Bacteria > Pseudomonadota > Gammaproteobacteria > Burkholderiales > Burkholderiaceae_C > Pelomonas. The sequence goes on along the minus strand of CAXDTK010000072.1, from coordinate 11,611 downwards.
CGTGATGCCATGCGGGCCGCCTGCGTATTCGATGAGCTTGGCGCCCTTGACCAGCTTCACCGCCGCCCGAGCACTGGTCTCGATCGGGACGATCTGGTCATCATCTCCGTGGATGATGAGGGTCGGGACAGACACCCGCTTGAGGTCTTCAACGAAGTTCGACTCGGAAAACGCCTTGATGGAGTCGAAGGTTGCCTTGTGGCTGGCCTGCATGCCCTGCACCCAGAAGTTGTCAATCAAGCCAGGCGAGACCGTGGCCCCAGCGCGGTTGAACCCAAAGAAGGGACCGCTGGCGATGTCCTTGTAGAGCTGCGAGCGGTTGTCCAGCGACGCTTTGCGCAGACCGTCAAAGACGGCCAACGGCACACCGTTCGGGTTGTCGGCGTTCCTGACCATGATCGGGGTCACGGCGCTGACGAGCACCAGGCGCTTGACGCGCGCCGACCCGTGCCGGCCGATGTAACGCGTCACCTCGCCGCCACCGGTGGAGAAGCCGATGAGGCTGACGTCTCGAACGTTGAGCGTCTTGAGAACAGCTGCCAGATCGTCTGCGTACTGATCCATGTTGTTGATGGCCCAGGCTTGCCCGGAGCGACCATGGCCCCGGCGGTCATGCGCGATGACGCGGAAGCCGTGCTCGGCCAGAAAGTGCATCTGCGACTCCCAGCTGTCGGAGCTCAGGGGCCAGCCATGGCTGAACGCCACGACGGGGCCCTCCCTCGGGCCCCAGTCCTTGTAGAACAACGGCGTGCCGTCATTCGCCGAGATGTACTGCGAAGCGGCCTGTGTTGCGACGGCGGCAGGCTGTGCGGCCGCCGCCGTCGGGGCCGTGGCGAGGGCTGCAATGCCGACGCATGCGGCAGCAACAAGAATCCGGAGTTGAGTCATGGCATTTCTTTCGGTTCAGTCGTGGGGTGCGCGTTGAGTGATCGAGCAAGGCGTCGCACCACAACGCCTCGCCGCATGCAGTCCTTGAGTGATGGGTGCGGAGGTGCCGCCGGCTGGACGATCTGCCCGTTGCCGTCATCGCGGCAACGGTGCCGGCCGAGGCCTCAGCCACGCACCGTGACAACCACCTTGCCAAGGTTGCCCGCCGCGCCCATCTGGGCGAAAGCGCGGGTCGCGTCAGACAGGTCGAACAGCTGCGGTGACAAGATGGGGCGGACCTCGCCCCCGTCGGCGAGAGCGGCCGCGGCGCGCATGATTTCGCCATGGTGCGGCCGCCCCTTGCCGGTCAACAGCGGAAGCAGCGTGAAGACCCCGGAGTAGGTGGCGCCTCGGAACGACAGTGGCGCCAGGGAGTGCGTGCCCCATCCCAGCGAGGTCACCACATGCCCTGTGTAAGTGCGGACGGCGAGGAAGGCCACATCGATGGTCTTGCCCCCCACCGTGTCGTACACGACATCAAAGCCTTCGCCCGCCGTGGCGCGGGCCACGTAGTCTTCGACCGCTTCCGCTTCGTAGTCGATCGCCGTCGCCCCGAGCTGCTCAATGACGCTGCGCTGGGTGGCAGTGCCGGTCGCCCACACGTCGGCACCAAATGACTTCGCGATCTGGATGGCGACATGGCCGACGCCGCCTGCACCGCCGTGGACCAGCACCTTGTCACCAGCCTTCACCCGCGCGCGGTCAACCAGTCCTTCCCAGGCGGTGATGAAGATCAGCGGGAGCGCGGCGGCCTCGCGCCAATCCAGGGCTTTAGGCTTCAAGGCCAGCAGCTGAACATCGGCGGCGATGTACTCGGCAAGCGTGCCCTGGTGGCCCCCGACGCCACCGACCATGCCAAACACCTCGTCGCCAATCTTGAAGCGCTTGACGTCCGGTGCCACCGCAACGACGACGCCGGCCATGTCCATGCCCACGGTCGAAGGCAAGGGCTGCATGGCATGCGCGGCCTGGGCCATGCGAATCTTGCCGTCCAGCGGATTCAACCCGGCCGCAACCACTTGCACCAGGACCCTGCCGTCGGTGAGTTCCGGCGTGCTGACCTGCTCCATAACAAGGTCATCGCCAGCCATGGATGCCATCGCGACACGCATCGTGCGCGGCACATTGAATTGGACTGAGGTCGTCACAGATCGCTCCTGTTGGGGGGTGAGCGAACTTTGAAGTCCGGCCCTACATTTGTCGATGCATAGAGGCGAATGGCGGAATTTCAAAAATGAATGAGATCGAATGGAATGACATCCGGCTGATGCTTGCCATTCACCGCGCCGGCACATTGACCGGTGCGGCCCGACTGACGGGCCTGAGCCAGCCGACGCTCAGCCGGCGCCTGCGGGCAATGGAGGTCTCGCTGGGGCAAAAGCTGTTTCAGCGCACCGGCACGGGCTTCGCACTGACCGGTGAAGGCCTGGGCCTGCTGCCCCATGCCTTGCGCATCGAAGCGGAATTCCTGGCGATGGAGCGGCAGCTGCAGAGCGCTGGCACCGCGCTGCAGGGCCGGCTCCGCATCGCCGCTTCGGACTGGTTTGGCGCCACCATCCTTGCACGATGGACCGCTGATTTCAGGCGGCTGCACCGGGGCATCTCCATCGAGCTTCTGACAGACGCACGCCAGATGAGCCTCACGCACCGGGAGGCGGACATCGCCTTCCGCATTGCACCGTTCGATGAAGCCGGCATCATCCAGCGGCGCTTCAGTCGCCTGCCGTATGGTCTCTATGGCGCCATCGCCACGCAGCACGAGATCCCGTCCGCAGACGCGGAGATCGATCTGGTGACGATGAACGAGGCGTTTGAGAATCTCCCCGACGTCGCCTGGCTCCAGAAGCAGTTCCCTCGCGGCCGCATCGTCTTCGGGAGCAACAGCCGTGAAGCGCAGGCCCGGCACTGCGCCGATGGCGGCGGCCTCGCGGTACTGCCGAAGGTGTTGGCACAAGGCATCCCGGGCCTGCGCGAGATCCTGGTGGCCGCTCCCCCACCCAGCCGCGATGTCTGGATCGGCTACCACGAGGACCTGCGCCAAGCCCCCCGGATCAAGGCCTTCCTGGCGTTCGCGCTGGAGAACGAGCCGGGATTGCACACCGCATCGACGGCCTAGGAAGGCTGCGGACTCATCCGGCGCGCACTACGCGTCGGGATGGGCCTGCTTCGGCGGATGCGCGCTGCTGCGTCCCAGCAGCCTCGCGATGTCCTGGGCAGGCGGCAACCCGAACTTCCGGCGGTACTCGCGGCTGAACTGGCTCAGGCTTTCGTAGCCCACGTCGTGAGCGGCTGCAGTGACCGTACGACCTGACGTCAGAAGCTGGCGCCGGGCATGCAGCAGGCGGACTTCCTTCTGGTACTGCAGCGGGCTCAGGGCCGTGGCGGCCTTGAAATGCCGATGAAACGACGACCCGCTCATCGCTGCAGCCTCTGCGAGCAGGTCGATGCGCAGCGGCAGCGCGAAGTCGGCCCTGATCGTCCGAATGGCCTGGTTGACCCGGGCCAATGCCGCGTCGGGTGCGGCGATGTCTTGAAGCGCCCGCCCCATCGGGCCCTGCAGCACGCGGTAGAGGATCTCTCGCTCGTATGCCGGCGCGAGTGCAGCAATGTCCTGCGGCCGGTTCATCAAGCGCAGCAGCCTGAGCCAGGCGTCCAGGAAGTCCGGCGTGGCCGCCGCGACGGCAAATGCAGCGTCATCGGCTTGCCTGGGGCGTGCAGGGGGCAGGTCTGCCAGCAGGTCGGCAAGCGGCGCGCCGGCCAGCGTCAAGGCCACGGCCAGGTAGGGTGAGCCGTCACGCGCTGCCCGGACCTTACCGACGACCGGGAGGCCGACCGACATCACGAAATAGGTGGCTGCGTCGCAGTCCAGCGTCTGCCCGCCCACCGCCATTGTCTTGCCGCCTTGCAGGATCAGGTTGACCATGGGCTCGTACACCGTGGCCAGCTCGTGTTCGGGGATGGCGCCCTGCACCATGTCCACCCTGGGGATCCCTGTCGGCGTTCGGCGTGGTTCGGCGTGGTTCGGCGCGCGCAGCCAGCGCGCGCAGTTCATGGAGCTGAGATTGCATATCGAAGGGTGGTTGTGCCTGTGCGAGCCGGCAGCTGACTTGATCGTTTCAGGCAAAACCTGCGACGGGCAGGTGGGACGCCAGCCATGTCGATGCCTAACGTCCTGGGTTTCAACCAACGGCTTCATCGGCATGAGCATCATCACCATCACTGGCGGCAGCCGCGGCATCGGCGCAAGCACCGCCCTGGCGTGCGCGCAGCGGGGCCTCGGCGTCATCCTGACGTACAACAAGAACGCGGCGGCAGCGGATCGCGTCGTCGCTGCAATCCAGGCTGCCGGCGGCACGGCCGTGGCGTTGCCGCTCGACGTCGGCCGGCCCGACAGCTTTGGCGCCTTCAAGCGGGCCGTGGAGCACGCGCTGCAGCGCCACTGGCCCGGACGCCGCCTCGGCGGCCTCGTGAACAACGCCGGCCATGGGCTTTTCAACCCCATCCAGACCGTCACGGAGGCCGAGTTCGACGCACTGTTCCGGGTGCATCTGAAAGGCCCGTTCTTTCTGACGCAGGCGCTGCTGGCACTGCTCAAGCCGGGCGCCGGCATCGTCAACGTGACCAGCGCCACCACCCGGGTTGCCACTGCGGGGGTGGCGCCCTACGCCGCCTTCAAGGCCGGGCTGGAAGTCCTGACGCGGTACATGGCCAAGGAGTTCGGCGAGCGACGCATCCGGGTCAACGCGGTCTCTCCAGGGGCCATCCGTACCGAGTTGGGGGGTGGCATCGGCCCGGACTTTGAAGCGCTGCTGGCGTCGCAGACCGCGCTGGGCCGCATCGGCGAGCCGGAGGACGTGGCGCGCGTGATCGCGGCCCTGCTCACCGAAGACGGGCAGTTCATCAACGCCCAGACCATCGAGGTGGCGGGCGGCTACATGATCTGAAGCGCCCTGCCCCGGCCGCGGGCGGCATGCCCGCACACTCACAGGTCCAGCGTGATGCTGGGTGTCTTTGCCCGTGACACGCAGATGCACATCACCTGGCCCGAGCTTCTTTGCGCGGGGCTCAACACCTCATCACGATGCTCGGGCACGCCGTCGAGGACGCGCACGGTGCAGGTGCTGCAGATGCCGACGCGGCAGGACGACGGGGCAGGAACGCCCTCGCGCTCAAGCGCTTCGAGGATGGTCTCCTGGGCCGCGACCGGGATCACCCGCCCGGACTTCCTGAGGTGGACTTCGATGGGCACCGCAGCGGCATCGGGGGGAGCCGCACCAAAGCGCTCGCTGTGGAACTGGCGGTCCGGCACGCCCAGTGAGCGGGCCCGCTCGCGCAGCGACGCCATCATCAACGCCGGGCCGCAGACGTACAGATGCACGTCGGCCGCCACCGCCTTCAGCAGCAGCTGCTCGAAGTGAGCGCGCGTTTCGGCCCCACCCGGGTGGTGGGTGTAGCGCTCGCCGAACTCCGCCGCCAGCTGCTCCGAGAAGGGCGACGCCGCCCGGGATCTGCCCGTGTGATGGAGCTCGAAACTGCGCCCGGCCTGGGCCAGGGCTGCGGCCATCGACTTCAAGGGCGTGATGCCGATGCCCCCGGCAATCAGCACGCTGTGGACGGCCTCACCGGCCAGAGGGAAGTAGTTCTTCGGCACATCGACCTGGAGTCGCGTGCCCAGCCCCCAGCTGTCATGCACATGCGCCGACCCGCCGGCGCCGTCCGTTTCTCTGAGCACGGCAATCTCGTACCGCGTGCGGTCACTGGCGGCGGAGCTGATGGAATAGTGCCGCGTCGCGGGCTTGCCATCCGGCAGCTGCACAGGCACCTCCAGATGCGCACCGGGCGTGAACATGGGCAGGTCGAGCCCGTCGGGATGCCGGAGCTCATAGGCACGGACGGCGGGGGTCAGCTGTCGCGTGGCGGCGACCACCAGCGCAATGGCACCCTCCCCCATGGGCATGCCCCTGCCGCCGCCCACCGGTGCCCGCCGCGCCAGCTCGGCGAGCTTGGCTTCAGCATGTTGGAGCCGGGTCCGCAGCGGTGCGGTCATCCTGGCGATCTCTTCCTCGGTGAAGCGTGGGGTGATGTGCTGGGGGCAGTTCCAGTCGAAGGCGGCCACCTTGATGACGAACGCGCGCTCCACCTGCGCGCCATGGCCGTCCAGACGGAGTCGGTCGAACAGCTCGGGGTGGCTGCCCGCTTCGACAAGCGTCACGTGACCGAGCAGCTTCAGCCGCCGCTGCTTGGCGGGGTCGAGCAGGATGATGGAGATGCGGTCGTCCCGTTTCAGGTTGGCGACGCTGAGGTACTGCACATTGCCGCGGAAATCCGGGAAGGCGATCGTGTGCTTGTCCAGCACCTTGATGAACCCCGGCGGGCCGCCCCGATGCTGGACATAGGGCCAGCCGGTCTCGCTCACGGTCGCCTGGTACAACGTGTCCCGGCTCTCGATGAATGCCGCCTCGCGCTCGGTGAAGCTGCTGTTGGCATCCTCCAGCGCGTCGAGGAAGACGTACTGTTCGCGGCTTCCCAACTCTTGCTGAAGCCTGCGGACCGCGGGCGTGAAGGCGATCTGGGCGTAGGCATGCGGCATGGCGCTCTCCAAAACCAGTAAACGACGCGGTGGAGACCGGCTCCACCGCAGTGGCTGGGGCCGCGTCAGGCCGCCAGCTTCAGCTCCACGGCCGGAAAGTCGATCTCCACACGGCTCACCTTGCCCAGGATGTTGGTCAGGAAGTTCATGCCGACATGCGTGATCACCTCGACGATGGCCGCATCGGAATAGCCGACGTTGCGCAGCGCCAGCAGCTCTTCGGTGTCGACCTCGCCCATTTTCTCCACCAGGTTCAAGGCGAACCTGACGGCCTCGGCAGCCATGGCGTCTTCACTGGTCCCCGAGCGGGCGGCCATCATCTCGTTGCCCGTGAGGCCGGTCTTTCGGCCGATGGCCGTGTGCGCGGAGACGCAGTACTGGCAGCCATTGGCCTGCGCAAGGGCAAGCGCGATGCGCTCACGCGTCAATGCGTCAAGGGCGCCGTCGTTGGCGATGCCGTGAAGCCCCAGGAACGCCTTCAGCGCCACCGGGGAATGGGCGAACACGCGCAGGAAGTTGGGCACCATGCCGAGCTGCGCCTGGATGGCATCGAGCAGCTGCTTTTGATCGGCGTTGGCGGCGGCGTGGGTGACGAGAGGAATGCGGCTCATGGGGTTCTCCTGAAGAGCTGGAAATCGCCCACCGGGACATCCGGCGAACGATGCAGACTGTGGTGGTGCAGCCGCTGGAAGAGAATCAGCACCCGGCCCAAATGGCAATTGCATCGGCTGCAACAGTGCCGGCAGGACTCCCCGCGATGATCTGCCCCGGGCCGGAGCCATCGTCTCTGCGCCGATGCAACAAGGTGGCAACCCATGGATCAGCTCCAGTGCATCCGCACTTTCATCGCCGTCGTTGACGCGGGCGGTTTTGCCGGGGCGGGACGCACCTTGAATGTGTCTCCGGCGAGCATCACCAGGGCCATCGCCGAGCTGGAGGCGCAGCTGGGCGTGTCACTGCTCACACGCACCACGCGCGTGACCCGGGTGACCGACGCGGGGGCCCAGTACTACGAGGCGAGCCGGCGCATCCTGGCGGAGCTGGAGGAGGCCAACCTGGCGGCCGCTGGCGTGCATGCCAAGCCTCAGGGCCGGCTGGCACTCACCGCATCGGCGATGTTCGGCAACCGGTATGTCGCGCCCATCGTGGTGGAGTTCCTGCGTGCCTATCCGCAAGTGCAGGCGGTGTGTCACTTCGTCGATCGCGTCGTCAACGTCGACGACGAGGGCATCGACATCGCGGTTCGAATCGGCGAACTTCCCGACTCGTCACTCCAGGCCGTCCGGGTGGGCTGGGTGCGGCGCATCGTGTGCGCGGCTCCTGGCTATCTGTCTGCCAACGGCGTACCCGCACATCCCCGTGACTTGATCGCCCACACCGTGGTCGCTTCGACGGGCATGACGCCTTCCCCCCAGTGGCGCTTCTGGGAAGACGGGGTGGCGGGCACCTGGGAGGTCAGGCCCGCGATGGTGACCGACACCAATGAGTCGGCGATTACCGCTGCAGTCGCCGGGCTCGGGATTTCGCGGCTGATGTCCTATCAGATCAGCGATGAGCTCAAGCGCGGGCAGCTCAAGACCCTGCTCACCGAGTTCGAGCCCCAGCCCCTGCCGATTCACGTGCTGCACCGGCAGGGCCGGCGGCCAGACGCCAAGGTGAGGCTGCTGCTCGATCTGCTCATCGACCGCCTCCGGTCCGACGCCTCACTCAATTAGCGCCCTTGCAAGCCGTGCACCGGCTTGTGCAAGAGTCACTTTCGCGGCGCGTCATTGCCCGTCGTGGGGCGGCACCAGAAGATGGCGGCTCACGAACGGAGACTGCACATGCAGCCACACAAGCCCTCAGCGCCGTCCGCCCCGCCGGGGCGATTCATCCTGATCTCGATGGCAGGGGCTGCGCTGGCCATTGGTGCCACCGCCTGGCTGGCACAGCAAGCAGGGGTCGCGCTGCTGATGGCGCCGTTCGGCGCGAGCTGCGTGCTGGCCTTCGGACTGCCGGACAGCCCGCTGGCCCAGCCCCGCAGCATTGTCGGCGGCCATTTCCTGAGCACGCTGGTCGGCTTCGCCGCATTGGCCGCCTGGGGTCCGACCTGGTGGTCTGCCGCACTGTCGGTTGCGCTCGCACTCGGCGTCATGCTGTGGACCCGGACGGTCCACGCGCCGGCCGGCGCCAACCCGCTGGTGGTGCTCGCAACGGCGCCATCGATCAGCTTTCTCGTCACCCCCGTCTTGGCGGGGTCACTCATCATCGTGGGCTGCGCCTGGGTCGTGAACAACGCGCGAGCACGGCGCAGCTACCCGCGGTACTGGTGGTGAGCCGCCAGCCAGCATCGCGAATGCACAAGGGGAACAGCATGCCGAGATTGATGGTGGTGGAGTGGCCTGACGGGCTTCAGCCCGATGGCGAGCCCTGGCAGCGCATCGCGCAGCAGATCGAGGAGATCGCGCCGGACCTGCTGCTGACCAACGAGATGCCGTTCGGCAGCTGGCTCCCTCGAAGCGAGCGTTATGACGCCGAAGCCGCACGGGCCTGGGTGCAGTTGCATGAGCGCGGTGTCGCCGCCCTCGCTGCCCTCAAGGTCGAGGCCGTGATGTCCAGCCGGCCGGTGCCGAGCGGCCGGAGCCTGGCCAATGAAGCCTTCACCCTGGTGGCGGGCCGCTACACCGCCAGACATCACAAGCAGCGGTTTCCCGAAGAACCCGGCTGGCATGAGTCCACCTGGTTCCAGGCGGCGCTGCCGGGGTTTGCGGTTCACGAGGTCGCCCGGGTGCATGTCGGCTTCCTCCTGTGCACGGAGCTGATGTTCAACGAGCACGCACACAGGTTGGGGCGTGCCGGCGCCGACCTGATTGCCGTACCCCGCGCGACCGGGTTGCGACGCAACTCGTGGGAGACGGCTGCCGGCATGGCGTCCTTGGTCGGCGGGTGCTACGTGGCCACCTCCAACCGCGTTGGCAGGCAGTGCGCCGAAGGGCCAATCTTTGGCGGCCATGGCTTCGTCGTGGCACCGGGCGGCGCCCGGCTGGCGACCACGGAGGGCGCTGCGCAGATGCAAGTTGTCGAGCTGGACCTCAGCCTAGCAACGAAGTCCAAGCACGAGTACCCCTGCTATGTGCCGGACACCGCACACCACGCACCGGCGCCAGGATCCGTCTGACGCTCCCTGCCCTGCCACCGATCAGGCTGCCGTCTCGACGGCCGCTCTCGAGCGTTTCACCCGAACCATCCCCTGGAGTAGACGATGTCCGATCACTTTCAAGTTCAACAAGTCCTGGGTCGCTACGTGCGCGCGGTGGACCGTCGCGACGGCGCTGCGCTGTCCAAGCTGTTCACCCCAGACGCGACCGTCACCATCCTGTTCGATCAGCAGGCACCCAAGCCTCTTGGCCAGCTGGTTGGCGCCGAGCAGATCGGGCAGGCCGTTGCGGGCATGCTCGCCCCCCACGCGCCGCGCGGCTGGAGCCATCACATGACCTTCGATCACCTGATCGAGATGGACGGCAACCGCGCCACGCTGGACGCCCAGTTCGTGATGTTCCTGACCTTGGGGAATGCCATGCCCGAGGGCGGTTGGCCGCGCGGACTCTTCGGGGCACAGGGCAGCGTTGCACCGCGTGAAGCGGGCTACTACCGCTCCGAACTGGTCCACGAGCGCGACGCCTGGCTCATTCACAGGCACACCGTGCACCTGGACCTGCCGCAAGCGTTCGGCTGACGGCACGGCGATGTCAGCAGCCGGCGCCGGCGGGCATGTGTCCCGGCGACCCCGAGTTACCCGGATAGTTACCCGGTCAGATGCCGGAAGGTGGCGCACTTACCCGGAAGCCAGCGGACAAAGAAAAAGGCCCAAGTCGTTGATTTACTTGGGCCTTTTGGGCTTCAGCGGACTTCGCTGAACTTTGTAATGGTGCCGGGGTCACTTGAACTCTCCTATGACAGCGCACCGTTTCGCAGTCGAGTTACTGTAGAAGTTACTGCACTGCTCGCGGCCTTGAGCGTCGTCACCAGGGCAGCAGGCCGGGAAAGCGCGTGCCCATGAACGCGGCCAGTGCGTCGTCCCGGCGCTGCTCCAACTCCATGATCTTGGTCATCAGCCGGGCGCGCGTCGCGTGGTGCATGTACCTGGGCCGGCGCCAGTGCGGGTCGAGCTTGGCCTCCAGCTTGGTCTGCGCGCGCCACGCGCGGCCCATCGCGTCGTCCGACTGGCTGGCATAGCTCACGCGCTGGCAATGGCGGCAGGCAAAGCGGCGGAAGCGCAGGAACACCTTCGCGACGCGCCGGCCGCAGCAGGGGCAGGCAAACCAGGGACGCGAGCCGCCGAAGTTGCACGCGGTCCTGATGACCGGCATCTCGTTGCGCACCGGCGTGCCCTCAATCGTGAAGGCCAGCGTGATGCAGTCCTGGCGCCCGTAGACGGTGATGCTGGAGCGCACCTCGCGCGTGTCGGGGTCGCTCCACTGCCAAGTCCAGGCCCCGTCTCGCAGCATGTTCTCGGCGGCGAACCGGCGCACGTCCACGCTGCGGCAGTGCTCGGCCTTCACCTTCAATGCCGGCCGCCCTGCCCCGTACCTTGTGCCGCCTGTGCCCATGCGTTGCCACTCCACAGATTACGAAATCATCAGCGAGTTTAGATTCTCCCATCGGCGACGCACTGGCTTGAATGAATCAGCCGCTGGCCTGGCTGGCGCCCCTTACCCCTGGCAATGATGCATAGGTGTTCGATTTATGGGCCTGGAAATTGAAACCGGCGCCGGCTGCGTACTTTGCGGACAAACGCTGATTACTCAACCACTTAGCGCCATTCAAGCACTTCCCGCCTTGTTCGATATTTGGAGTCAGGCCGGCACGCTGAACCCAAATTCCGAACCGACCAATTACGCTAAGGCTTTGCCTTTCGAACCGATCCGCTTCGCCTTTTGGGGCTTCACATCAATTTCCTGGGCCTTGGGTCGCTTGGCAGCTTTGTGCGCTTCACGGATTGCGGCGGTCACCTCGCGCAATGCCGTCCAGCGCTGCCAGTCGTGCGATGCCTTCGCCGCCGAGATACCCCTGTCTCTTATACACATCTGACGCTGCCGACGAAGGCTTAGGTGT
>CAXDTK010000071.1:0-19934 GCA_963992225.1 uncultured Comamonadaceae bacterium | reverse complement strand
TTTTTTTTTTCACGCAGAAGACGCCATACGCCCTAGGAGTCCGTGTGGTGGGCTGGGATATGTGTATAAGAGACAGGCAGGCGTCGTAGGGGCGGCCGGTGCCGCAGGGGCAGGGTGGGGGCAAAGGCATCAGGCCTGGACTCTATGCGCTGCCGCGCCGGGCGCGGCAAACCGTCGCCCTCTTGATCTGGCGCAAGCCGGCACCGGCGCGGCTGCCTACGCTGGCCCCACCCCAACCGGTACGGAGGTTCCCCATGAAGACGTCTCTGGTACTTGCGGCCCTGGTCGCTGCGCACGGCCCGGCGCTGGCCAGCGAGAAGCTGGCGCAGGACAAGCAGTGCATGGGCTGCCATGCGCTCAAGGAGGACGGCGCCGCGCCGTCGTTCAAGAAGATCGCGACCTTCTGGAAGGGCCGCAAGGATGCCGAGGCCAGCCTGGTCAAGACCATCCAGCAGGGCAGCAGCGCCACCGGCGGGCCGCACTGGGGCAAGGCGCGCATGCCCGACCAGGCCGAGCGCCCGACGGTCAACGAGGCCGAGGCGCGGCAGATCGCGCGCTGGATCCTGGGCACCTGAGGCCCGCGGCGGTGCCGGTTTGATCCGGCTCAAGGCGGGCGGCGGGCGGCAGCGCAAACATCCGCGGCAGCGCGGCGCGGCCGCGCGCCCCAGCCCTGAAAGGAGCCCACCATGAGCTATCTGCCTACCGTTCCCAGCAGCCTGTTCGATGACCTGTTCCGCGACTTCGCGCCGGGGTATCTGGTGCGCCCGCTGCACGGCGATGCCCTGCCGCGGCAGATCAAGGTCGACGTGAAGGAGGACGGCGAGAACTTCGTCGTCCACGCCGAGCTGGCCGGCGTGGCCCGCGAGGACATCCATGTGTCCATCGACGGCGACGTGCTGTCGCTGAGCGCCGAGATCAAGCAGCACGACCAGAAGAGCGACGAGGAGAAGGTGCTGCGCAGCGAGCGCTACTACGGCTCGGTGTCGCGCAGCTTCCGCCTGCCGGGTTCGGTCGACGAGGCCCGCGCGGTGGCCAAGTACGACAACGGCGTGCTGACGCTGACGCTGCCCAAGAAGCCGCAGGCGCCCGGCGGGCGCAAGCTGCGCATCGACTGAAGCGGCCGCGGCGGCCCGCGGGCCGCCTGCTGGGGCTGCCCGGGTGCCGATGGCGCGCGCTACGCTGTCGGCTTCTCAGCATCGGGTATCTCCATGGGCATCGTCGTCTACTGGCTGGCCGCGCGCGAGGGCGCGCCGGCCGAGCCCGGCTGCCAGGCCTTCGGCAGCGATGAACTGCTGCAGGCGCTGGCCTGCGCCGAGGACCGCCGCCGCCAGGGCCACCGGCATGTCTGCATCTCGACCGAGCTGCAAGACCATGTCGGCGCCGCCGGCGTGACGGCGGTGGAGGGCGGCCGCATGCCGGGCGGCGAGGTCTACGACTGGTCCAAGGCCGAGCGCGCCGGCAAACCGAGGCGCCGCTAGGGCCCTCTCTAAAATGCGTCGATGCATCCCTCGCCAGACGGGCGCGACATGTCCAGCGTCGCCGCCCAGCCCAGCCCCCTCCTGAAGAACCTCAACCCCGAGCAACTCGCCGCCGTGACGGCGGAGCCCGCGCCGGCGCTGATCCTGGCCGGCGCCGGCTCGGGCAAGACGCGGGTGCTGACGACGCGCATCGCCTGGCTGTTGAACACCGGCCAGGTGAGCCCGGGCGGCATCATGGCCGTGACCTTCACGAACAAGGCCGCCAAGGAGATGCTCACAAGGCTCTCCACCCTGCTGCCGTTCAACGTGCGCGGCATGTGGATAGGCACCTTCCACGGCCTGTGCAACCGCTTCCTGCGCGCGCACTGGAAGCTGGCCCACCTGCCGCAGGCCTTCCAGATCCTGGACGCCAGCGACACCACCTCGGCCGTCAAGCGTGTCATCAAGGCGATGAAGCTGGATGAGGAGCGCTTCGTGCCCAAGCAGGTGGGCTGGTTCATCGCCGGCTGCAAGGAGGACGGCCACCGCCCCGGCGACGTGGAGGCGCGCGACGAGCAGACCAAGAAGCTGGTCGAGATCTACGCCAACTACGAGGACCAGTGCCAGCGCGAGGGCGTGGTGGACTTCGCCGAGCTGATGCTGCGCTCCTACGAGCTGCTGCGCGACAACCCGGCGGTGCGCGAGCACTATCAAAACCGTTTCCGGCACATCCTGGTCGACGAGTTCCAGGACACCAACAAGCTGCAGTACGCCTGGCTGAAGATGTTCGCCCCGCCGGGTGTGGACAACGGCCAGAGCCTGCTGGCCGTGGGCGACGACGACCAGAGCATCTACGCCTTCCGCGGCGCGCGCGTCGGCAACATGGCCGACTTCGAGCGCGAGTACCGCGTCAAGAAGGTCATCAAGCTGGAGCAGAACTACCGCAGCTTCGGCCACATCCTGGACGCCGCCAACGAGCTGATCAGCCGCAACAGCCAGCGCTTGGGCAAGACGCTGCGCACCGACGCCGGCCCGGGCGAGCCCATCCGCGTGTTCGAGGCGCCCAGCGACTTCGCCGAGGCGCAGTGGCTGATCGAGGAGATCCAGCAACTGCACCGCGGCGGGCTGGACCGCCAGGAGATCGCGGTGCTGTACCGCAGCAACGCGCAGTCGCGGGTCATCGAGTCGGCGCTGTTCAACGCCGGCATTCCCTACCGCGTCTACGGCGGCCTGCGCTTCTTCGAGCGCGCGGAGGTGAAGCACGCGCTGGCCTACCTGCGGCTGCTGGAGAACCCGAACGACGACACCAGCTTCCTGCGTGTCGTCAACTTCCCGACCCGCGGCATCGGCGCCAAGACGCTGGAGAACCTGCAGGATGCTGCCAAGGCGAGCGGCCGCAGCCTCTACCAGAGCGTCGGCGCGATCACCGGCAAGGGCGGCACCAACCTGCAGGCGTTCACCAGCCTGATCGACTCGACGCGCAACCTGACGCAGGGCATGACGCTGCGCGAGATCATCGAGCAGGTGCTGGAGACCTCGGGCCTGCTGGACTTCTACCGCACCGACAAGGACGGCGCCGAGCGGCTGGAGAACCTGGACGAACTGATCAACGCGGCCGAGGCCTTCGTCATGCAGGAGGGCTTCGGCAAGAACGCCGTGGCGCTCCATGCCGACGCGCTTTCTGGTCCCTCCCTCTCGGAGGGAGGGATTCAGGGAGGGAGCTCCATCGCTGGCGTTTCACCTGACCCTGAGTCAGGTGAAATCATGTCGCCGCTGGTGGCCTTCCTGACGCATGCCTCGCTGGAGGCCGGCGACAACCAGGCCCAGGCCGGCCAGGATGCGGTGCAGCTGATGACGGTGCACTCGGCCAAGGGCCTGGAGTTCGACGCCGTGTTCATCACCGGCCTGGAAGAGGGGCTGTTCCCGCACGAGAACGCGATGTCCGACCACGACGGGCTGGAGGAGGAGCGCCGCCTGATGTACGTCGCCATCACGCGGGCGCGCCAGAAGCTGTCCCTGAGCTTCTGCCAGACCCGCATGCTGCACGGGCAGACCCGTTATCACATCAAGAGCCGCTTCTTCGACGAGCTGCCCGAGGACGCGCTGAAGTGGCTGACGCCGCGCAACCAGGGCTTCGGCTCGGGCTTTGCGCGCGAGTACCAGCAGGCCTGGCAGCGCGGCAGCGGCCTGAAGGGCTTGGTGGGCGCGGGCCGCGTGGAGAAGGCTGCGTGGGTGGAGCCGCCCGTGCCGGCGGCCATGAAGCTGAAGGTGTCCGAGGAGCATGGCGGCCTGCGCGTGGGCAAGGGCGTGTTCCACAACAAGTTCGGCGAGGGCGTGCTGCTGACGCTGGAGGGCAGCGGCACCGACGCCCGCGCCCAGGTCAACTTCGGCCGCCATGGCACCAAGTGGCTGGCGCTGTCGGTGGCCAAGCTGACGCCCATCGATTGAGAGACCCGCGATGAACACCGTGAGCCTGGACGAATTGGCCGCCTTCCTGCGGCGCGAGTTCCCGCAGACGCGGGTGACGGTGGAGTCCATCGGTGCCGACGAGATCGTCGTCGCGCATGCGGTGGGCGAGGCCGAGCTGCGGCCCGGCGGCACCGTGTCGGGCCCGGTCATGATGACCGTGGCCGACGTGGCGCTGTACGTGGCCATCCTGGCCCGCATCGGCCTGGTGCCGCTGACGGTGACCACCAGCCTGAGCATCAACTTCCTGCGCAAGCCGCGCGCCGACCGGCGCATCCTGGGCCGCTGCCGGCTGATGAAGCTGGGCAAGTCGCTGGCGGTCGGCGAGGTCTGGATCCATTCCGAAGGCATGGACGAGCCGGTGGCCCATGCCACCGGCACCTACGCCATCCCGCGCGAGCGCTGAGGCGGCCGCCGCCGTCAGGCCGCCGCTGCCGGCAGGCCGGCCTGGCGGCGCCGCCAGGCGGCCGGCGGCATGCCGTACTCGCGCCGGAAGGCGCGGCTGAACGCGGTGTCCGTCTGGTAGCCCACCTCCTCGGCGATGCGCGCCAGCGGCGCGTTGCTGCGGGCCAGCAGGTTGGACGCCAGCAGCATGCGCCATTGCGCCAGGTACTGCATGGGCGCCTGGCCCACCAGCTGCTGGAAGCGCTCGGCCAGCACCGAGCGTGAGGTGTCGGCCACACGGGCCAGGTCCTCCAGCGTCCAGGGCCGGGCCGGCTCGGCATGCAGCGCGCGCAGCGCCGCGCCGACGATGCGGTCGTTGACGCCGGCCAGCCAGCCGGTGCGGCCCTCGGCCTGCTCGTTCATGTGGATGCGCAGCACCTCGATGAACAAGACCTCGGCCAGCTTGGCCAGCACGCCCTGGCCGCCGGGGCGCGGCGAGCGCGCCTCGGCCAGCGCGTAGCGCAGCGAGGCCTCCAGCCAGACGCCGGCGTTCGAGCCGCGCACGCTGACCCGCACCACCGGCGGCAGCCCCGCCAGCAGCATGCGCGCCAGGCGGGCGTCGCAGGCCAGGTAGCCGCAGACCAGCTTGGTCGTGGCGCCGCCGCCGCCGTAGGCCAGCAGCCGCGGCCGGCGTGCCAGCACCTCGTGCAGCCGCGCGCCGGACGCGGGCGGCAGCCCCGGCTGCGAGCCCATGCGGTGCGCATCGCCCTGCGGGAAGATCACCGCGTCGCCGGCCGCCAGGCGCAGCGGCGGCTGGCCGTCCAGCTCCACCCAGCATTCGCCTTCGGTGATCAGGTGGAACACCACCACCCGCTCGGCGCTCGGCTCCAGGAAGGGCGCGGCCGCGTCGGCATGCGGCGACTGGTAGCACCAGGGCGCCGTGAAGCGGCCGTGCAGGAAGATCGCGCCCACCAGGCGCACCACGCGCAGCGTCTGCGACAGCGCGTCCATCACGCCGCCACGTCGATGAGCAGCGCGACCGGCAGCGGCTGCTCCACCGCGCAGGTCACCGGCGAGCAGGACGTGGTGGCCTCCACCAGCGCGCGCAGCCGCGCGGCGGGCACGCCGGCCGCCCCGATGCGCACCTGCAGCGTCATGGCCAACGGCCCCGCGGGCACCGGCCTGCCGTCGGGCTCGGGCAGGACCAGCAGGCCGCGCGCGTCGGACTGGCTGGTCGCGCGCGCCTCCAGCGTCTGCAGCGCGATGCCCTGGGCCGCGGCGGCCATCGCGATGCGCGTCACCGCGCAGGACGCCAGCCCGGCGCGCAGCAGCCAGCCGGGCGTCACGCCGCCCGCATCGCCGCCCAGTTCGGCCGGCATGTCGGTCAGCAGCAGCGGCCCGGCGTCGCCGTGCACGCGGGTGCGCAGGCCGCCCTCCCAGCGGGCGGTGGCCGGCGAGTCCTCGCCGAGCCCGGCCTGCGGCCGGCGGCGCAGCATCGCGGCCGCGCGTTCCAGGGCCGCGGCGATCTGTTCCATGCCCATGGTGCTGCTCCGTCGAAGTGGAGCGCCGATTGTGGGAGCGTGGCGCCGGCATCGCCAGCGCTGCGGTTGGCCGCCGGACGCGCGGGCAGGGGCGGCGGACGCGCGGGCAGGACGGCCCGCGCCCTCGGGCCCGACATTGCCCCCACGGCGCGACCGCGCCACCCACCGGAGACCGCCATGCTTGCACCCGTCGTCGACTTCACCGCCCTCAAGACCCGCCAGCAGGCCGCCTGGGGCAGCGGGGACTACGCCGTCATCGGCACCACGCTGCAGATCGTCGGCGAGTCGCTGGCCGAGGCCTGCGACCTGAAGACCGACGAACGCGTGCTGGACGTGGCGGCCGGCAACGGCAATGCCACGCTGGCCGCGGCGCGGCGCGGCTGCCTGGTCACGTCGACCGACTTCGTCGGCAGCCTGCTGGAACGCGGCGCCGAGCGCGCACGGGCCGAGCGGCTGGAGGTCGCCTTCCAGGTGGCTGACGCCGAGGCGCTGCCGTTTGCCGATGCCAGCTTCGACGCCGCGCTGTCGACCTTCGGCGTGATGTTCGCGCCCGACCACGCGAAGGCGGCCGCCGAGCTGGCCCGCGTGGTGCGCCCCGGTGGCCGCATCGGCCTGGCGAACTGGACGCCGGACAGCCTGATCGGCCGCATGTTCAAAGTGCTGGGCCGCTACGTGCCGCCGCCGGCCGGCGTGGCGGCGCCGTCGCTGTGGGGCACCGAGGCCCACCTGCGCGCGCTGTTCGGCGATGCGGCCGCGGCGCTGCAGGTGACGCCGCGCGTGTTCGCCTTCCGCTACCGCTCGGCGGCGCATTTCATCGAGGTGTTCCGCCAGTGGTACGGGCCGGTCAGCAAGGCCTTCGCCGCGCAGACGCCGGCCCAGGCCGAGGCGCTGACGGCGGAGCTGACGGTGCTGCTGGACAGCCTGAACCGCGCCGGACCGGGCACGCTGGTGGTGCCCAGCGAATACCTGGAGGTGGTCGTCACGCGGGCCTGATCGCCGCGGCGCTGCAAAAAACAGGAAGGGGCTGCGTCTGCAGCCCCTTCGTTCATACCGGGCCCAGGGCCCGGCTCAACGCCCGGTTCAGGCCAGCTTGGCCAGCTTCAGGCTGGTGGCGGCACCGGTCAGGTAGCCCACCTGGGCGCCAAAGCGATTCTTGTAGTTCGCGTTGATCAGCGGCTCAAGCGTGCCCTTGACGACGTCGTGCAGCTTGTTGGATTCCCAGTAGCCAGGATGCTGGAAGTTGGCGGTGACGTAGGTCCAGCCGTTGAGGTCGTCCACCACGCCCAGCCCCGTCGCCTCGGCGCCCGAGGGCATGGAAGCCAGCCGGCTCAGCACCTTGGTGTCGACGTTGTAGGCCCAGATGAAGTTGTTGACGTGGTAGCCGCTGTCCTCGCCGATGAAGAGGGTGCGCAGCTTCTCGGAGAACTTCAGGTTGTCCGGCGCGCCGATCTTGTCGGGATTGGCCAGGTTGCCCAGCGCGTCGGCGACGGCGAGGTCCTCGCCCACCAGCAGCGCCTTGGTCAGCGACGGCACCCACTCGCTGTTGATGGCGGCACCGGCGCTGTCCTTCTGCGCGGCGCTCAGCGTGTGGGCCAGCACGGCGCCGGCGTTGACGGTCTTCTCGATGGTGATGTTGTAGTCGGGGTTCCAGGCCGCGTGGCCGCGCACCATGGAGCTCTGCATGTTCTGCAGCGCCGAGTAGGCCACCTTGTCCTTGATGTTGACGGTGGTGCCTTCCATCTTGCTGAAGCCCATGGAGCCGCCCTTGAGCGCGGCGTAGCGGTGCGTCTCCAGGAAGGCGGCGGCCTTGTCCATGCCGGCCTTCACGCGCACCCACTGCACCTTGCCGCCGATCCAGATCTTGGTGAAGGTGGCGTCGCCCGGGTCGGTGGCGGACACGTCCATGATGTCCGTCGCCTTCAGCGTGTCGGCCAGCGCCTTGATCTCGGCGCTGGTGGCCGAGCCCAGCTTGATCCAGGTGATGGCGGCCCCGGCAGCGGCCGGGTCCAGCGAGAAGCCGGCGCCGAACTTGGCGACGTACAGCGTGCCGGCGGAGAGGTCCTTCTCCTTGTCGGCCACGAACATGAAGAAGCCGCCGTTGGTGGCGTCGTCGCCCATGATGGCGGTGCGGTTGTCCGGCATCACCTCGATCAGCTCGTGCGAGATGCGGCCCAGGCAGTAGTGCTTCTTGACGGTGCCGGTGCCGTCGGGGTTGACGGTCACTTCGGGCATATGGCCGTAGTGGTAGGGGTTGGCCGCGGTCTCGCTGCCGAACAGGTTCTTGCTGAAGGCCTTGAACTGCGCGCTGCCGGCGGCGGTGAAGGCGTCCGGCTCGTACTCCTCGCTGGACAGGTGGGTGCCCCAGGGCGACAGGCTGGAGCCGCAGGTGATCCACAGGCCCATGGCCGGCGCGGTGTCGACGTTGTGGTACTTGACCAGCGACAGCTTGCCGGTGGCGGGGTCCTGGTCCAGCGTCAGCACGGCGATGGGCGAGGGCAGCTTGCCGTACATGTCGGTCTTGCCGTCCTGGGCCCAGGTCGTGTACTCGAACTGCACGACCGCGAACACGGTGTTGCCCTTCACGCCAGACACGCTGGCGTTGGGCAGCTTCAGCAGCGAGGTGCCGTCCGGCGCGTCGCTGAAGTAGGGGCGCTCCTTGCCGGCCACGGTGGCGTCGATGATGGGCTTGCCGGCGAAGTCGACATAGCCGCCGGCCAGCACGGTGCCGCCCTTGCCGTCGGGCACCAGGTCGCCGGTGGTGAAGAAGGGCTGGTAGGACAGCGAGAAGGTCTGCGTGCTGTCGTCGCTGAACTTGACCGCCAGCGTGGAGCTGACCAGCGTGCGTGCCATGTCGGCCGGCGTGGCCAGCGAGGGGGCCGCCATCGCGGTGAAGCTGGCCGACGCGAAGGTGGCGGCCGGCTTGTCATCGTCGCCGCCACCGCCGCAGGCGGTGAGCGCGCTGCCGAGCGCAGCGGTGCCCAGCGGCAGCATCAGCGGGGCGCCGAGGAACTTCAGGGCCTGGCGGCGATGGAAAACATTGGATTGAGACATAGGTGTGACAGGGATTCCCGTACAAATGGACTACGGGAATCTACGAAAGCACCATGTCGTCTTCATGAAAGCCGGCGCCGGGCCGGCCCTCGGCGGGCCGCGTCAGGCCTGGTCGTCGAGCAGGTTCTGCGGCGCGCCGAACATGAAGCAGTCGACGAAGCTGAAGTACAGCGACGCGTAGAACACCGTCGACAGCAGCAGCCCGGTGGCCATCATCACCATGGGGGCGAACTGGGTCAGGCCAAGCAGCCCGAACACCAGGCTGATGAGGCCCGCGACGCCCATCAGCAGGCCGGTCCACAGCAGCGCGTTCAGCGCGAAGGCGGCCTTGTTGCGCCACAGCGCCAGCGTGCTGGAGAACAGCGCCTGCGCAACACCCTGGCCGCCCCAGTGCACCAGCGCCGGCGCATGCCAGTAGGGCACCGACAGCACCGCCACCAGCCCCAGCCGCGTGGCCAGGCCCCAGAACAGCCGCGGGTCGGTCGCGGCGTTGGCGATGGTGTCGGCGTCGGCGTTCTCGGCGATCAGCCGCTGCAGGTCGCGCGTGCTGCCGCCGTCCACCCAGTCGGCCAGCAGCCCGATCAGCAGCACCGCGCCGGCATAGCCCAGGCACAGCAGCAGCTGGCTGCGGCGGCGCTCGGGCGTCAGCTTCAGCGGCGCGATGAAGACGCTGGCCGTGGGGGTCTTCTTCTGCAGCACCAGGTGGGTGGCCAGCATGAAGCCCAGCGACAGCAGCGGCAGCGAGGCCATGGTCAGCATCAGGCCCACGTAGGGCAGCAGCATCGCGGCGAAGCCGGCGAACAGGAACAGGCCGAACAGCCCCGACAGCGCCAGCGGCTGGCGCTGGAAGACCTTGAAGCCGTGGCGTATCCAGAGCCGGCCGTTGCGCGCCGGTACCTGCTGGAGATGGAGCTGCATCGTCGTCATTCGGCGGCCTCGCCGTGCAGGGCATGCCAGGGCTTGGCGATGCGCTCGCGCAGCACGCGCTCGAAATGCGCCGGGTCGTGCGCCTTCAGCAGCGCCGCCTCGCGCGGCAGGTGCAGGTCGAACAGGCGCGACACCCAGAAGCGCAGCGCCGCCGCACGCAGCAGCGCCGGCAGCAGGCGGTGCTCGGTGCCGGACAGCGGCCGTTCGCTCTCGTAGGCGGCGACGAAGACGCTGGCGCGCTCCTCGATCAGGCGGCCGTCGGTCAGGTCGATGCACCAGTCGTTCAGGCACACCGCCAGGTCGAACAGCCAGGTGTCGACGCCGGCGAAGTAGAAGTCGAAGAAGCCGGTCAGCCGTTCGCGGCCCGGGCCCTCGCCGGGCTCGAACATCACGTTGTCACGGAACAGGTCGGCATGGATGGGGCCGGCGGCGTGCGCCAGCAGCTCGGCATAGCCGGCCGACGCGGCCACCTGCTGCTGGTAGGCCAGCTCGCCGGTCAGCAGTTCGGCCTGGGGCGCGTCCAGGAAGGGCAGCAGCTGCGGCACCACCTCGCGCCACCAGGCCAGCCCGCGCAGGTTGGGCTGGTGCAGCGGGAAGTCGCGCCCCGCCAGGTGCATGCGCGCCAGCGTGGCGCCCACCTGCCGGCAGTGGAAGGCGTCGGGCGCCAGCTGGTGGCCGCCGTGCAGGCGGTCGACGATGGCCGCCGGCTTGCCGGCCACGGTGAACAGGATCTCGCCTGCCGCGTCGGCATGCGGCTCGGGCACCGGGATGCCGCGCTGCGCCAGGTGCTGCATCAGCCGCAGGTAGAACGGCAGCTGCTCGGCGGTCAGGCGCTCGAACAGCGTCAGCACATAGTGGCCGCCCTCGCAGTCGACGAAGTAGTTGGTGTTCTCGATGCCGGCACCGATGCCGCGCAGCGACGTCAGGCGCCCGAGGGCGAGGTGGTCCAGCAGGGCTTGGGCCTGGTCGGCGCTGACTTCGGTGAATACGGCCATGGGTCGTGGAGGAGCGACCCGCGGGCCGCCGAAGATTCAGAATTTCAGGACGCGCCAGACCCGCGTGCCCGAGCCGCTCTTGCTCATGCCGGTGCCCGTGCCGCCGGCCGACTCGCGGCCCGCGTCGTTGACGACGATCTCGTAGTCGGGCGCCCGGCTGAGCTTGTTCTTGACCGTGACCTTCCTGGTCTCGCCGCGCACCTTCAGCTCCTCGATGCGGACCTGGTCGTCCTCCGCCACGGTCTGCTCGACCTTGGGCTCGGGCGGCGGGTCGGCGAGGGCGCTGCCGCACAGGGCGGCGAGCAGCAGGGCAGGGGCGAGGCGGCGCATGATGCTGCCAATTCTAGGGTGCCGTGCTGCCGGACAATTCGGCGCATGAGCAAACCCATCCTGCTGCTGGTCGACGGCTCCAGCTACCTCTACCGCGCCTTCCACGCCATGCCCGACCTGCGCGGCCCCGAGGGCCAGCCCACCGGGGCCGTGCGCGGCATGGTGGCCATGCTGAAGAAGCTGCGCGCCGACGTGGGCGCCGAGCATGCGGTCTGCGTGTTCGATGCCTCGGGCCCGACCTTCCGCGACGCCTGGTACCCCGAGTACAAGGCCCAGCGCTCGCCGATGCCGCCGGAGCTGCGCGCGCAGATCGAGCCCATCCACGAGGTGGTCAAGCTGCTGGGCTGGCCCACTCTGACGGTGCCGGGCGTGGAGGCGGACGACGTCATCGGCACGCTGTGCTGCATCGGCGCGGCGCAGGGCCACCGCGTCATCGTGTCGACCGGCGACAAGGACCTGTCGCAGCTGGTCAACCCCGACGTGGAGCTGATCAACACCATGAGCGGCGAGCGCCTGGACGAGGCCGGCGTGCTGGCCAAGTTCGGCGTGCCGCCCGACCGCATCGTCGACTACCTGACGCTGATGGGCGATGCGGTGGACAACGTGCCGGGCGTGGTGGGCGTGGGCCCCAAGACGGCGGCGAAGTGGATCGCCGAGCATGGCTCGCTGGACGGCGTGATCGCCGCAGCCACGGCCATCAAGGGCAAGGCCGGCGAGAACCTGCGCGCGGCGCTGGACTGGCTGCCCATGGGCCGCAAGCTGGTCACCGTGAAGGTGGATTGCGAGCTGGCCGGGCATGTGGCGGGCTGGCCGGCGCTGGAGGAGCTGGCCTTCCGCGAACCGGACAAGGCCGCGCTGGCCACGTTCTACACGCGCAACGGCTTCAAGGCCTGGCTGGAGGAGCTGACCGGCGAGGCGCCCCAGGCCAAGGCGGCGCCGGCGGCCAACCCCGGGCTGTTCGACACCGCCGAGCTGCCCGAGGGCGCGGGCGATGTCGCGCGGCGCTACGAAACCATCCTCAGCTTCGAGCGGCTGGACGCCTGGCTGGCCCGGCTGCGTGCCGCGCCGCTGTGCGCGCTGGACACCGAGACCGATTCGCTGGACCCCATGGCCGCGCGCATCGTCGGCATCTCGTTCGCCGACCAGCCCGGCGAGGCGGCCTACGTCCCGCTGCACCACAGCGGGCCGGACGCGCCCGAGCAGCTGCCCTTCGACGCGGTGCTGGCGCGCCTGAAGCCGTGGCTGGAGGATGCGTCGGCCCACAAGATCGGCCAGAACCTGAAGTACGACTGGCATGTGTTCGCCAACCACGGCATCGCGCTGCGCGGCGTGCAGCACGACACGCTGCTGCAGAGCTACGTGCTGGAGGCGCACAAGACCCACAACCTGGAGGCGCTGGCCGAGCGCCACCTGGGCCGCAAGGGCCTCTCCTACGAGGACCTGTGCGGCAAGGGCGCGCACCAGATTCCGTTCGCCCAGGTCAGCGTGGACAAGGCCACCACCTACTCGGGCGAGGACTCCGAGATGTGCCTGCATCTGCACGGCGTGCTGTGGCCGCAGATCGAGGCGGAGCCCGGCCTGACGCGCATCTACCGCGACATCGAGATGCCCACCGCCGAACTTCTGGCCCGCATCGAGCGCCATGGCGTGCTGATCGACGCCGGGCGGCTGCAGCTGCAAAGCCACGAGATCGGCCAGCGCCTGGTGCTGCTGGAGCAGCAGTGCTACGACATCGCGGGCCAGCCGTTCAACATCGGCAGCCCCAAGCAGATCGGCGACATCCTGTTCGGCAAGCTGGGCCTGCCGGTGGTCAAGAAGACCGCCACCGGCGCGCCGTCCACCGACGAGGAGGTGCTGACCGAGCTGGCCGCCGACTTCCCGCTGCCGGCCAAGATCCTGGAGTACCGTGGCCTCGCCAAGCTCAAGAGCACCTACACCGACAAGCTGCCGCTGCAGATCAACGCCCACACCGGCCGCGTGCACACCAACTACGCGCAGGCGGTGGCCGTGACGGGGCGGCTGTCCAGCAACGAGCCCAACCTGCAGAACATCCCCATCCGCACGGCCGAGGGCCGGCGCGTGCGCGAGGCCTTCATCGCGCCGGCGGGCTGCAGCATCGTCAGCGCCGACTACTCGCAGATCGAGCTGCGCATCATGGCCCACATCAGCGAGGACCCCGGCTTGCTGCGCGCCTTCCAGGAAGGCCAGGACGTGCACCGCGCCACCGCCAGCGAGGTGTTCGGCATCGCGCTGGACGAGGTCTCCAGCGAACAGCGCCGTTATGCCAAGACCATCAACTTCGGCCTGATCTACGGCATGGGCGCCTTCGGCCTGGCCGCGGCGCTGGGCATCGAGCAGAAGGCGGCCAAGGACTACATCGACCGCTACTTCACCCGCTTCGCCGGCGTGAAGCGCTACATGGACGAGACCAAGGCGCGGGCCGCGGAGCGCGGCTTCGTCGAGACGCTGTTCGGCCGCCGCATCTACCTGCCCGAAATCCGCGGCGGCAACGGCCAGCGCCGCGCTGGTGCCGAGCGCCAGGCCATCAACGCGCCCATGCAGGGCACGGCGGCCGACCTCATCAAGCTGGCCATGCTGGCCGTGCAGGCCGAGCTGGAGCGGGCCGGCAAGCGGACTGCCATCGTCATGCAGGTGCATGACGAGCTCGTCTTCGAAGTGCCCGAGGCCGAGCTGGACTGGATGCGCAGCGAGGTGCCGCGCCTGATGGCCGGCGTGGCGGCGCTCAAGGTGCCGCTGCTGGCCGAGGTGGGCGTGGGCCAGAACTGGGACGAGGCGCATTGATGGCCCACCCCCGTAGCGGCTGCGCCGCTCCCCCTCAAGGGGGCGCAGCCGGTGGACCGGCAGAGCCGGATCCACGGCTGCTGCTGGAGGGGTCGCGGCTGGCGCCGCTTCGGCTGCTGCGATGGATGGTTATATTTGCCTAAAAAGGGCAAAATACAAAAAATACAGGAGATTGCCATGTCCGCCATCCTTGAACAAGCTATTGCCGACCACTTGCCCAGCGTGTCGGCCACGCAGCTGGTGGCCGGCATCCAGAAGGTCAGCCGCACCGTGGCGGCCGAGGGGGCGGTGCTGATCACCAAGCATGACCAGCCCGTCATGGTGCTGATGACGGTGGAGCGCTACCGCGAGCTGCAGCGCGCCGCCGAGCCCGACCTGGGTGCGCTGGGCAGCGAGTTCGACGCGCTGCTGGACCGCATGCAGGGGCAGGGCGATGCCATGGCCGAGGCGTTCGCGATGGTGCCCGAAGCCATCGGCGCTGCCGCCGCCAAGGCCGCGAAGTCTGCCAAGCCGCGCAAGGCTGCCTGAGCCTTGCCGGCGCGGCTGTTCGTGCTGGCCGGCGTCAACGGCGCCGGCAAGAGCTCGCTGGGTGGCGCGGCCTTGCAGGCCAGCGGCGCCGAGTTCTTCAATCCCGACATCGCGGCGGCGCGCTTGCGCGAGCAGCAGCCGGGGCTGTCCGCCGAGCAGGCCAACGGCCTGGCCTGGACGCTGGGCCGGCGCGGCGTGGAGAGGGCGTTGGCCGAGGGCCTGACCTTCGCCTTCGAGACCACGCTGGGTGGCGCCAGCATGACCCGGCTGCTGCTGGACGGCGCGCGGGCCGGCGCCGAGGTAAATGTCTGGTACGCCGGCCTGGCCACGCCCGAGCTGCACCTGCGGCGCATCGCCGCGCGCGTGCGGGCCGGCGGGCACGACATCCCCGAGGCCAAGGTGCGCGAGCGCTTCGACGCCAGCCGCAGCAACCTCGTCAAGCTGATGCCGCGGCTGGCCAGCCTGCGCGTCTACGACAACAGCTTCGAGGCGGACCCGCGCGCCGGGCGGCGTCCGCAGCCGTTGCTGCTGCTGCAGATGCAGCAGGGCCGCGTCGTCGCCCATGCGCCGCTGCGCAGCGTGCCGGCCTGGGCCAAGCCGCTGCTGGCCGTGGCGCTGCGGTGACTATCATCGGCAGACAACAAAAGGGGGCGTGATGCGGGTCTTGCTGGTCGATGCGTTTCCGATGGTGCGCGCCGCGCTCACGGGCCTGATCCAGCAGCATTTCGCCGGCGCCGAGGTGCAGGGCGTGGACTCCGTCGCGGCGGCCCGCGCCGCGCTGACCCAGGCCCCGCCTCGCCTGGTGTTGCTGGACCTGCGCGTGGACGGCGGCTTCGAGCTGCTGCAGCAGATCCACCGCGAGCATCTGCTGCTGCCGGTGGTGGTCATCTCGGGCAGCGACGACACCGAGGACGCGCTGCAGGCCATCGGCGCCGGCGCCATGGGTTATGTGCCCGAGCGCAGCGACCTCGCCACGCTGGTGCAGGCGCTGCAGCTGGTGCTGGCCGGCGGCACCTATGTGCCGCTGCTGAAGCCTCGCAGCGAGATGCCGGAGCCGACCGTTGCTGTCGGGGCCGCAGGGCCGGCGCCAGGTGCCTGGGCCGAACTGCCGCTGACGCCGCGGCAGAAGGGCGTGCTCGACCTGCTGGCCCGCGGCCTGTCCAACAAGGAGATCGCGCGCGAGCTGAACGTCAGCGTCGACACCGTCAAGGACCATGTGGCCGCGGTGCTGAAGGCGCTGGGCGCCAGCTCGCGTACGCAGGCGGTGCTGATCGCGACGCAGAAGTGCGGCCGGTGAGTCGCTGACGTTCAACGCTGATGCTCAGCGGCGCGTGCAGCCCTCCGCTGTAGTTTCCGGTGGGGTGTCAGATGTGCTTGGCCCACGCTATGCCGGCGTACCCGAGCACCGCTCCAACGAGGCCAGAGAGCACGACGACTTCGCCAGACCAACGCCAAATCACGCCGAGGCAAATGCCGGCCAGGACGCCCAAGCCTATTCGCCATAGAGGCCGACCCGCCCGTTTCTCCTCAGGCAAGGGGTCAAAAGCCAGCGCAGCGCCAAACACCAAGCCGAAGCAAGCGAAGCTTGCAATCAATCTCGCCGTGTCTTTGCCCGGAAGGCTCCGGCCAAGCACTTCGAGGACGCCATAGATCGCGAACGCGATAACGCAGCTGGCCACGATCAAGAGGCCAACGCGAATGGAGGGGGGTGATTTCATGACGGCGAACGTGGGCGGTGATCAGGCGCTGGCTGATCTTGCTGAACGGAGTCGAAGGACTGCCGCGGTGTCGTCCGCCATCACGGCGCTTGCAGGCGGCGGCGCACTTCGGCCCTGAACCAGCCCGATTCGAGATGGGCGTACAGGTGCTTGCCCGGGCAGACGGTCTGGGCGCTGTAGTCCTTGTGGCTGGCAATGTCGTCCAGCCCCAGCCGGTGCTCGCGCGCCAGCCACGCCGTCAGCTCGACGGCGGCGCCCAGCTGCGCGGGCGTCGGCTGCTGTTCCTCGAAGTTGCCCACCAGCATGACCAGCGCATGGCCGCGCGGGTCGTACTCGGTGTTGGTGTCGCCGGCCTGCGTGAGCGGCCGGGCGGCGTAGATGCGGCCGTCGGGTGCGATGACGTAGTGGTAAGGGATGTCGGCCCAGCGCTTGGTCAGGCGCGACCACTGCTGCAGCCGGCGCAGGTAGGCCTCGACATCGGCGCCGTCCTTCCAGACCTCGCCCTGGTGGTGGAGGGTGATCTTGCTGATCCGGTGCGTGGGCACCGGCGCGCTGGCCGGCGTGCCGCCCCAGGCATCCACGCTGACGATGGACGGCGCCGGCGGCTGAATGCTGGCGCAGCCGGTCAGCAACGCGAGCACCGTGATGGCAATCCAGCGACCGCCGCAGATCCGGCTCTGCCGGGCTGCTGGCAGTGCCCCGTTGAGGGGGCCGGCGAAGCCGGTGGGGGGTGGACTCATTTCAGCGAGTCTATGGCGTCCAGCACGGCCTCGGCGGTGGCCGGCGCGCGCAGTGGCGGGTCGCAGCCCTTGGGCCCGCAGGCCGCGCAGGCGTCCTTGATGGCCAGCAGTGCCGCAAAGCCCAGCAGCAGCGGCGGCTCGCCGACGGCCTTGCTGCGGTGGATGGTCTCGCTGGCATTGGCCACGCCGAACAGCGCCACGTTCAGCTCGGGCGGGCAGTCGTTGGCGGTGGGGATCTTGTAGGTGCTGGGTGCGTGCGTCGTGAGCTTGCCGGTGGCGGGGTGCCAGACGAGTTCTTCCATCGTCAGCCAGCCCATGCCCTGGATGAAGCCGCCCTCGATCTGGCCGATGTCCAGCGCCGGGTTCAGGCTGGTGCCCACGTCGTGCAGCAGGTCGGCGCGGGTAATGCGGCTTTCGCCGGTCAGCGTGTCCACCAGCGCCTCGCAGACGGCGCCGCCCCAGGCGTAGTAGTAGAACGGGTGGCCTTGCAGCTTGGCTCTATCCCAGTGCAGGCCCGGCGTCGCGTAGAAGCCGTCGCTCCACAGCTGCACGCGCTGCAGGTAGGCCGCGGCGACGAGGTCGCCGAAGGCCAGGCGCTGGCCACCGCCGCTGACCTGGCCGGCGTCGAAGGCCACCAGCTCCGGCGCACAGCCGAAGCGCCCGGCCGCGAAGGCGGCCAGCCGCGCCTTGATCTTGCGGGCCGCGTCCTGCGCGGCCTTGCCGTTCAGGTCGCTGCCGGTGGAGGCTGCCGTGGCCGAGGTGTTCGCGACCTTGCTGGTGTCGGTGGCCGAGCAGCGCACGCGGTCCAGCGGCAGGCCCAGCTCATGCGCCACCACCTGCGCCACCTTGGTGTTCAGGCCCTGGCCCATCTCGGTGCCGCCGTGGTTCACCAGCACCGAGCCGTCGGTGTAGACATGCACCAGCGCCCCGGCCTGGTTCAGGTGGGCCACGTTGAAGGAGATGCCGAACTTGACCGGCGTGAAGGCCAGGCCCTTCTTCAGCACGGGGCTCGCGGCGTTGAAGGCGGCGACCGCGGCGCGGCGCTCGGCGTACCGGCTGCTGGCCAGCAGCTGGTCGGTCAGCGCCTGGGCATGCAGCTCCTCGACCCGCTGGCCGTAGGGCGTGACGTCGCGGCCCACGGCGTAGAAGTTGCGCCGCCGCACCTCGGCGCCGTCCAGCCGCAGCCGGCGCGCGATGCCGTCCAGGATCATCTCGATGGCCAGCGCCCCTTGTGGGCCGCCGAAGCCGCGGAAGGCGGTGTTGCTCTGCGTGTGGGTCTTCGCGCAGAAGCCGTGCATGGCCACGTGCGGCAGCCAGTAGGCGTTGTCGAAGTGGCACAGCGCGCGGGCCATGACGGGTGCGGACAGGTCGGCGCTGTGGCCGGCGTTGGCCACCAGCTCGATGTCTGCGGCCAGCACCCGGCCCTGGTCGTCGAAGCCCACGTCCCAGCGGTAGTCGAAGCCGTGGCGCCGGCCGGTGATCAGGAAGTCGTCGTCGCGGTCCAGCCGCAGCTTGACCGGGCGGCCCAGCTTCAGCGCCGCGACCGCGGCCACGCAGGCGAACAGCGCCGACTGGCTCTCCTTGCCGCCGAAGCCGCCGCCCATGCGCCGGCATTGCACGGCCACGCGGTGCACCGGCCAGCCGACAGCGTGTGCCACCAGCTGCTGCATCTCGCTGGGATGCTGGGTGGAGCAGTGCAGCAGCAGGCCCTCGCCGCCTTCCTGCGGCAGCGCCAGGCTGATCTGGCCCTCCAGGTAGAACTGCTCCTGGCCGCCCAGCTGCCAGCTGCCCTGCAGCCGGTGCGGCGCCGCGGCCAGCTGCGCGGCCGGATCGCCGCGCGTCAGGTGCATGGGCGGCAGCACGTACTGCCCGGCGGCGTGGGCCTGCAGCGCCGTCAGCACCGGCGGCAGCGGCTCGGCGCGGATGACCTCGCGGGCCAGCGCCGCGGCGCGGCGGGCGGCCTCGCGCTGCGTGGCGATGACGGCGAACACCGGCTGGCCCGCGTAGCGCAGCTCGCCCGCGGCCAGGATGGGGTCGTCGTGCAGCAGCGGGCCGCAGTTGTTCTCGCCGGGGATGTCGGCGGCGCTCAGCACCGCCACCACGCCCGCCATGCGCCGGATGCGGTCCAGGTCCACGCCCAGCAGCCGGCCGTGCGCCAGCGGCGACAGGCCCAGCGCGGCATGCAGCGTGCCGGCGGGCTCGGGCAGGTCGTCGATGTAGGGGGCGGCACCGCGCACGTGCAGGTGGGCGGATTCGTGCGGCGTCGACGTGCCGACGACGGCCTCGGCCATGGGCAGGGCTTCGGGCTTGTTCATGCCGCCAGCCTCCCGCTGCGCCACACCGTCACGGTGCGCCGGTCCAGCGTCTCCGGCCACAGCTTGCGCAGCAGGTTCTGCGCCACGCGCAGCCGGTAGCCGCTGGAGGCGCGCATGTCGGTCAGCGGCGTGAAGTCCTGCGCCAGCGCGGTGGCGGCGGTCTCCAGCGTGATCTGGGTCCAGGGCTGGCCGACCAGGGCCGCCTCGGCATGCGCGGCGCGCTTGACGACGGCCGCCAGGCCGCCGAAGGCGAAGCGCGCCTGCTGCACGCGGCCGTTGCGCAGCTGCAGCGCCAGCACGGCGCAGACGGCGGAGATGTCGCTGTCGTGGCGCTTGGCGATCTTGTGGGCGGAGATGGCCCAGCTGGGGTCCGGCTTGGGGCAGTGCAGCGCCTCGACGAGCTCGCCGGGCTGCAGGTCCTTCTTCATGTAGTCCAGGTAGAACGCCTGCAGCGGCAGGCGGCGCTGGACGCCGCCGCGGCGCAGCACCACCTCGGCGCCCAGCGCCATCAGCGCCGGTGCGCCGTCGCCGATGGGCGAGCCGTTGGCGATGTTGCCACCCAGCGTGCCGGCATGCCGCACCGGCGGCGAGGCGAAGCGCCGCCACAGCTCGGCCAGCGACGGCGCCAGCCGCGACCTGTCTCTTATACACATCTGACGCTGCCGACGAAGGCTTAGGTG
>CAXDTK010000070.1:0-19966 GCA_963992225.1 uncultured Comamonadaceae bacterium | reverse complement strand
CCCGAGATCTACACCTAAGCCTTCGGCGGCAGCGTCAGATGTGTATACGAGACAGTGCCAGGACGGCCGCGCCTGGGTGCTGAGCCCGCAGGTGGCGCTGCCCGAGCTGCTGGACCGCGACGAGCTGCTGGTGGCCGAGGGCAGCGCCGGCCTGCGGCCCTGGCCCGAGGCGCGCTGGGCCGAGCCGCTGCGCGACGCGCTGCCGCGCGTGCTGGCCGACGACCTGGGGCGGCTGCGCCAGCCCTACCCCGTGTGGCTGGGCCAGCCGCAGCACCGCGATGCGGAGTCGCTGCGGCTGATGGTGCAGGTGGACGAGTGGCTGGCACGCCCCGACGCGGCCGGCCTGCTGCTGAAGCTGCGCGCGCGCTGGCATTGGGCGCCGCTGCACGCGCCGGCCGGCACCGCGTTGCCGGCGGCGGGCAGCGCCGAGCTGGCCCTGCCCTGCGGCAGCGGCGCCGACGCGCTGGCCGACGCCTACCGCCGCAGCGTGATGGCGCTGGCGGCGCGCATCGTCGCCGGCTCGTGACGGCTCAGGGCGCGGACGCCGTCAGCCGCGCCGCGAACGCCTTGTGCACCGCCAGCAGCGCGGTGGCGCGGCTGGTCTGCACCTGGATCAGCGCGTCCTGCGCGGCCAGGCGCTCCTGCTCCGCGTTCAGCAGCGAGTAGAAGTCGCTCACGCCGGCGTCGTAGCGCTTGAAGGCCAGGTCGCGGGCGCGCTGGGTGGCCTCGGCCGCGGCCGCCTGCGAGGCGGCCTGCAGCTCGGTCTCGCGCAGCGTCGACAGGCTGCCCTGCGCATCCTGCAACGCGGTGAGCTGGGCCTGCTCGGCGCCGGCCACGGCGGCCTCGAAGCCGGCGCGGGCCGCGCTCTCCTCGGCCTTGCGGGCACCGAAGTCGAGGAAGTTCCAGTTCAGCGCCGCGCCCAGGCTGTGGATCTGGGTGGCGCTCTTGAACAGGTCACCGGCCTTGCCGGCGCTCCAGCCGATCTGGCCGGTCAGGCCCAGGCTGGGCCAGCGCGCGGCCCAGGCCACCTGGGCGCGTGACGCGGCGGCCTGCGCACGCGCGGCGGCGGCCTGCACGTCGGGGCGTGCGGCGAGCAGCGCCGCCGGGTCGGGCAGCTGCCCCAGGCTGATCAGGCGCGGCTCGGGCATGGCGGGCAGCGGGTCACTGTCGGCCTTGTCGCAGTCGGCCGGCGGCTGGCCGCGCAGCACGTCGAGCTGCAGGCGCACCAGGCAGGCGGCGTTGCGCAGCGCCGGCACGCTGGCGGAGGTCTGCGCCACCAGCGCCTCGGCGCGGGCCTGGTCCAGCGCCGTGTTGCGGCCGGCGCCGACGCGGGCCTTGACCAGGTCCAGCAGCTGGTTCTGCACCACCACCGTCTCCTTGGCCAGCTTGAGGCGGTGGCCCAGGCCGATCAGCTGGGCCTGCAGGTTGAGCGCGGCCCCGGCCAGGCTGAGCCGGGCGGCGTCGCGGTCCAGCGCGGCGCCCTGCGCGTCATAGCCGGCCGCCTGCGCGTTGGCCGCGGCGCGGCCCCAGAGGTCGATCTCCCAGGCCGCGGTGGCATTGACGCCGTAGCTGTTGAAGTGGTTGTACTGGCCCTGGTCGTTGGGCGCGCGCTGGCGGCTGGCGTTGGCGCCGAGGCCCACCGTGGGCAGGCGCTGCGCGCCGGCCGCGGTGGCCAGCGCCTCGGCCTGCTTGAGGCGCGCGGCGGCGGCGCGCAGGTCGCGGTTGTGGGCCAGCACCTCGTCGACGATGCGCTGCAGCTGCGCGCTGTCGGCGAAGGCGGCTGTCATGGTGGCCGCACCGGGGTGGGCCGGCGGCAGCTGGGCGAAGCTGGCCGGGGCGAGGTTCTGCGGGCCCTGCGACAGGCCGGGGGCGGCGCAGCCGACCAACAGGGCAGCGAGGGCGAGAGGCGTCAGGCGGACGAGCATGTCAATGGCCCTCCTTCTTGTTCGTGGGGACGTCGTCGTCGACGCCCGGGTGGAAGGCATGGGCCGAGGCCTCGACCTGCGCGCGCAGCGCGGCGGCGCGGGCGCGGCGCTTCTCGGTGCCCTTGCGCAGCAGCGCATAGAACACCGGCGTCAGGAAGATGCCGAAGAAGGTCACGCCCAGCATGCCGGCGAACACGGCGATGCCCATCGCACGGCGCATCTCGCTGCCGGCGCCGCTGCCCAGGATCAGCGGGATGACGCCGGCGCAGAACGCGATGGACGTCATCAGGATGGGGCGCAGCCGCAGGCGGCAGGCCTCGATGACGGCCTCGGTGACGGAGCGGCCGCGCTCCTCCAGCTCCTTGGCGAACTCGACGATCAGGATGGCGTTCTTGCACGCCAGGCCCACCAGCACCACCAGGGCCACCTGCGTGAAGATGTTCAGGTCACCGGCCTGCGCGAACGGCGGGAAATGCGAGATCCAGACGCCGAACAGCGCCGACAGGATGCACATCGGCACGATCAGGATGATGGCCAGCGGCAGGCTCCAGCTCTCGTACTGCGCGGCCAGCACGAGGATGACCAGCAGCACCGAGAACAGCAGCACGGCGGCCAGCGTGGGGATCTTCAGCGTCGTGCCCGGGACGGTGACGTCGCGGGTCAGGCGGTCCTGGTAGCTGAGGTCGGTGAACTCGTAGCCGAAGCCGCGCGGCAGGCTCTTGAGCAGGTTCTCGATCTCGCCCTCGGCCTGGCCCGACGAGAAGCCGGGATTGGGCGCGCCGTTGATGTCGGCGGACGGGAAGCCGTTGTAGCGCGTCACGCGCGTGGGGCCGAAGGTAGGCTCCACGCTCATCAGCGCGCCCAGCGGCACCATCTCGCCGGCGGCGTTGCGGGCCTTGAGCTGGGTGATGTCCTCGGCCTTGGCGCGGAAGGGCGCGTCGGCCTGCACGATCACCTGGTAGGTCTTGCCGAACTTGGCGAAGTCGTTGACGTACAGCGAGCCGAGGTTGATCTGCAGCGTGTCGTAGATGGAGGCCAGCGGCACGCCCATCTGCTTGGCCTTGGTGCGGTCGACGTTGGCGAACAGCTGCGGCACGTTGATGTCGTAGTTGGAGTACGGCGTGCCGATGCTGGTCTTGGGGTTGCCGTAGATCTGGCCCAGCGTGCCCCAGACGGCGCCGTACAGCGCCTGCTCGCCCTGGCTGCTGCGGTCCTGCACCTGGATCTTGAAGCCGCCCGCGATGCCCAGGCCGTCGACCGGCGGCGGCGGCACGACGAACATGCGCGCGCCCTGGATCTGCTGGATGGCGCCGTTGACCTGGCCCAGGATGGCCTCCTTGCTGAGGTCGCGCGTCTTGCGCTTGTCGAAGTCGGCCAGGCCGAAGAAGACGATGCCCTCGTTGGGCGCGGCCGAGAAGCCCGCGCCCGACAGGCCGGGGAAGGCCACCGAGTCGACGATGCCGGGCACCTTGAGCGCGATCTCGCTCATCTTGCGGATGACCTCCTCGGTGCGGTCCAGGCTGGCGCCGGCCGGCAGCTGGGCGATGCCGATCAGGTACTGCTTGTCCGGGGCCGGCACGAAGCCGCTGGGGATGCGCGTGAAGATCAGCGCCGTGGCGCCCAGCAGCAGCGCATAGACCACCAGCGCCATCGACTTGCGCTTGAGGATGCCGGTGACGCCGCGGCCATAGGCCTCCGAGCGACGGTGGAAGAAGCGGTTGAACCAGTGGAAGAAGCGGCCGAAGACGCGGTCCATGCCGCGCATCAGCGCGTCCTTGGGCGCATCGTGCGGGCGCAGCAGGATGGCGGCCAGCGCGGGCGACAGGGTCAGCGAGTTGAAGGCCGAGATCACCGTGGAGATGGCGATGGTGACGGCGAACTGCTTGTAGAACTGGCCCGACAGGCCCGGCACCAGCGTCAGCGGGATGAACACCGCGCACAGCACCAGCGCGATCGCGATGATGGGGCCGGACACCTCCTGCATCGCCTTGATGGTGGCGGCATGCGGCGTGAGGCCGTCCTCGATGTTGCGCTCGACGTTCTCCACCACCACGATGGCGTCGTCGACCACGATGCCGATCGCCAGCACCAGGCCGAACAGCGTCAGCGTGTTGATGGAGAAGCCCAGCAGCAGCAGCACGGCGAAGGTGCCGACGATGGACACCGGCACCGCCACCAGCGGGATGATGGACGCGCGCCAGGTCTGCAGGAAGATGATGACCACCAGCACCACCAGCGCGACCGCCTCGAACAGCGTCGTGACGACCTTCTCGATGGAGGTCTGCACGAAGCGCGTGGGGTCGTAGACGATGGCGTAGTCCACGCCCGCCGGGAAGCTGGGCTTGAGCCGCTCCATCGTCTTGCGCACGTTCTCCGAGATGGCCAGCGCGTTGGAACCGGGCGCCTGGAAGATGGCGATGGCGGCCGCCTCCTTGTTGTTCAGCAGGCTGCGCAGCGCATAGGTGTTGCCGCTGATCTCGACGCGGCCGACATCCTTCACGCGCACCATGGCGCCCGTCTGCGGCTCGGCGCGCACGATGATGTTGCCGAACTCCTCCTCGCTGGCCAGCCGCCCCTGGGCGTTGATGGAGAGCTCGAAGTCCGTGCCCTTGGGGGCGGGCGAGGCGCCGACCACGCCGGCCGCCACCTGGGAGTTCTGCTCGCGGATGGCGCCGACGACGTCGGCCGCGGTCATGTTGCGGGCGGCCAGCTTCTGCGGGTCCAGCCAGATGCGCATCGCGTAGTCGCCCGCTCCGAAGGTCTGCACCGAGCCCATGCCCGGCACGCGCAGCAGGTCGTCACGCACGTTGAGCGTGCCGTAGTTGCGCAGGTAGAGCGCGTCGCGCGAGTTGTCCGGGCTGACGAGGTGGACCACCATCGTCAGGTTGGGGCTGCTCTTCTCGGTCGTCACGCCGATCTGGCGCACGATGTCGGGCAGCCGCGGCAGCGCGCGGTTGATGCGGTTCTGCACCGCCGTCTCGGCGGCCTCGGGGTTGGTGCCGATCTTGAACGTGACCGTGAGGGTCATGCCGCCGTCGCCGGTGGCCTGGCTGTCGAAATACAGCACGTTCTCCAGGCCGTTGATCTGCTCCTCCAGCGGCGTGGCCACCGTCTCGGCGATCACGCGCGGGTTGGCGCCGGGGTACTGGGCGCGCACCACCACCTGCGGCGGCGCGACCTCGGGGTACTCGGAGATCGGCAGCAGCGGGATGGCCAGCGCGCCGATCAGGAAGATGAAGAGGGACAACACGGTCGCGAAGCGCGGCCGGTCGATGAAGAAGCGTGAGATGTCCATGGGGCGTCCGCCTTGGGATTACTTCGAGGCGGCGGAGGCCGGGGCGGCGGCCGGCGCGGCGCCGGGCTGGCCCGCGGGCGCGGCCGGGATGGGCATGCCCTTGTCGTCCACCTTCAGCACCTGCGGCGTGACCGGGGCGCCGGGGAAGGCGCGCAGCAGGCCGTCGACGATGACCAGCTCGCCCGCCTTGACGCCGTCGACGACGCGCATGCCGTCGATCAGCGCGCCGGGCGTGACGGGCCGTGGCTGCACGATGTTGTTGGCACCGACGATGAGCACCACCTTGCGGGTCTGGTCGGTGGTGATGGCGCGGTCGGGCACCACCACGCCGTTGTAGCTGCCGCTGCCGCCGAGCTTGACGCGCGCGTACAGGCCGGGCGTGAACTGACCGCCCTTGTTGTCGAACACCGCGCGGGCGCGGATGGTGGCCGTGGCCGGGTTCAGGCGGTTGTCGACGAAGTCCAGCTTGCCGGTGTGCGGGAAGCCTTGCTCGTTGGACAGGCCCATCTGCACCGCCGTCTGCGCCGGCTTGGCGGCGCGCATGTACTTCAGGTAGGTGGCCTCGCTGGCGTCGAAATAGGCGTAGACGCGGTCGCTGGACACCACCGTGGTCAGCACCGGGTCGCCGACGCCGACCAGGTTGCCCGGCGTCACGTTGGCGCGCGAGGTGCGGCCGCTGACCGGCGCGGTCACGTTGGCGTACTCGACGTTCAGGCGCGCCTGCACCAGCGCCGCCTCGGCGCCGCGCAGGTTGGCCTCGGCACTGCGCAGCGTGGAGCGCAGCTGATCGATCTCCTGCTGGCTGACCGCGTTGGCGCTGACCAGCTTCTCGGAGCGGGCCAGGTCGGTGCGGGCCAGGTCGGCCTGGGTCTTGAGCGCGGCGATCTGCGCCTCGGCGCGGGCCACCTCGGCCTTGAAGACGCGCGCGTCGATGCTGAACAGCGGGTCGCCCTTCCTGACCAGCTGGCCCTCGCGGAAGCGCACGGCCTCGACGGTGCCGGCCACGCGCGGGCGCACCTCGACCGTGTCGGGTGCCTCCAGGCGGGCGGTGAACTCGTCGAACTCCTGGACTTCACGCTGGGTGGCCGGCGCCACCGAGACGGGCGGCGGGCCGCCGTGGCCGCCCGGGCCGCCGGGGCCACCCTGCTGCTGGCCGCCGCAGGCGACGAGCAGGAGGGCGAAGAGGGGGGACAGGGTCGGCGCCAGGGTCTTCTTCATCATTCGGGGCTCCAAAGCAAGCGCGCGACTGTATCCAGACAGTTCCTCTCTTGACACCACCACGTTGAAATGCTGCTGACAGTGAATGTCAACAATCGGCGGCCGAAAAAGCAAAAGCCGCCCGGTGGGGGCGGCCTTGCCGGCAAAGGGCGCCCGCCTGGGGCGCTGGCGCCTCAGATCAGTGCACGCCGTGCATCCATTTCTTCATCAGCGGGGTCATGGCCATCAGCACGATGCCGCCGCCGATAGGAATGACGGTGAAGATCAGGAAGAACACCGACATCGAATAGGTCGACGAGATGTGATCGATGTACGACCCGGTGGAGCCGGCGATCTTGTTGGCGATGGCCGCGTTCAGGAACCAGACGCCGAACATCAGGCCCAGCAGGCGCGCCGGGGCCAGCTTGGAGATGTACGACAGGCCCACCGGCGACAGGCACAGCTCGCCCATGGTGTGCAGCAGGTAGGCCAGCGTCAGGAACATCATGCTGACCTGCGCCGTCTTGGCGCCCTGCGGAATGCCGGCCGAGCCATAGGACAGCACGGCGAAGCCCAGGCCCAGCAGCACCAGGCCGACACCGAACTTGATCGGGCCCGAGGGGTTCCACTTGTCCTCCCACATCTTGGAGAACATCGGCGCCAGCACGACGATGAAGAAGCTGTTGAGCACGCCGAACCAGGTGGCGGGCACCTCGCTCTGCTCCATCGCGAATTCGCGGCCCAGCATCCACAGGCACAGGCCCCAGATGATGGCGAACGCGACGGCCAGCGACACGTTGGCCATCAGGTAGTTGCCGCCGGTGGAGCGGTAGAGCTTGAACAGCAGCCAGCTCAGGATGGCCGCCGGCACCAGCGTCATCGCGGTGTTGACGATCTTGAAGATGAAGCCGCTGGTGCCCACCAGCGTGCGGTCGGTGTAGTCGGCCGCGAAGATGGTCATGGACCCGCCGGCCTGCTCGAACGCGAACCAGAAGAAGATGGTGAAGAACGAGAAGACGAAGATCGCCTTGAGCCGGTCGGCGACGACATGCTGGGGCGTGTCGTCCAGCGCCTCGCGCGCCACCTTGGCGGCCGCGTCGATCTTGTCGCCCACCGCGCCGAACAGGCCCTGGCTGAGCCAGAACTGGATGGCGCCCAGGATCATGAAGATGCCGGCCAGGCCGAAGCCGAGGTTCCAGGAGATCTTCTCGCCGATGTAGCCGCACAGCGAGATGCCGAAGAAGGCACCGGCGTTCACGCCCATGTAGAACAGCGTGTAGCCGCCGTCACGGGCGCCCTCGTTGTCCTTGCCGTACAGCTGGCCCACGATGGCCGAGATGTTGGGCTTGAACAGGCCCGTGCCCAGCACCACCAGGCCCAGGCCGGCGTAGAAGCTCGGCACCGTCTCCATGAAGAGGGCGATGTGGCCGGCCGCGATGATGAAGCCACCCAGCAGCACCGAGCGGCGCGTGCCCAGCAGCCGGTCGGCGATGTAGCCGCCCAGGATGGGGGTCAGGTAGACCAGGCCGGTGTACCAGCCGTACAGGCTGGTGGCGTCGGCCCGGCTCCAGCCCCAGCCGCCCTTGCTGGCCTCGGTGACCAGGAACAGCACGAGCAGCGCCCGCATGCCGTAGTAGGAGAAGCGCTCCCACATCTCCGTGAAGAAGAGGACGAAGAGCTGGTTGGGCTGGCCAAGGATGGTCGCCTGCGGGGGCGCCGCACGGCCGGACAGGGCCGGGTTGGCCGCGGGAGAGGTGGTAGTCACGTCGTTCGTTCCTGGTGGACCCGGTAGGGTGGGCGAGGCGGGCGGTGACCCGCGAAACAGGAGCGGAATTGTCCGGCCTGCTGCGCCGTTTCCACGGACGTGGAGCCTCGGGATTGCCCTGGGTCGTCAGGGCGCTGCGGCGTGTGGCACGCCGGCGCCGGCGACCACCCGCGGGTCGCGTTCGGGCAGGACGTAGACCAGGCTGGGGCCACGGCCCAGCACCGGCAGCACGACGGCGTCGAAGAACGCCGGATCCACCACCACGCAGCCCAGCGTGACGCGGTGGTCCTCGGGGTTGGCGGCGGCCAGTCGCTGCAGCCGGTACTCCCGCGCCGCGGTCGGGCGCAGGCGGTGGATGGCCAGGTTGGCCTCGTAGTCGAACCAGACGACGCGTTCGCCGCTGAGATTGCGGCCCGGCTGGGCCTGGAAGCGCCCGGCCGGCGTCACGCGCTCATGCCGGCCCAGCTCAGCGGGTGCCTTGCCGCGGGCGCTGGGCGGCTCGGCATCGCCGGGCGTGAGGCCCAGCAACGCCGGCGCCTGGCCGACCAGGCGGCCATCGGCCTCGTAGACGGACAGCGTCGCGCGCCGCTTGTCGACGACGGCGTAGGGGCGGCCGTCGTTGACATCGAGTGCCACCGGCCGCGCGCCGGCCTGCGCAGCGGCGAGCGAGGACGACAGTACGCCCCATGCCGCCACGATGCCCATGACGCCGGACCTGACCCGGCTTGCCCCACTGCTGCCCACTCGCTGCCCCGCTTGACGAGGGCGGCGCACCCATGCGCCAGCCCGGCGGGCAGTCTAGGAAGGGGGTCCCGGCGCGCACAGCCGAGGACTTCACGGTTTGGCGTTGTTACCTCTTGCCGGCGCGGCGCGCGCGACATATTGCGGCCGTTGCGCCGCGTCCGGGAAGAAAGCCGTCAGCGCCTCACGCTCCGGCAGCACGTAGACGACGCCGCGCCCCTGGCCGATATGGGGCCAGACGGTGCCGTCGAAGAAGGCGACCGGCACGTTGATGCAGCCCCAGCTGATGCGGTTGTCGGCCGCCGTCTTGCTGGCCAGGCGCTCCAGGCGGCGCTCCTTGGGATTGGTGGCGCGCACGCGGTGCATGGAGACGGCCGCGTCGTAGTCCACCCACACCACGTCATGCCCCAGCGAATTGCGCCCCGGCGTCGACTCGAAGCGGCCGGCGGGCGTGGTGCGCTCCTGGGGCTTGATCTGGTCGATGGGCTTGTTGCCGATGCCCTCGACGGAGTGATCGCCCGCGGCATAGCCCAGCAACACGGGGCTGGCGCCCAGCAGGCGGCCGCCGGGGGCGAACACGTACACCTGGGCGCGGCGCTTGTCGACGATGGCGAAGGGCCGGTCGCCGTTGTTGGCCTCGCGCACCGCCCAGGCGGCCACGCGATGCACGTCGCCCGGCGCCTTGACGGCGCCGAAATCGAGCTTGCGCGCCAACGTGTCCACGGCGGCGCGCTGCGGCGCGGGGGCGCTGACGGTCGCCGCCGGGCGGGCTGCGGCGCGAGGCGGGGCGAGCTTGCGCTTGAGCGCGTCGCCGAACAGCAGATAGAGCACGACCAGGGCAATGGCGGCAAACAGCGCGCCCTGCCCCAGCCCGGTAAGGACGTCGCGCCGCGCGGCTGCGGCGGCATCGACGTCCTGGCGCTCTCCGAAACGCATGGTCAGCCGTCAGGAAAGCGCGTCGTCAACCGCCCTCAGTTGCGGTCGGCGCGAGGGGCCGGCTCGTAGCGGGTGGTGTCGCGCGGCGTCGTGCCCGACGTGGTGTTGTCGTAGGCATTGGTCTGCGCATTGCTGTTCACCGGCGCGCTGGTTTGGGCAGCGGCGGTGCTGGACATCGAGTCGGCGGGCGGGGTGGCGGTGCTGTCCACCGGGGGCGTCGTGACGGCCGGGTCGGTCACGGACGGCTGCTGCGGCACGACGACAGCGTCCGCGGGGGCGGCGGTACTGACATCGGCCGGGGCGA
The DNA here is from genome assembly GCA_963992225.1 of uncultured Comamonadaceae bacterium. Lineage (GTDB taxonomy): Bacteria > Pseudomonadota > Gammaproteobacteria > Burkholderiales > Burkholderiaceae_C > Pelomonas. The sequence goes on along the minus strand of CAXDTK010000070.1, from coordinate 9,803 downwards.
CGGCGCTCGTGTCGGCCGGGGTCTGCTCGCTGGTGGGCGTCGCAGTCGCGGCGGCCATCGGGTCGGCCGGCTGGTTCTGGTCGTCGGTCTGGGCCCAGGCCAGGCCGATGCCGGTCACGAGGGCAACGGCGGTGAGGGCGGAAGTGGCGGTCTTGATGGCGGACATGGGGGACTCCTTTGCAGTGGTGGGACCGGCTGACGGGCCGGGCGGTGAAGCCGGACAGTCATTTCCACCGGCTGGCGTCCACTCTAGGGCGGCCCCCTCGGCCGCGGCGTCGGCTCGCCGCCCAATGGCCTGTAGGAGGCTCCCCCAGGCCGTAGCGGGTCGTTACCCCGTGCTACGGCTCACAACGTGAGGTCGTAGTCGACGGTCAGCGGCGCGTGGTCGCTGAACAGCTGACCGGTGTAGATGGCCTCCCGCCGCGCCAGTGCGGCCACACCCGGCGTGGCCAGGTGGTAGTCCAGCCGCCAGCCGACGTTGTTGGCGCGGGCGTTGCCGCGGTTGCTCCACCAGGTGTATTGCTCGGCGCGATCGTTCAGCGTGCGGAACACGTCCACCAGGCCGCCGCCGTCGGCACCGTCGTCGAACAAGCGCGTCAGCCAGGCGCGTTCCTCGGGCAGGAAGCCGCTGTTCTTCTGGTTGCTGCGCCAGTTCTTGAGGTCGATCTCCTTGTGGGCGATGTTGACGTCGGCCACCAGGATGAATTCGCGCTCGGCCTTCAGCGCCATCAGGTGCGGGAACAGCGCGGCCAGGAAGCGGTACTTGACCTGCTGGCGCTCCTCGCCGCTGGTGCCGCTCGGGAAGTACACGCTGATCAGGCTGAGCTTGCGGCCGGGCTTGTCGAAGCGCTTCTCGACCCAGCGGCCCTCGCAGTCGAACTCGGGCAGCCCCAGGCCCGTCACGAGGTCGCTGGGCTCCTCCTTGGTGTACAGACCCACGCCGGAGTAACCCTTCTTCTCGGCGTAGTGGAAATGGCCCGCGAGCCGGTCGCAGCTGCGGAACTTGCTCTCCACGACGTCCGCCTGCGCCTTGAGCTCCTGCACGCCCACGGCGTCGGCGCCCTGCTGGTCGAGCCATTCGAAGAAACCCTTGCTGGCGGCGGAACGCACGCCGTTGAGGTTGGCAGTGATGAAGCGCATCGGTGTGAGGGTTGAAGTGCGGGATTCAGTATCGCAGTGCAGCAAACACACAACAGCGCGCGTGCTTTCATCACGAAACGGTCACGTGATCTTTACGATCCCGTAGGAATCAAGAGGCGTCCCGAGCGCCCGTTTTTTTATCTGCTTCCCTCCGCTCCACCCGTCAACCCGAGGACTTCCCATGCCGAATCATCGCGTTTCGCTCACCGTGCTGGCCCTGTCGCTGGGCGCCGCCTTCCCGATGCAGGCCGCCCTGGCCCAGGCCGCGCCGGCACCCGAAGCCAAGAAGGATGTCAGCCAGCTGGAGGCCGTCATCGTGACCGGCAGCCGCCGCGCCGAGAACCTGAAGGAAGTGCCGCTGTCGATCTCGGCGATCAAGTCGGAGGAACTGGACACCTACAACGCCAGCGGCCAGGACATCCGCGCGCTGTCCGGCAAGGTGCCCAGCCTGAACATCGAGTCGGACTACGGCCGCACCTTCCCGCGCTTCTACATCCGCGGCCTGGGCAACACCGACTTCGACATGAACGCGTCCCAGCCGGTGGGCCTGGTCTATGACGACGTGGTGCAGGAGAGCATCGCGCTGAAGGGCTTCCCGGTGTTCGACATGGCGCAGGTGGAGCTGCTGCGCGGCCCGCAGGGCACCCTGTTCGGCCGCAACTCGCCGGCCGGCGTGATGAAGTTCGACTCGGCCAAGCCGACCAAGCGCCTGGAGGGCTATGCCAACCTGGGCTTCGGCCGCTGGAGTGCCGCCAACCTGGAGGCGGCCGTCAACGTGCCGATCAACGACGACCTGCAGATGCGGGTGGCGGGGCTGGTGCAGCGCCAGGACGACCGCGTCCACAACCCGATTGCCGGCGCGACCGCCGACCTCGAGGGCTACAACGACAAGGCCGTGCGCGTGCAGGCGCTGTACAAGAACAGCGGCTTCGAAGGTCTCTTCAAGGTCCAGGCCCGTGACTACAAGGGCACGGCCACCACCTTCCGCGCCAACATCATCAAGAAGGGCACGAACGACTTCGTCGACGGCTACGACGACGCCTACTACCCCACCGACGGCTACAACTCGCAGACGCTGAAGTCCAGCGAAGTCAGCGCCCGCCTGCGCTGGGACTTCACCGGCGTGTCGCTGTACTCCATCACCTCCCACGCCCGCGCCAAGTTCTACAGCCGCGGCGACGTGGACGGCGGCTTCGGCGCCCCCTACGCACCGCCCTCGGGTCCGAACTACGGTGGCCAGAACGCCAACATCCCGTTCGACGCCCAGACCGCCGACGGCATCCCGACGCTGCGCCAGACCACGCAGGAGTTCCGCCTGCAGTCCAACACCGCCGATGCGCTGCAGTGGATCGCGGGCCTGTACTACTTCAACGAGAAGCTGCAGGTGGACAGCTTCAACTTCGACAGCTTCGCCGCCGGCGACCCGCAGAACGGCTATGCCGTGCAGCACCAGAACGCCAAGTCCTGGGCCGCGTTCGGCAACATCCGCTACGCCGTCACGCCCGACCTGAAGCTGACCGCCGGCCTGCGCTACACCGACGACAAGAAGGACTTCGACGCCGCACGCACGCAGACGCCCTTCGGCGGCGCCAACGTGGGCCCGCTGCTGGCCAACCCGAAGTCCACCAACTGGAGCTGGGACCTGGGCGCCAACTACAACCTGGACAAGGGCACCAGCCTGTTCGCGCGCGTCGCGACCGGCTACCGCGCCCCCAGCATCCAGGGCCGCGTGCTGTTCGGCGACACCATCTCGGTCGCCAACGCCGAGAAGGTGCTGTCCGTCGAGGCCGGCTTCAAGGCCGACCTGCTGGACAACACCGCCCGCATCACCGGCACGGTGTTCAAGTACCGCGTGAAAGACATGCAGCTGACGGCCGGCTCGGGCGGCGTCAACCAGAACCGCCTCATCAACGCCGCCAAGGCCGAAGGCCAGGGCTTCGAGATCGACGCGCAGGCCATCATCGCGCGCGACTGGCGCACGACGCTGGGCTTCTCGTACAACGACACCCAGATCAAGGACGCCGGCCTGTTCGTCACCCCCTGCGGCAACGGTTGCACGGTCCGCGACCCGGCCGGCCCGCTGCCCGGCACGGTCAGCATCAACGGCAACGACCTGCCGCGTGCGCCCAAGGTGGTGTGGAACTGGACGCTCAAGTACAGCACCGAACTGGCCGGCGGCGAGCTGACCGTGCTGACCGACTGGGCCTACAAGGACAAGTACAACATGTTCCTGTACGAGGCCGCCGAGTACAAGGCGAAGTCGGCGCTCGAGGGTGGCCTGCGGGTCGGCTACGCCTGGAACAACGGCAAGTACGAAGTGGCCGCGTTCTCGCGCAACATCACCGACCACCGCCAGGTCGTCGCCGCGATCGACTTCAACAACCTGACCGGCATCGTCAACGAGCCGCGCAGCTACGGCGTGCAGTTCAAGGCGTCGTTCTGACGGCGGCGCCGGGCGCCGGGCCGCGCAGACGGCCCGCCCGGACGGCGCTGACGGTGTAAACCAGCAGAGGCCCGCCCCGTTGAAGGGGCCGGGCCTCTTTCTTTTGGCCTCTAAAATCTTGTCACATGTCCGCCGCCGATCCGCTCGCCCAGTCCTTCGTTGCCTTCGCCGTCGAGGCCGGCGTGCTGCGCTTCGGCGAGTTCAAGACCAAGGCCGGCCGGCTGAGCCCGTATTTCTTCAACGCCGGGCTGTTCGACGACGGCGCCAAGCTGGGCCGGCTCGCGGGCTTCTACGCCGAGCGGCTGCTGGCCTCGGGCCTGGCCTTCGACATGATCTTCGGCCCGGCCTACAAGGGCATCACGCTGGCGGCCGCCGTGTCCATGGAGCTGGCGCGGCGCGGACACAACGTGCCATTCGCCTACAACCGCAAGGAAGCCAAGGACCACGGCGAAGGCGGCACGCTGGTGGGTGCGCCGGTCAAGGGCCGCGTGCTCATCATCGACGACGTCATCTCCGCCGGCACCTCGGTGCGCGAGTCCATCCAGATGATCGAGTCCGCCGGTGCCACGCCGTGCGGCGTCGCGATCGCGCTGGACCGCCAGGAGAAGGCCGCCGAGGGCGGCGTCGACAGCCCGCATTCCGCCGTGCAGCAGGTGCAGCAGCGCTACGGCCTGCCGGTGGTCGCGGTGGCCGGCCTGGCCGACCTGCTGGCCTACCTCGACGGCGCGCCGGAGCTGGCCATGCACCGCCCGGCCGTGCTGGCCTACCGAGAGCGGTACGGCGTCTGATGCGCGGCCTGTTCGTCACCGGCCTGCTGTGTGCCACCGCCGCCTGGGCGCAGGACGGCATGCCGGCCAAGGGCATCTACACCTGCACGACCGCGGACGGCCGCAAGCTGACCGGTGACCGCCCGATCCCGGAATGCACCTCGCGCGAGCAGCGGGTGCTGAACCCGGACGGCTCGCAGCGCACCATCCTGCCGCCCTTCCTCAGCCCCGAGGAACGCGCCACCAAGGAAGCGGCCGAACGCCGTGCCGCCGCCGAGCGCATGGCGCAGCTGGACGCCATCCGGCGCGACCGCACGCTGATGCAGCGCTACCCCAACGAGGCCGCCCACCAGCGCGCCCGCAACGCGGCGCTGGACGATGCCAACAAGGCCATGCGCATCTCCGAGCGCCGCATCCAGGACCTCACCGCCGAGCGCAAGCCGCTGCTGGACGAGGCCGAGTTCTACAAGGGCCGCCCGTTGCCGGCCAAGCTGAAGCAGGCGCTGGACGCCAACGACGCCAGCGTCGAGGCGCAGCAGGTGCTGGTGGAGAACCAGAAGTCGGAGATGGGCCGCATCAACACCCGCTTCGATGCCGAGCTGGCGCGGCTGCGCAAGCTGTGGGCCGGCGCCACGCCGGGCTCGCTGCCGCCGCTGGGCGAGCTGCCCAAGACGGCGCCGCCGGCCACGCCGAAACCCGGCGCGTCCAGGTAGCCCCTGGCGGGTAGGCCGGGCAAGGCGCTCGCCTTGCCTTCCATGCAGGCTCAGCCCAGCTTCTTCTTCAGCAGCTCGTTGACGAGCGCCGGGTTCGCCTTGCCCTTGGTGGCCTTCATCGCCTGGCCCACCAGCGCGTTGAACGCCTTGTCCTTGCCGGCGCGGTACTCGTCGACCGACTTCGGGTTGGCGGCCAGCACCTCGTCCAGGATGGCCTCGATGGCGCCGGTGTCGCTGACCTGCTTCAGGCCCCTGGCCTCGATGACGGCATCCACGTCCGTGGCTTCGCCGGTCCACAGCGACTCGAACACCTGCTTGGCGGCATTGTTCGAGATGGTGCCGTCGGCGATGCGGCCGATCAGCGCGGCCAGCAGCGTCGGGCCGACCGGTGCGGCGTCGATGTCGGCACCCGACGCATTGAGCCGCTTGCTGATCTCGCCCATCACCCAGTTGGCCACCAGCTTGGGCACCGCACCCGCGGCCTTGGCGGCCTCGTAGTAGCGCGCCGTCGCCAGGCTCTGCGTCATCATCGAGGCGTCGTAGGCCGGCAGGCCGTCCACGCTCTCGAAACGCGCGGCCATTACGGCCGGCAGCTCCGGCATCTCGCCGCGCACCCGCTCCACCCATTCCGGCGCGATCACCAGCGGCGGCAGGTCGGGGTCGGGGAAGTAGCGGTAGTCGGCCGAGTCCTCCTTGCTGCGCATCGCGCGGGTCTCGCCGGTGTCCGGGTTGTAGAGCACGGTGGCCTGCTGGATGCGGCGGCCATCCTCCAGCTCGTCGATCTGCCAGTTCACCTCGTAGTTCACCGCGTCGACGAGGAAGCGGAAGCTGTTGAGGTTCTTGATCTCGCGGCGCGTGCCGAAGGGCTCGCCGGGCTTGCGCACCGACACGTTCACGTCGCAGCGGAACGAGCCTTCCTGCATGTTGCCGTCGCAGATGCCCAGCCACATCACCAGCGCGTGCAGCGTCTTGGCGTACTCGGCGGCCTCGGCGCCCGAGCGCATGTCGGGCTCGGACACGATCTCCAGCAGCGGCGTGCCGGCGCGGTTCAGGTCGATGCCGCTCATGCCCTGGTAGTCCTCGTGCAGGCTCTTGCCGGCGTCTTCTTCCAGGTGGGCGCGGGTCAGGTTGACCTTGTGCTTCACGTCGCCGACGAAGAACTCCACCGCGCCGCCCTGCACCACCGGGATCTCGAACTGGCTGATCTGGTAGCCCTTGGGCAGGTCGGGGTAGAAGTAGTTCTTGCGCGCGAAGATGGACAGCGGCGCCACCTTGGCACCCACCGCCAGGCCGAAGCGGATGGCCCGCTCGACGGCCGCACGGTTGAGCACCGGCAGCGTGCCGGGCAGCGCCAGGTCCACCGGCGAGGCCTGGGTGTTGGGCGCCGCGCCGAAGGCGGTGGAGCTGCCGCTGAAGATCTTGCTCTGCGTGGAGAGCTGGACGTGGTTTTCCAGGCCGATGACGACCTCGTAGCCGCGGATGAGTTTCGGGGTGCTGGGCATGCTCAGATTCCTGCCGGGGCGCGCTGGTGCCAGTCGGTCGCCAGCTGGAGGGCGTGCGCCGCGTGCAGCAGTTGCCCTTCCTTGAAGTAGTTGCCGATCAGCTGCAGGCCCACCGGCATGCCGCCATCGCCCAGCCCCACCGGCACGCTCATGCCGGGCAGGCCGGCCAGCGAGCCGGGCAGCGTGAAGATGTCGGCGAGGTAGGCCTGGGTCGGGTCGTCGGCACCGGTGCCGGCCTGCCAGGCCACCGTGGGGGCCACCGGGCCGGCGATCAGGTCGCACTGCGCGAAGCACCGCTGGAAGTCGTCGGCGATCATGCGGCGCAGTTTCTGGGCCTGCAGGTAATAGGCGTCGTAGTAGCCATGGGACAGCACGTAGGTGCCGATCATGATGCGGCGCTTGACCTCCGCACCGAAGCCCTCGGCGCGGGTCTTCTTGTACATGTCAAGAAGATCGTCGTACTTGGCGGCACGATGACCGAACTTGACGCCGTCAAAGCGGCTCAGGTTGGAGCTGGCCTCGGCCGGGGCAATGATGTAGTAGACCGGAATGGCCAGCTCGGTGCGCGGCAGGCTGACGTCCACCAGCGTGGCGCCCAGCCTCTCCAGCTCGGCCAGGCCAGCACGCACGGCGGCGTCGACATCGGCGGACAGCGCGGCCGGGAAGAACTCGGCGGCCAAGCCGATGCGCAGGCCCTTCAACGGCTGCGCAGCCGTGGCGCCCTCGCGCACGGCCAGCATCTGGGCATGGAAGTCCTGCGGCGGCTGGTTCACGCTGGTGGCGTCGCGCTCGTCGAAGCCGCTCATCGCGGACAGCAGCAGCGCGCAGTCCTCGGCGGAGCGGGCCATGGGACCGGCCTGGTCCAGGCTGGAGGCGAAGGCGATCATCCCGTAGCGCGAGCACACGCCATAGGTCGGCTTGATGCCGGTGATGCCGGTGAAGCTGGCCGGCTGGCGGATGGAGCCGCCGGTGTCGGTGCCGGTGGTGCCGGGCACCAGGCGCGCGGCCACCGCCACCGCCGAGCCGCCGGACGAACCGCCCGGCACGCGGCTGCGGTCCCAGGGGTTGTGGGCCGGGCCGAAGGCGCTGTTCTCGTTGGCCGAGCCCATCGCGAACTCGTCGCAGTTGAGCTTGCCCAGCGACACGGTGCCGGCCGCGTTCAGGCGCGCCACGACGGTGGCGTCGAAGGGGCTGCGGTAGCCGGCCAGCATCCGGGAGCCCGCCGTCGTGGGCATGTCGGCCGTGACGTAGATGTCCTTGTGGGCGATGGGCACGCCCGCCAGCGGCCCGGCGGTGCCGGCGGCCAGCGCAGCGTCGGCCGCGGCGGCACGCGCCAGCGCGCCTTCCGCGTCGACGTGCAGGAAGGCGCCCAGGGCGGCGTGGGCGGCGGTGCGCTCCAGCAGGTGCTGCGTGGCTTCGCGGCTGGACAGCGCACGGCTTCTCAGGGCGGCGGCCAGTTCGGCCACGCCCATGTCGTGAACGGGCTTCATTCGATGACCTTGGGAACGAGGAAGAGGCCGTCCTCGACGGCCGGGGCGCTGCGCTGGTTCAGCTCGCGCTGGTTGCTCTCGGTGACGACGTCGTCGCGCAGGCGCAGCTGCACCTGCTGGATGGCCGACAGCGGCGTGTACAGCGGCTCGACGCCGGCGGTGTCGACGGCGCTCATCTGGTCCACGATCTGGAAGAAGCCGTTGAGCTGGCTCAGCAGCGCGTCGGACTCGGCCGGCTGCAGTTCCAGCCGGGCCAGGTGGGCAATGCGGCTCACGTCGTCGGGGGTGAGGCTCATGGGTGCGTTTTCAGGTGTAAGGATTGAGCCGAAAACCCAGTGGCGGAGGGCTCAAAACGAGGGGGTTCGGTTATTATCGCCGCCCATCTTCATGGCCTTCGGGGCTGCCTCATCAGCGACTGATTCCGTCGCTGGCAGGGCGGCCTCGCTGCTTATAAGCCCCCCGATTTCGAGCCCACGCCTCGGGCGTGGCTCCTCTCGCGCCACACCATGTTCGCCTCACTGCGCCGTTACTTCTCGACCGACCTCGCCATCGACCTTGGCACCGCCAACACCCTGATCTATGTGCGCGGCAAGGGCATCGTGCTGGACGAGCCGTCGGTGGTGTCGATCCGCCACGAGGGCGGCCCCAACGGCAAGAAGACCATCCAGGCCGTCGGCCGCGAGGCCAAGGCCATGCTGGGCAAGGTGCCCGGCAACATCGAGGCGATCCGCCCGATGAAGGACGGCGTCATCGCCGACTTCACGGTCACCGAGCAGATGCTCAAGCAGTTCATCAAGATGGTCCACGACTCGAAGACGTTCAAGCCGTCGCCGAGGATCATCATCTGCGTGCCCTGCGGCTCCACCCAGGTGGAGCGCCGCGCGATCCGCGAATCGGCGCTGGGCGCCGGCGCCAGCGAGGTCTACCTGATTGAGGAACCCATGGCCGCGGCGATCGGCGCCGGCCTGCCGGTGGCCGAGGCCTCGGGCTCCATGGTGGTGGACATTGGCGGCGGCACCACGGAAGTCGGTGTCATCTCGCTGGGCGGCATGGTCTACAAGGGCAGCGTGCGCGTCGGCGGCGACAAGTTCGACGAAGCCATCATCAACTACATCCGCCGCAACTACGGCATGCTGATCGGCGAGCCCACGGCCGAGGCCATCAAGAAGGAAATCGGCAGCGCCTTCCCGGGCTCCGAGGTCAAGGAGATGGAGGTCAAGGGCCGCAACCTGTCGGAAGGCGTGCCGCGCAGCTTCACGATCTCGTCCAACGAGATCCTGGAAGCCCTGACCGACCCGCTGAACCAGATCGTCTCCGCCGTGAAGAACGCGCTGGAGCAGACGCCGCCCGAGCTGGGCGCCGACATCGCCGAGCGCGGCATGATGCTGACCGGCGGCGGCGCGCTGCTGCGCGACCTGGACCGCCTGTTGGGCGAGGAAACCGGCCTGCCGGTGCTGGTGGCCGAGGACCCGCTGACCTGCGTGGTGCGCGGCTGCGGCATGGCCCTGGAGCGCATGGAGCGCCTGGGCTCGATCTTCACGTCGGAGTGACGTGAACACCCGGTCCGGGCGCACCGACTCCACCCTCTGCGAGGGTCCGCGGCCGGCACGGCGGCGGAGCAGCCGCCCCGACCGCGCCCCTGACGGCCCGGCGCCCGGCTGACGCCCGCCCCCCCTCGTCCATCCGCGATGCCCCTGTCTCTTATACACATCTCCGAGCCCACGAGACGGCCTCCGATGTCGTATGCC
>CAXDTK010000069.1:0-19970 GCA_963992225.1 uncultured Comamonadaceae bacterium | reverse complement strand
AACTACACCAACTTCTCCAGCGTGAAGTTCGCGCCCGGGGTGCAGACGGCGCTGCAGCCCAGCATCAAGCGCAACAGCTGGGGCCTGGCCTGGCAGGTCGGTGCCGACGTCGAGATCACCAAGGGCACCTACCTGAACTTCGACCTGAAGAAGGTCAAGCTGGGCACGACCGTCTACTCGGCCGGTGCCGAAGCCGGCAAGTTCAAGGTCGATCCCGTGCTGGCCAGCGTGGGCCTCGGCTGGCGCTTCTGAGCGCCTGGGCCGCCCGCCGCGCGGCCTTCCGCTCATGTAAATGAGCGCTTTACATGACCGGCCGGTGGTGGTCGCCCGCAGAATCCGCGGCCATGAACCGCCTCCTGCTTGCGTTGGCAACGCTGTGTGCCAGCGCCTTGTGCGCGGCCCAGCCCTCACCTCAGCCCGCCGCTGCGCCCGCGCGGCCCGCACCGGCCGCCGCGGCGGCACCCACGCCCGCCGCGAGCAGCGCCAACCGGCTGGACCGCGTGGAGGTCAGCAGCGGCCCCACGGCCAACAGCCGGCGCCGCAACAGCACGGCCAGCAAGATCGTCATCGAGCGCGAGGACCTGGACAAGTACGGCGACACCGTGCTGGGCGACGTGCTGCGCCGCCTGCCCGGCGTGACGATAGGCGGCCGCCCCGGGCGCGGCGGCGACATCCGCATGCGCGGCATGGGCAGCGGCTTCACGCAGATCCTCGTCGACGGCGAACGCGCGCCCGCCGGCTTCGCCGTGGAAGACCTGCCGCCCGACCAGATCGAGCGCATCGAGATCTACCGCGCCCCCACCGCCGAGACCGGCGCTCGCGCCGTGGCCGGCACCATCAACATCATCCTGCGCGAGCCGCTGCAGAAGTCCGACCACGAGCTGCGCTTCACGCTGGGCCAGGACCGCAACGAGCCGCAGGCCGACTTCAGCTGGACGCGCAACCTGCGCTGGGGCGGTGCCAACAACGACGAGTTCGTCGGCGCCCTGTCCACCAACGGCGGCCTGCGGCGGCGCTTCAACAACATCGACTCGGGCAACCGCGTCACCGACACCGAGACCGGCCAGGTGGTCGAGGAGACCACCCAGGTCGGCACCAGCGAGGGCCGCAGCGCCAACCTGAACGGCAACGCCCGCCTGCGCTGGAAGTACAGCGACACGCTGAGCTTCAACATCGCGCCGTTCTTCGCGTTCTCGCAGAACGAGGGCAGCAGCCAGACCAATGCCGAGGGCACGCGCTTTCGCGACATCCACGGCGAGAACGACGGCCGCATGCACAACCTGCGCCTGAACCTGTCGGCCAGCTACCGGCCGCAACCCGGCGAGAGCTGGGACCTGCGCCTGGGCCGCGGCGGCTTCAAGTCCACCGGCAACAGCCACCGCCGCGACACGCTGACCGTCGCCGGCGTCACCACCGAGCGCGTGCAGGACGACCGCAACAGCACCGAGGAAGACCAGACCAGCCTGGGCGGCAAGTGGAGCCTGAAGACCGCGCAGGAGCACCAGTGGGTCAGCGGCTTCGAGGCCGAACGCAGCCAGCGCACGCAGCTGCGCGACACGCGGGTCAACGGCGCGGTGCTGCCCGGCCTCGTGAAGTTTGGCAACACGCTGGGCTCGCGCAACGAGCGCATCGCGGCCTACACGCAGGACGAGTGGAGCCCCACCAGGCAGTGGTCTGTCTACGCGGGCATCCGCTACGAGCGCATCGCGACGCGCGCCGAGGCCGCCGGCGCGCTACCCGAGACGCGCAACGTGTCGCAGGTCGTCTCGCCGCTGTTCCATGTGCTGTGGAAGCCCGTGGCCTTCCCCAAGGACCAGGTGCGCCTGAGCCTGACGCGCAGCTACCGCTCGCCCAACCTCAACGACCTGATCGCCCGGCCCAGCATCAACGCCACCTACCCCGACGGCCCCAACTACCAGACCCACCCCGACCGCGCCGGCAACCCCGACCTCAAGCCCGAGCTGGCCACCGGCGTGGACCTGAGCCTGGAGCACTGGCTGCCCACCGGCGGCGTCGTGTCGGGCACCGCCTTCGTGCGCGACATCCAGAGCCTGATCCGCAGCCAGGTGATGCTGGAGACAGTCTCGTGGGACAGCGCCCAGCGCTGGGTCAGCCGGCCGCGCAACATGGAGGGCGCGCGCACCATGGGCCTGGAGTTCGAGTTCAAGGCCCGCATGGACGAGTTGTGGGAGGACGCGCCGGCCGAACTGGCGCTGATGCTGCTGCGCTTCAACCTGGCCGTGTTCGACAGCCAGGTCAAGGGCATCTCCGGCGCCAACCGGCTGGACCAGCAGCCGCGCGGCAGCCTGAACTTCGGCATTGACCACCGCTGGAAGGCGCTGGGCCAGAACTTCGGCAGCGGCTTCAACGTCAACGTCGTGCCCGGCACCCGGGTGCAGCAAACCGAGACGCTGCGCCGCGAGGAGACCGCCCGCCGCCAGTTCGACGCCTACCTGTCCTGGAGCAGCGGCGCGGTGCGCGACGGCATCAACTGGCGACTGTCGCTGGCCAACCTGCTGCCGCGCGACGCCGAGGCGCGCTCCGAGGGCATCAGCACGAACAGCGTGACGCAGCACGAAGTGCTGACCGAGAGCTGGTCGCGCAACAAGACCTTCCGCGTCGTCTCGCTGCGCGCGGACATGCGGTTCTGACGAGCCCCTCGTCCAGCGAGGGGACGACGATGCTTGCGGCATAGAGCCGCCAGCACATCGCCCAAGGCGGGCCGGCGTGGGGCGGCCCGGCGCTCGGCCCGCAACACAATGCGCCTGACATGAGCACACGCCGCATCCTCTTCTTCTGCATGGGCAACATCTGCCGCAGCCCGACCGCCGACGGCGTCATGCGCGCCAAGCTCGCCGCCGCCGGGCTGGACATCGAGGTGGACTCGGCCGGCACGCATGGCTGGCACGTCGGCGCCCCGCCGGACGAACGCAGCCAGGCCCACGCGCGCCGACGCGGCTACGACCTCAGCCCGCTGCGTGCCCGCCAGCTGGTGGCGCAGGACTTCGAACGCTTCGACCTCGTGCTGGCGATGGACGCCGACAACCTGGCCCAGGCCGAGGCGCTGTGCCCGCCCGGCCGGCGCCACCGGCTCAAGCTGCTGCTGGACTACGCGCCCCACCTGGGCAGGCGCCATGTGCCCGACCCCTACTACGGCGGCGCCGCGGGCTTCGACGAAGTGCTGGACCTGGTGGAAACCGCCTGCGACGGGTTGGTGGCCGCCCTGCGCGCGCCATAACGCTCAGGACGCGGGGCCCGCTCAACGCGGCAACGACGGGTCGGTCGTCAGCTGCCGGCGGGCATCGCCGGCAGGCATCGCCGGGATCGCGCCGCACCGGCCCGAGTCAGCGGGCCCGGGCACACCTTATTTCTTCTGCAGGTACACGCGGGGGATGGGATGGTTCGGCGACTCGGACATCCACATCACGCTGCTGATCCACCATCGCGCGCCATCAAAGTAGGCCTCGATGCTGTTCACCCCTCTGAAGCGGTCGACCTTGCCGTCGGCGGCGGCTTCGCCCGCATAGGTCGAATCGATGTGTGCGATGTTTCCGTACCTCTGCGTCCTTCTGGAAATTTCCCATTCCTTGAATCCACGTGCCACCAGCGGTTCGGTCGCCTCGACATACTGCTGGTGCGTCCAGCTGCTGACCTTCACCTTGCCGTCACGGTCGATCGACGTGCCGATGAACCGGATCCAGGGAACGTAGAGCGTTCGATCTCGGTCCCACTGCCTGGCTTCGGTGGGAGCGATGTTGACGGTCTCATAGAAGGCGCGCATCAACCCGTCGAGGGTGCCCACATCGTCGGGTCTTGCGGCGATGTCCTTGACCGGTTCCTGCTGCGCGAGACCCCAGGGGGCCTGCAGACAAAGCACGGCGATCAGGAACGACTTGATGAGCAGATTGGGGAGCTTCATGCGTACTCTCGTTGCGGTGGCGGATGGACACCCGCCCGTTGTTCATCCAGCACGGCCTGCGGCATGACGCCGCCGGCGACCCTCGGTCTGTCCAGTCAGCCATCAAACCCATGCCAATGCCGGCGGGCAGGCGCGCGATTTTGCGGTCCGCCCCAACTCGGTGCGACGGTGGGTATTCACGGCCAGGGCGCTGTCGGCAGTCCCCCACCGTGATCTCCGCACCGCCGCCGGCGCCGAGCTACGGCGGCCCGCCCTCGCCCCGCCACGCGCGGTTTCCGCGGGTAAACCGTATTTGTTCGGCGGGCGAACAAACTAGCATGCCCGCACCGGATCACGACAAGGTGCTGGAGACATGACCCCCATCAAGCCCCTGCTGGCCGCGCTGCTGGCGCTGGCCGGCGCCACCGCGGCGACCGCAGCCCCCCAGGCGCAGGCCGCCACCCGCTACGACTGGCGCCCGGTGGCCATCGTCGGCGGCGGCTTCGTGGACGGCATCGTCTTTCATCCCACCACGCCGGGCCTGGCCTACGCCCGCACCGACATGGGCGGCGCCTACCGCCGTGACACCGCCACCGGCCGCTGGCAGCCCCTGCTGGACGGGCTGCCGCTGGCCGATGTGAACCTGATGGGCGTCGAGAGCGTCGCCGTCGACCCGCACGACCCCGACGCCGTCTACCTGGCCTGCGGCACCTACACCAGCCCGGCCTCGCCCAACGGCGCGCTGCTGCGCTCGCGCGACCGCGGCAAGACCTTCCAGCGCACCGACCTGCCCTTCAAGCTGGGGGCCAACGAGGGCGGGCGCGGCAACGGTGAGCGGCTGGCCGTGGACCCCGGCGACGGCCGTGTGCTCTACCTCGGCACCCGCTTCGCGGGCCTGTGGCGCAGCACCGACCGCGCCGCCACCTGGCAGCGCGTGGACGCCTTCCCCGACGCCGCCTGGCAGCGCAACGCATCTGACGGCCCGCCGCCCAGCTGGGGCGGCAGCGACGGCAAGGCCACCCTCAACTTCATCCTGTTCGACCCCGCCAGCGCCACCGCGCGCGGCCAGCCCAGCCGGACGCTCTACGTGGGCGTCTCGGTCGTCGGCCGACCGAGCCTGTGGGTCAGCCGCGATGCCGGCGCCTCCTGGCAACCGGTGCCCGGCGGCCCCTCCACACAGCGCCCCATGCGCGCCGCACTGGCCGGCGACGGGCGGCTCTACATCGCCTACGCCAGCGATCCCGGCCCGCACCGCATGCACGACGGCAGCGTCTGGCGGCTGGACCCGCGCAGCGGCAGCTGGACCGACATCACGCCGGCCCGGCCCGGCGCCGCCGAACCGTTCGGTTATGCCGCCGTAGCCGTGGACCCGCGCGACCCGCAACGCCTGCTGGCCAGCACGGCCGGCCGCGGCCGGGGCGACGAGCTGTTCCGCAGCACCGACGCCGGCGCGACCTGGCAGCCGCTGTTCGCCAGCGCGGCGTTCGACGCGGCCGCCGCGCCCTACGTGGCCGACACCCACCTGCACTGGCTGTACGACGTCAAGATCAACCCCGCCAACCCCGACCACGCGATCTTCACCACCGGCTACGGCGGCTGGGAGACGCTGAACCTGCGCGGGGCCGACACCGGCCGGCCCACGGCCTGGCGCGTCATGAGCACCGGCATCGAGGAGACCGTGGCCCTGGCGCTGCACAGCCCCACGGCCGGCGTGCCGCTGGTGACGGCCATCGGCGACTACTCCGGCTTCGTGCATGCGGACCTCGACAAGCCCGCCCCCGGCAACCCCAAGCCGCCCTTCTTCGGCAACACGCATGACGTGACCGGCGCCGAGCTGGCGCCCGAGGTGCTCGTGCGCATCGGCAAGCCGCGCGACGGCGGCAGGAACCTCGGCTACTCGCTGGACGGCGGCGCCACCTGGCGCGAACCCGCCAGCGTGCCCGATGCCGGGGCCAGCGACGGCTTCGTGGCCGTCTCGGCCGACGGCAAGGCCTGGGTCTGGACGCCCCGGGGCGGCACGCCCCACGTCAGCCACGACCGCGGCGACAGCTGGACGCCGGTGCAGGGCCTGCCCGCCGGCACCCGCGTGGTGGCCGACCGCGTGAACCCGCGGCGCTTCCATGCGATGGCGCTGTTCGACGACCGGCTGTTCGGCAGCGACGACGCCGGCCTGAGCTTCCAGGCCCGCCCGCTGGCGCTGCCGGACGGGCCCGTCACGCGGCCGGCCGCGGGCGTGCACAACCACAGCAACCGGGGCGACGACCGCGGCGGGCAGGACCGCCTGTACGCCACGCCCGGCCGCGAAGGCGAGCTGTGGCTGGCCGCCTTCCACGGCCTGTACCGCGGCGGCGACGGCCGCGCGTTCACCCGGCTGCCGGCCGTCTCGCAGATCCACGCTTTCGGCTTCGGCCGCGGCGCGCCGGGCGCGAAGGCACCGGCGCTGTACCTGGCGGGCGTCGTGGCGGGCCGCTACGGCCTCTTCCGCTCCACCGACGGCGCCCGGAGCTGGCGGCGCATCAACGACGACGCCCACCAATGGGGCCTGATCCTGCAGGTCAGCGGCGACCCCAAGCGCTTCGGCCGCGTCTACGTCGGCACGCATGGCCGCGGCGTGCTCTACGGCGACCCGCGCCCCTGATCGCGGCGCAGCTGCGCCTTCAGCAGCCGGTCGTCGGCGTCGAACAGGCTGACCCATTCCAGCCGCAGCGGCCCGGCCGGCGTGCGGACTTCGCGCAGATGGCGCTGCAGCCGCCGGCCGGACTCGAAGCGCAGGTCGTCCGCCGCCGGCCCCAGCCGCTCGGCAACCTCGGCCGGCGACAGGCCCGGCGCCAGCGCGGCCCGTGCCCAGCCGCCCGGCAGCGCGGCCAGACCCGCGTCCGGCGGCGCGGGCGGGTCGTCCATGGCCTCGAACACCACGCGCGTGTCGTCGGGCCAGCTGGCATCGCCCAGCGGCAGCCGGAACATGCGCTCGCGCAGCGCATAGCCCCAGTCGTAGTCCCGCCCGCTGCCGTCGCGCAGGCCGTGCAGCAGCCGGTGGCTGAGCGTCAGGCGCCGCTCGCCCTGCACCAGCGTCACCGCGAACACCGGCCGGTCGGCGAAATGGCTGGGGCTCCAGTCGCGGTCCGCGCAGTCGTCGGCGCCCAGCGTCAGCAGTCGCGCCAGCAGGCCGCTGCCGCGCCCGATGCCGCTGTCGAAGCCGACGCGGCACTCCAGCCGCAGGTCGCCCAGCCGCCGCTCGCCGGCCGGCCAGCCGGGCGTGCGGATGTCGGGCCGCCAGGTCACGCGGCCGTCGGGCAGCCGGCTGCGCAGCTCGGTGCGTTCGGGCAGCGCCCGCCACGCCGGGTCGATGGCAAAGCGGTCCTGCGCATCCAGCGCTATCGGCTCTCGCCCCGCGGGCGTCATCAGGCCCAGGGCCAGTGCGTCACCGCGCTCGGCCTGCGTGCGGGCATGGAGCTTGAACATCAGCCCGGCCTGCGGTGCCAGCGCATGGAACTGCTCGAACAGCGCCTGGGCCTTGAAGAGCTGCGCCAGCGTCTTGTGCTCACGCGGCGTGGCGGCCTCGCCGCGCACCTCGACGCGGCCCAGCGCGGCGTCCGGCGGCGGCGCGCTGGCCGGCAGCGCCAGGGCGCCCGCCAGCCAGGCCGCCGCCCAGTCCATCAGGCCAGCGCGAACGCGTCCCGCGTGAGGTTCTCGGGCGCCGCGCCGGCCGCGCGGCAGGCCACGTCGTCCTCGATGCGGATGCCGCCGTAGCGCGACAGCCGCTCGACGGCCGCCCAGTCCACCTGTGCCGCGTGCGGGCCCGCGCGCAGCTCGCGCAGCAGCATGGGGATGAAGTACAGCCCCGGCTCGATGGTGACCACCATGCCGGCCTGCAGCGGCCGGGTCAGGCGCAGGTAGCGGTGGCCCTCGGGCTTCTCCGCCACGCCGCCGGTTTCGCTGGCCATGAAGCCGCCCACGTCGTGCACCTGCAGTCCCAGCAGGTGGCCGATGCCATGCGGGAAGAAGGGCTTGGTGACGCCCGCCTCCACCATGGCCTGCTCGTCCATCTTCACGAGGCCGGCGTTGCGCAGCACGCGGGCCGTGCGGCGGTGGGCGCTCAAATGGATGTCGCGGTAGTCCACGCCCTCGCGCACCTCGTCCACCAGGCCCAGCTGCTCCACCTCCATCGCCGCGATCAACGCCGCGAACTCGTCATGGCCGGGCGCCACCCAGGTGCGCGTGATGTCGCTGGCATAACCGTTCACCTGCGCGCCGGCGTCGATGAGGAAGCTGCGCGGCTCGGCCGGCGGGCTGTCGTCCTGGTACTGGTAATGCAGCACCGCGGCATGCTCGTTCAGGCCCACGATGTTGCCGTAGGGCAGGTCGCGGTCGGTGTGGCCGCTGGCCACCAGGTAGGCGCGGTGGATCCCGGCCTCGCTGGCGCCGGCCAGGAAGGCCTGGCGCGCGGCGCGGTGCGCGGGCACGGCGCGGCGCTGGGCGGCGCGCATCTGTTCGAGCTCGTAGGGCGTCTTCACGCCGCGCGCCCAGTGCAGCAGGTTCAGCAGCGGCTCGGGGTTGTTGGGCACCAGGCCCGGCAGCGCCGCATCGGCCTCGCCCAGGATGGCCGTGCGCGGCGTCACGCAGTCGGCCAGCGCCTTCGCAGCATCACCCGGTTCGCGGATGACGACCAGCTCCACCGCGTCCACCCATTCGCCGCTGGGTGCGCTGGGCGGCACATGCCAGTAGTCGTCGGGCTGGTGGTAGACGACCCGCGGCTTCTTGCCGGGCCGCACGGCCAGCCAGGAATGCGGGTGGTTCGTCAGCGGCAGCCAGTGCTTGAAATGCGGGTTGGGCTGGAACAGGTAGGGCCGGTCGTCCAGGAAGGCGTACTTCTCGATGCCCGAGGCGACCAGCAGCATGTCGAGGCCGGTGCGCGCCAGCGCCCGTTCGGCCTGCTGCTGCAGCGTGGCGAGGTGGTCGGTGTAGAGGCTCATCGGCGAATTCTCCGCGGTCAGGCGTGGACATCCCAAACGACACCCTCTTCCGTCAGCATCGCGTCCAGCGGCACGTCCAGCGGGCCGGCTTTCAGCAGCGGCAGGAAGCCATGCGCATAGCCGATGCCCACCGCCGCCGGCCGCGGCTGCATCCCGGCCAGCGTGCGGTCCATGAAGCCGCCGCCATAGCCCAGCCGCAGGCCGCAGGGCCCGAAGCCCAGGCAGGGCACCAGCATCAGCTGCGGCTCAAAGGCCTCGGTGCCCTTGGGCTTGGGAATGTGGAAGGCGTCTTCCCCCATCGGGCAGCCGGGGTACCAGACATGGAAGCGCAGCGTGCCGTGTTCCTTGTCGACCACCGGCAGGCCGATGCGCCGCTCGGGGTGCCCCTCGCTCCAGCGGTACAGCGCCGGCAGCGGGTCGAATTCGCCCTTGATGGGCCAGTAGGCGCCGATGGTGGTCTCCTGGCGGCGCAGCAGCCAGACGCGCAGCACCTCCTGCAGGTCGTCGGCCAGGGCCAGGCGGTGCGGCAGGGCCAGGCGTTGTTCGATCAGCTTGTGCCGGAGCGCGGCGCGGTCGTTGGCGTCCATGACGGTGGAGCTTACATTCGCGTCCAGCCGACCGACTGGCAAGCGCATGGACCCCTTCACCGACCTCTGCATCGAACTGCTCTCGCCGCTGGGGCCGGTGCGCACGCGCGCGATGTTCGGCGGCCGCGGCTTCTATGTGGACGGCCTGTTCATGGCGCTGATCGCCGACGGCCAGTTCTACCTGAAGGCCGACGACATCAGCCGCGAGCGCTTCGTCGCCGCCGGCTGCCCGCCCTTCAGCTACGCGACCCGCGACGGCGAGCGCATGGTGATGAGCTACTACCGGCCGCCGGAAGAGGCGCTGGAGTCGCCGCCGCTGATGCTGCCCTGGGCGCGGCTGGCCTTCGAGGCCGCCTTGCGCGCGGCCAACGCCAAGGCCAGGCCGGCGGCCGCCCGCAAAAAGGCCTCAGCGGCCAAAAAACCGCCGGCCAGGAAGGCCGCGGCCGGCCGCGGCTGACGCGGGCGGCACCAGCAGCTCGAAATCGGCCGCGGGCCAGCCTTCCAGCACGGCCGTCTGGCCCGGCGGCAGCGCCACCACGTCGCCGGCCTGCAGCCAGGTGTCCTCGGCCGGCTCGTCGGCCGTGCCCGACAGCGTCAGCCACACGCGGCCGCAGGCCACCGCCAGCCGCCGTGCCTCGGCGCCCCCGGCCAGGGTCAGGGCCCGGCCGCCGTCCAGATGCCAGATGGATTGCGCATCGCTCATGATGTTGCTCCTGGGTTGATGTCCGGGATTCTGCGGAGGCGGCCCGGGGCGGTCCAATGATTGCGGCGCGCCGATTGATACCATCCGCGCATGAATCAGCCGATCCGCCAGCGCCCCCTTTCGGTCGGCCCCCTGCGTGCCTTCGAGGCGGTGGCGCGGCTGCTGTCCTTCCGCGCCGCGGCCGAGGAGCTGAGCCTCACGCAGTCGGCCATCAGCCGGCAGATCCAGGCGCTGGAGGAGGAGATCGGCTGCGTGCTGTTCCTGCGCGGCACCCGCAAGGTGGAGCTGTCGGGCGACGGCGCCGTGCTGCTGCCCACCGCGGTGGCGGTGCTGTCCCGGCT
Organism: uncultured Comamonadaceae bacterium; assembly: GCA_963992225.1. GTDB lineage: Bacteria > Pseudomonadota > Gammaproteobacteria > Burkholderiales > Burkholderiaceae_C > Pelomonas. Next base: position 9,468 of record CAXDTK010000069.1, on the reverse strand, counting down.
GGACCAGACGGTGCGCCAGATCCGCCGCACGCGCGGCCGCCGCGTCGTCAACGTGACCACCTTCGCGTCGTTCGCGTCGCTGTGGCTGATCCCGCGGCTGTGCGAGTTCCAGAAGCACCACCCGGACATCGACATCCGCGTGTCGGCCCAGGACGTGCTGGCCGACCTGGAGGACGGCGAACACGACCTCGCGCTGCGCTACATCTCCGGCCCCGAGGTGGCGGTGGCGGGCGAGCTGATGTTCGAGGAGACCGTGTCGCCGGTCGTCAGCCCCTGGTACGCCGACGCCACGCGCAGCGGCCGGCTGCCGGTGCTGCAGCGCGCGGGCGACCTGGCCGCCCATGCGCTGACCGAGGAGGACGACCCGCGGCCCAGCGCCGAGTTCCTGTCCTGGCGGCACTGGCTGACCCGGCGGGGCGAGCCCGACCTGCAGCCGCTGCGCTGGATGTACTTCAACTTCACCTACCAGCAGATCCAGGCGGCGCTGGCCGGCCAGGGCGTGGCGCTGGCGCGGCTGCCGCTGGTGCACGAGCACCTGCAGCGTGCCGACCTGGTGGAGCCCTTCGGCCGCGCCGGCCGGCTGACCAGCCCCTATGCCTACTGGCTGGTGCCCGCGCCCGGCGCCGTCGCGCGGCCCGAGGTGCAGGCGTTTGCGGACTGGGTGCGCGAGCAGGCGGCGCTCACGCGGGCGCAGCTGGCCAGCGTCTGACGGCGGCCGGCCTCAGGCCGCCAGCACCCGCGCCAGCGCCTGCGCCAGCGCCTGCTGCGAGCGCAGCACATGGCTGACGCCGGCCTCGCCCAGCCACTGCTCCTCTTCGTCGGTGTGGGCCAGCACGGCGCAGCGCAGCTGCGGGTTGAGCTGGCGCGCGACCGCCAGCAGCGCCGGCACGCCGCGCACGTCGGCCAGCGCCACCACCAGCCAGGCGGCCTGGGCGATGTGGGCCTGCACCAGCGTCATGGCCTCGGCGGCGTCGCCCAGCACGGCCGCCTGGCCGCCGGCGCGCAGCTGCTCCACCACCTCGCGGTCGCGGTCGATGACCACCATGGGCCGGTCGCCCAGCAAGTCGTGCAGCGCCGTGCCCAGCGTGCCATGGCCCACCAGCACGATCTGGCCGGCCAGCACGGTGGCCGGGGTGTCGGCCGGCAGCTCGGCCAGCGGGTCGTCGCGCGCCTCCAGCCGGCGCGCCCAGCCGGAGCGCGCCAGCACCCAGCGCCGCAGCGGCTCCACGCCCGAGAACAGCAGCGGGTTCAGCGCGATGGACGCGATGGCGCCCGCCACCACCAGGCTGGTCGCCTCGGGCGGCACGAGGTTCAGGCTCTGCCCCAGCCCGAGCAGGATGAAGCTGAACTCGCCGATCTGCGCCAGGCTCACCGCCACCGTCAGCGCGGTGGACAGCGGGTAGCGCAGCAGCAGCACCAGCGCGCCCGCGGCGATGGTCTTGCCGACCAGGATGACGGCCACCGTGGCCAGCACGGCCAGCGGCCGCTCGACGAGGATGGCGGGGTCGAACAGCATGCCCACGGCGACGAAGAACAGCACCGCGAAGGCGTCGCGCAGCGGCAGGCTCTCGTGCGCCGCGCGCTCGCTGAAGGCGGACTCGCGCAACACCAGGCCGGCGAAGAACGCCCCCAGCGCCACGCTGACGCCGAACAGCGCGGCCGCCCCCACCGCCAGGCCGATGGCCGCGGCCACCGTGGCCAGCGTGAACAGCTCGCGCGAGCCGGTGCGGTTGACCTGCCACAGCAGCCAGGGCAGCAGGCGCCGGCCGGCCACCAGCATGACCGCGACGAACACGCCGACGGCCAGCAGCGTCTTGCCGATGGTCAGCCACAGCGCGCTGCCGCCGCTGCCGCCCTCGCCACCCAGCACCGGGATCAGCACCAGCGCCAGCACCATGGCCAGGTCTTCCACCACCAGCCAGCCCACCGCGATGCGGCCATTGCCCGTGTGCAGCAGCTCGCGCGACTCCAGCGCGCGCAGCAGCACCACCGTGCTGGCCACCGACAGCGCCAGGCCGAAGATCAGCGCCGCCGCCAGATCCCAACCCCACCACCAGTGAGCCAGACCCGCGCCCATGGCCGTGGCCGCGGCCATCTGCACCAGCGCGCCGGGCAGCGCGATGCCCTTGACCGACACCAGGTCGCCCACCGAGAAATGCAGGCCCACGCCGAACATCAGCAGCATCACGCCCACCTCCGACAGCTGCTGCGCCAGGTGCACGTCGCCGACGAAGCCGGGCGTGTGCGGCCCGATCAGTACGCCGGCCAGCAGATAGCCCACCAGCGCGGGCAATCTGGCCCACTGCGCCAGCAGGCCCAGCACCAGGGCCAGGCCGAAGGCCGCGGCCAGCGTCGAGATCAGGGTCATGCCGTCATGCATCGGGGGTGGTGTCCTTCAGTCGGGGGCGACCAGCTCGCGCTCGGTCAGGATGAGGGTCAGGGGCCGGTCGTGCGGCTCGGCGGCGAACTGCACCTCGGCCCCGGACCAGGCCAGGCCCACGGCAGTGACGCCCGGGTGCGCCGCCAGCCAGCGGTCGAAATACCCGCCCCCGTAGCCGAGGCGGTAGCCCGCGCGGGTGAAGCCCACGCAGGGCAGCAGCACCACGTCGGGCACGGCCACCGCGCCGCTGGCCGTGGCGATGCCGCAGCCGTCCTGCGCGGTGGGCGTGGCGCCGTCCCAGCGGCGGAACACCATCTCAGCCGGCTCGCGGCGCGCGAACGGCAGCGCCCGCGGCCAGGGCAGCGGGCCGGGGTCGAACTCGCCGGCCAGGGGCCAGTACACGCCCAGCAGCTCGGGCTCCAGCTGCGCCAGCAGTTCGTGCAGCGCCGGCGCCAGCGCGGCCTGGGCGGCGGCAAAGGCCGGCGTGGCGGCAAAGGCGCGGCGCGCGGCCAGCAGGTCGCGGCGCAGGGCGGGTCGGTCGGCGGGAGCCGCAGGATCAGCGCTCATGGGTGTCAAGGGTCGGGAATGCGGCGTATTGGAACCCAGGCCCACGCCGCCACGCCGCGGTGCGAAACATGGCCTTTTCACTGCGCCGCGGCGGGCCGCTGGGTTAAATTCAAATAGCCGGCTTCAGGCAGTGCCGGCTTGGGGAACAGCATGGCATCGGTGGCAAGGCGGATGGGTTGGATGGCGCGGTGGGGCCTGGGGTGCGCACTGGCCGCCGCCCTGGCCGGCACCACCGGCGCATGGGCGCAGCCGGCGCCGGCCGACCTCGCCGTGCAGGCCCGCGAGGCCTGGGTCAGGCGCGACCGCCCGCGGCTGGCCGCGCTGGCCGAGGCCGCGCGCAGCCAGGGCCACCCGCTGGCCGGCTGGGTGGACTACTTCGAGCTCAACGCGCGGCTGGCCGAGGTGCGCCAGCCCGAGATGGACGCCTTCTACGCCCGCTACCCCGGCAGCTACGTGGAGGACCGGCTGCGCAACGACTGGCTGCTGGAGCTGGGCCGGCGCCGCGACTGGGCCAACTTCCGCCGCGACCATGCGACCTACCAGATGCGCGACGACCGCGAGGTGGCCTGCTACGCGCTGCTGGCCGAGCATGTGGCGGGCGCCAAGATCAGCGTCGACACCGCGCGCAGCGCCTGGATGGCGCAGAAGGACAGCGACGACGGCTGCCGCGAGCTGGCCGCGGGCCTGGTCGACGCGGGCCTGTTCAAGCCCGACACGGTGTGGGCCAAGGCGCGCCTGGCCACCGAGCAGGGCCGCCCGCGCGCGGCCCGCCAGGCGGTCGCGCTGCTGGATGCCAAGCCGCTGGCGCAGAAGCTGGCCGAACTGCAGGACAACGCCGGCCGCTACCTCACCCGCAAGGCCCGCAGCACGCCGCGCGCCGATGCGGAGCTGACCGCGCTGGCGCTGGCCCGCGTGGCCGCCACCGACCCGGCCCAGGCCGGCGAGGTGCTGACCGACAAATGGGCCGGCCTGCCCAAGGATCTGCGGGCCTGGCTGTGGGTGCAGATCGGCCGCCAGGCCGCGCTGCGGCTGCAGGACGACGCGCTGGCCGCCTTCGATCGCGCCCGCGTGCTGGCGCCCGAGCTGGACTGGAGCGACGAGGCCCTGGCCTGGAACGCCCGCGCCGCGCTGCGCGCCAAGGCACCGGCCGTGGCGCTGCGCGCCATCGACCAGATGAGCGCCGCCGAGCAGCGCGACCCGGCCTGGCAGTACTGGCGCGCCCGCGCCACCCGGGCGCAGGGCGATGCCGCCGGCGCGCGCGCGCAGCTGGCCACGCTGGCCACGGCATCGCCGGCGGGGCCGCTGACCTACTTCGGCCGGCTGGCCGCCGAGGACCTGGGCCAGCCCACGCCGCTGCCACCCGCGCCCGCACCGCTGACGGCCGACGAGCGCCGCGCCGCGCGCAGCCACCCGGGCCTGGGCCGCGCGCTGCAGCTCATCCAGCTGGGCCTGCGCAACGAGGGCGTGCGCGAGTGGAACTTCTCGCTGCGCGGCATGCCGGACCGCGCGCTGCTGGCTGCCGCGCAGGAGGCCTGCGACCGCGAGGTGTGGGACCGCTGCATCAACACCAGCGAGCGCACCAAGGCGGAGATCGACATCGCGCAGCGCTTCCCGACGCCGCACCGCGCCGAGCTGCTGCGCGAGGCCCAGGGCGCCGCGCTGGACCCGGCCTATGTCTACGGCCTGATCCGCCAGGAATCGCGCTTCGTGCTGGATGCCCGCTCCCACGTCGGCGCGGCCGGGCTGATGCAGGTCATGCCCGCCACGGCCAAGTGGACGGCGCGCAAGGCGGGCCTGAGCTACAGCCCCGACCTGATGCACGACCGCGACTTCAACCTGCGCATCGGCACCCATTACCTGAAGCTGGTGCTGGACCGCTTCGAGGGCGCGCAGGCGCTGGCCGCGGCGGCCTACAACGCCGGCCCCAACCGCCCGGCGCGCTGGCGCGACGGGCCGGTCATCGACGCGGCCGTCTGGGCCGAGAACATCCCGTTCAACGAAACCCGCGACTACGTGCGCAAGGTGCTGCTGGGCGGCGCCATCTATGCGCAGGTGCTGGGCCTGCCGGTCACCTCGCTGCGCCAGCGGCTGGGCCCCAGCGTGGGCCCGGCCGGCGCGCGCACCGCGGAGCTTGGCGACGCACCACCCGCCGCCACGGCAGAGGAGTCCAAGTCATGAGTCTGTCGGTGCTGGTGCTGGGCGGCAGCGGCTTCGTCGGCCGCGCGCTGTGCGAGCAGCTGACGCGGCGCCTGGGCGCGGGCGTGCGCATCACCGTGCCGACCCGGCGCATGCGCCATGCGCAGCCGGTGCAGAGCCTGCCCGGCGTGACCGTGGTGCAGGCCGATGTCTTCACCGACCTGCCGCGCCTGCTGCCGGGCCACGACGCGGTCGTCAACCTCATCGCCATCCTGCAGGGCAGCACGGCGGCGTTCGAGCAGGTGCACGTGGAGCTGCCGCGGCGGCTGGCCGCCGCGATGGGTGCGACCGGCGTGCGCCGGCTGGTGCACGTCAGCGCGCTGGGCGTGGCCGAGCAGGCGCCGTCGCGCTACCTGCGCAGCAAGGCCGCCGGCGAGGCGGTGCTGCAGGTGGCCACGCAGACCGGGGACCTGGCGCTGACGCTGCTGCGGCCCTCTCTCGTGTTCGGCGAGGGCGACCACAGCGTCAACCTGTTCGCGCGCCTGCAGGCGCTGTTCCCGCTGATGCCGCTGGGCGGTGCCGCGGCGCGCCTGCAGCCGGTCTGGGTGCAGGACCTGGCCCGCGCGCTGGTGGAGGTGCTGCTGCGCCCCGAGGCCATCGGCCAGACCTACGAGATCGCCGGCCCGCGCGAGCTGACGCTGGGCGAGCTGGTGCGGCTGGCCGGCCGCATCGCCGGCCACCAGCGGCCCGTGCTGGCCCTGCCCGGGCCACTGGCCGCGCTGCAGGCGCTGGCGATGGAATGCCTGCCCGGCGAGCCGCTGCTGTCGCGCGACAACCTGGCCTCGCTGTCGGTGCCCAACGTGCCGGGCGGTCAGTTGCCCGGGCTGGCGGCGCTGGGCATCACGCCGGCCTCGCTGGAGGCGGTGCTGCCCACCTACCTGGCGCCCGGCAACGGCCTGGCGCGGCTCGACGCGTGGCGCGCGCGGCATTAATCCGTTGCGCATTGCTCATCCCGCGGCCACCGCCGGGCCGCTAGGCTTGGGGTCATGAAGCTCTACATCGGCAACAAGAACTACTCCTCCTGGTCCATGCGCAGCGGCGTGCTGCTGGCGGCCTTCCGCATCCCGTTCGAGGAGGTCAAGCTGCGCTTCGACTTCAGCCCGGGCTCGGACTGGACCCGCCGCATCGCCGCCCTCACGCCCACCAAGCGCGTGCCGGTGCTGGTGGAGGACGACGGCTTCACCGTGTGGGACACGCTGGCCATTGCCGAATACGTGGCCGACCGCCATCCCGAGCACGCCATCTGGCCGCGCGACCCGAAGGCCCGCGCCCGGGCGCGCAGCCTGTGCGCCGAGATGCATGCCGGCTTCACGCGGCTGCGCACCGTCTGCCCGATGAACATCGAGGCCTTCTTCCCCGAGGTCGGCGCCAAGCTGTGGGCCGAGGACGAGGCCTTGCGCGCAGACGTGGCGCGGCTGGATGCGGCCTGGAGCGAGGCGCTGGCCGCCAGCGCCGGGCCCTTCCTGTTCGGCGCCTTCGGCGCGGCCGACGCCTACTTCGCGCCGGTGGCGGTGCGGCTGAGCCGCTTCGGCCTGCCGGTGTCCGAGCGCGCCGCGGCCTACCGGGACGCGCTGCTGGCCCACCCGGCCGTGGAGGACTGGGTGGCGGACGCGCTGCGCGAGCAGGACTTCATCGTCGAGGACGAGCCCTACCGGACGGCGCGCCCCTGACATGCTGGAACTGCGCCCCTGCTGCGAGCACTGCGCGGTGGCGCTGCCGCCCGACTCGCCCGACGCCCGCATCTGCAGCTTCGAATGCACCTTCTGCGCGGCCTGCGCCGAGGGGCTGCTGGGCAACGTCTGCCCCAACTGCGGCGGCGGCTTCACGCCCCGGCCGGTGCGGCCGGCGCATGACTGGCGGGGTGGCAACCATCTCGGCCGGTACCCGGCGAGGGCGGAGCCGAAACACCGGCCGGTGGACCTGGCCGCCCATGCGGCGCTGGTCGCGGCCCTGAACGGCCTGCCGCCGCAGCGGCGCTAGCGTCCCGGCGCGGTCGGCGCCACGCAAAATCCGGCCAATGCCTTCTTCCTTCCAAACCTATCTCGTCGGCGGTGCCGTGCGCGACCGCCTGCTGGGCCTGCCCGTGCAGGACCGCGACTGGGTCGTCGTCGGCGCATCGCCGCAGGACCTGGTGGACGCCGGCTACCAGCCGGTCGGCAAGGACTTCCCGGTGTTCCTGCACCCGCGCACGCATGAGGAAGTGGCGCTGGCCCGCACCGAGCGCAAGACGGCCGCGGGCTACCACGGCTTCGCCTTCCACACCGCGCCCGACGTGACGCTGGAGCAGGACCTGGCGCGCCGCGACCTGACGATCAACGCGATGGCGCAGGACGAGCGCAGCGGTGCACTCATCGACCCCCATGGCGGCCAGCGCGACCTGCGGGCCAAGGTGCTGCGCCATGTCTCGCCCGCCTTCGCCGAAGACCCGGTGCGCATCCTGCGGCTGGCGCGCTTCGCCGCCCGCTTCGCCGACTTCACGGTCGCGCCCGAGACGCTGGCGCTGATGCGCGCGATGGTGGCCGCCGGCGAGGTGGACGCGCTGGTGGCCGAGCGCGTGTGGCAGGAGCTGTCGCGCGGGCTGATGGAGGCCCGGCCCTCGCGCATGCTGACCGTGCTGCGCGAGGCCGGCGCGCTGCGCAAGCTGCTGCCCGAGGTCGATGCGCTGTTCGGCGTGCCGCAGCCCGAGGCCCACCACCCGGAGGTGGACACCGGCGTGCACCTGCTGATGGTGCTGGACCAGTGCGCGCGGCTGGGCGCGCCGCTGACGGTGCGCTACGCCTGCCTGTGCCACGACCTCGGCAAGGGCACGACCCGGCCGGAGGAATGGCCGCGCCACATCGCCCACGAGGCGCGCAGCGAGAAGCTGGCGCGCGGCGTCAGCGAGCGCTGGCGCGTGCCGACCGACTGCCGCGAGCTGGCCGCGCTGGTGGCGCGCGAGCACACCCATGTGCACCAGAGCGCCGGCTTCGGCCCCGAGGCGCGGCTGCGCCTGCTGGAGCGCTGCGACGCCTGGCGGCGGCCCGAGCGCTTCGCCGAGGCGCTGCTGGCCTGCGAATGCGATGCCCGTGGCCGCCTGGGGCTGGAGGAGCGCGACTATCCGCAGCGCCCGCGCCTGCTGGCCGACCTGGCCGCCACGCAGGCGGTGGACCTGGCCGCCGTCAGCGCCGCCGCGATGGCCCGCGGCGCCCAGGGCGCGGAGATCGGCCGCGCGGTGCAGCGCGCGCGCCTGGACGCGCTCCAACACGCGGCTGTCACGCCGGCCGGCTAGCGTCGGGGGCGATGCCGACCGTCGCCGACACCTTCACGCTGCCTCTGTGGGCCTGGGCCACGCTGGCCTGGCTGGGCCTGCTGGGCCTGATCGCCTGCTGCCAGGGCAAGCTGCTGTTCGGCCGCACCTCGCGCATCCGCCGCACCGACCCCGGCCCCGCCGCCGCCAGGCGCCGCGCCGAGGCCCTCACGCTGGCGCGGCCCGGCGGCGTGCAGCTGCAGGGCTGGCTGACCACCGATGCGCAGCAGCCGCCGCGCCGGCTGCTGCTGTGGTTCGGGGGCCGCAACGAGCATGTGGCCTGGACGCCCGACCTGGCCGGCTGGCTGCCGGAGGACATGGCGCTGCTGGCCTTCAACTACCGCAGCCTGGGCGGCAGCGGCGGCTGGCCGTCGGAGGCGGCCTGCGTGGCCGATGCCGAGGCCATCGCGCGCTGGGCCTGCGGGCACCTGGGGCTGGACGATGCGGCCCTGCACCTGGCCGGCCGTAGCCTGGGCAGCGGCGTGGCCATGCAGCTGGCCGCGCGCTGGCCCGGCGGGCCGGCCAGCCTGGTGCTGATCACGCCGCCCAAGAGCATCCGCGCGCTGCTGCGCGCCAGCCCGCTGCTGGCGCCGCTGGCGGCGGTGCTGCGCTCGCCGCTGGACTCCGTGGCCGCCGCCGGCGGGCTGCGCTGCCCGGTGCTGATGCTGCTGGCCGAGCGCGATGCCCGCGTGCCCCATGGCCATTCGCTGGCCCTGGCCGCCGCGCTGCGGGCCGCCGGCGCGGCGGTGGACGTGCACCTGCTGGCCGGCACCAACCACCGCAACCTCGCGCGCACGCCGGCCGCGATGGCGCGCGTGGGCCAGGCGTTAGGGGCGAGGTGAGCCGGGCGGCCCAAGGCTTTGCGTTGCTTCACCGACGCGGCCGCGGCCGCATGGCTACAGTCGCCGCTTTGCCCCGCGCGACGGTGATGCGCCGGGGCCGGCAAGGCCAATCGAACAGGACAACACGATGAAGTGGGCAGGCGCAGGCAGGGCGCTGTCTCTTATACACATCTCCGAGCCCACGAGACGGACTCCTA
>CAXDTK010000068.1:0-20064 GCA_963992225.1 uncultured Comamonadaceae bacterium | reverse complement strand
CGGCAGCGTCAGATGTGTATAAGAGACAGAGGCGCTGATTGCCAGCAACATCGCCAATGCTGACACGCCCAACTACCAGGCGCGTGACATCAGCTTCTCGGCAGCGCTCGAAGATGCCAGTCGGGTTCGACCTGCCGCGCCGATGTCGACCACGTCGCCAGGCCACCTGGCGCCCAGCCTGGTCGCGCCACGCAGCACGCTGCAGTTCGCCCAGCACGCACTGCAATCCCAGACCGGTCTCGACAGCAACACCGTCGACATGGACCGCGAGCGCGCGTCATTCGCCCAGAATTCCATCCTTCATCAGCTCGCCGTGGCATCGCTGGACGACGAGTTGAAGGAGTTCAAGATGGCGATCACCGACCCGCGCCGCTGAGTGGACGGCGGCCGCCGCGACATTGAGGCCAGGAACGGCCGGGGTGCTGCAGGGGTCGGCCCGGCATTCGACGCCAGGTACGTCATGCGTCCCATGAGGTCAGCTCGAAGTCAAACCATCATCTCGATCATCAGCAACGCCAGGAAGCCGACGAAGAACATCGACGTCAGCAGCGGAGTCTCGTCGACCTCGTGCGCCTCGGTCAGCAGCTCCTCGGTGACCAGGTAGAGCAGCGCCGCAACGCCAAACGACAGCACGCCGTCCAGCACGGGCGGGCTGGCGCTCGCGAGGAAGTACGCGCCGATTCCGGCGCCTGCCATCAGCAGCACGGCGAAGGTGATGGTGGTGGCCAGCACCTGGCTTCTCGCTTTAGGCCCGCGCATCGCCGCTGCGGTTGCGACGCCCAGGAACAGCACCTCCAGCGTCATCGCGATCGTGATCAGCAATCCCTGGCGCTCGCCGGCTGCAAAGCTCACGCCGATCAGCAGTCCATCCAGAGCGATGTCGAGTTCCGATGCCAACAAAAGGCTGATGGGAAGTGCCAACGGCGCAGATGTCTTCTCCTCCCGCGCTTCAAGTCGGCGTGCCAGCGCCTTGAGCAGCAGCATCGCGATGACGCCCAACGCGAAGCCGCCGAGCGTCACCCACGGCAGGCGGCGGTGCACGACGTCGGGCAGCAGTTCCGTCGCGAGCGCCGCGAACAGCGCCGGCCGCGATGTGCTGGACGGCACTCTGCACTCGCGGTCCCGGCGTGCGCACGGCCGCAGTGACGCCTCCGAGGACGACTGCCACGGCGGGCACCTCCGCAAACGTCATCACGGCTGCGAGCGACAACGGCTGGGCGTTCATGCCGACTGCCTCCGGTTCCAGGTCAACGGCACCAGAAGCCACATGGCCCCAATCAACAGGCCGACGATACCGGCGGCGATGTTGCCAACCGTGTGCCCCAGCACCTCGGACAGCACGAACTGCGTGGCGAGTACCAGCGCGGCTGCAAGCAACGCCGCCCCGAACAGCATCTGGCGGCTGGCGCGCACTTTGAAGTTGGCGCGCTGACGCAGCGGACGCATCAGTCGGTGCTGCACCGCAGGCGCCGTGAACAGCACCAGGCTGGCCACGGACAGCATGAACGTCGCCAGGAACACGTTCTTCTCCGCCTGCACGATGCTGCGGAACCCCGGCGCAAAGGGCACGGCGATCAGGAAGGCAGACAACAGCTGGGCGGTGGGCAACAGCACCCGCAGCTCACCCAGCATGTCGGTTAGATCGCCGTCGTCATCCAACGCCTGGAAGCCGGCGGACGGCGTGTCTTCTTGGTTCACAGACATGACCGCCTCACGCCTTCTTCTCAGATTCACTTCCCGGCTCTGCCGCCTTGGCGCTCTTGTCGAACGGCTTGTAGGCCAGCAACCTCAACGCGTTGAAGACCACGAGCAGCGTTGACCCTTCATGAAAGATCACTGCCGTGCCGATGCTGAGGCCCATGATGGTGGACGGGATCAGCACAGCAACGACGCCCAGGCTCACCCAGAGGTTTTGCTTGATCACCCGGCTGGTGCTACGCGACAAACCCACGGCGAAGGGCAACTGCGCCAGATCGTCGGCCATCAACGCCACGTCGGCGGTTTCCAGAGCGACATCTGAGCCGGCCGCGCCCATGGCGATGCCCACCGTCGCGTTGGCCATCGCCGGCGCGTCGTTGACGCCGTCGCCCACCATCGCCACCTTGCCGTGCTCCTCACGCAGCTTCTTGATCTCCTCCACCTTCTGCTCAGGCATCAGGTCGCCACGTGCCTCGGTCAAGCCGACCGTCTGGGCAACAGCTTCCGCGACCTTTTGGTTGTCGCCAGAGATCATGATCAGCCGCTCGATGCCGAGCTTGCGGAGCTCTGCCATTACCTGGCCAGCCACCGGACGCGGCGTGTCCATGACGCCGATCACGCCCAGGAAGCGACTGCCCTTGCGCACGATCATGGTGGTGCGCCCTTCCGAGACCAGCTTCTTGTTCGCCTCGTCGACGTCGGCAGGAACATTGGAATCCGGCAGCTCAGTGAACAACACCGGCTTGCCAATGTGGACCGTCTCGCCGCCCAACTGCGCCTGCACGCCACGGCCGGTGATGGCCTTGACGTCGGAAGCTTGCAACAGGTCAGCCTTGTCACCCAGGCGCTCCTTCGCACCGGTCACGATCGCAGCGGCCAGCGGATGGTCGCTGTGCTCTTCGACTGCCAATGCCACGGCCAGCAGTTCCTGCTCCGGAACACCTTGAGCCGGGACCACATCGGTGAGCTTGGGCTTGCCTTCAGTCAAAGTGCCTGTCTTGTCGAAAGCGATCGAGGTCAACGTCCCCAGGTTCTCCAGCGGTCCACCGCCCTTGACCAGGACGCCCCCACGGGCAGCGCGCGCGACGCCACTGAGGACGGCGCTGGGCACCGAGATGGCCAGCGCACAGGGGCTGGCCGCGACCAGCACCGCCATGGCCCGGTAGAAGGTCTGGGAGAACGGCTCGTCGATGACGAGGCCGGCGCCCAGCAGCAGGACGACGAGGGCGAGCACGGAAGGCACAAAGATGCGTTCGAACTTTTCCGTGAACTGCTGCGTGGGTGACCGTTGGGCTTCTGCCTCGGTCACCATCTTGACGACGCGCGCCATGGTCGACTGGTCGGACTTGCGCGCGACCATCACGTCCATGGCGCCAGCGCCGTTGATCGTGCCCGCGAACACGCGGTTCTCGGCAGCTGCGCGTTCGAAGTTGCCGATCGCGGCCTTGCCGTCCTCGACCGGCCGCTTGTCCACGGGAACGCTCTCGCCGGTGACAGGCGCCTGATTGACGCTGGAGGTGCCAACCACCACGATGCCATCGGCTGGCAGCCGTTCATTGGGCTTCACGACGACCACGTCGCCCACTTCCAGGTTCGCCAGCGGCACCACCTCGGTCCCCGACGCCCTTCGGACCGTCGCCGTATCCGGCGCCAGCTTTGCCAACGCCTCGATCGCGCGCCGCGCGCGACCCATCGCGTAATGCTCCAGCGAATGCCCGAGGCTGAAGAGGAACAGCAGCAACGCACCCTCGCCCCAAGAACCCAGAGCCGCAGCGCCCGCTGCGGCGACAAGCATCAGCGTGTCGATCTCGAAACGCTTCGCCCGCAGGTTCTCGATGGCCTCCCTGACGGTGTAGAACCCGCCGAAAAAGTACGCGATCACGTAGCAAGCCGTCGCAAGCCACTCGGGCCCGCTGCCATTGCGCCCGATCAACCAGCCAGCAACCAGGAAAACGCCGGACAGCAAGGCGAAGATCAGCTCCGTCTTCTCGCCGAACAGGCCGCCGTGCTCGTGGCTGTGTTCGCCGCCCTCCTCGTCCTTGCCATGCACGTGACCCTTTTCGCCGTGGGCGGCGGCCTTGTCGCCCCGGCCCTTGCCCTTGGCCGTGCCCGCATCCCCATGGTCGTGCCCTGCATGGTCATCCTTGGCGTCTGGTTTGGGTGGCTCGACTGGCGCATCCCGTTTCGTCGGCGCGGACCGGGCGATGGCATTGGCACCGTCCAGGGTGATGTCGAGCGCAGTCAGGCGCGCCTTCAGCTTGGCTTCATCACTGGCAGACCGGTCGTATTCGATGCGAACGACGCCACCTGGCGAAACGTCCGCTTCGATGACGCCATCGAGCGAGCGCAGTTGCTCGGCGATGCGCTGGGAGTGACGCGCGTGCGTCGGCAAGTTCACGCGTCCCAGAACATGTGCAAACCGGTCCGTGAGCGCAAGCCCTTCCGACTGGAGCAGCTCACGCAGGCGGCCCAGGGAGATGACGTCGGGGTCGTAATGCACGCATAACTGGGGCTTGCCCTTTTCGACCCCGGTGACGTGCGCCTCGTCGATGCCTGGGCGGCCGGCCAACTTGTCCTGCAGCCGCTTCACGCATGGATCGTCGGTACCGTGGATGTCCGGCAGCACCAATGGCAGGTCCAGCCGTAGCTTCTGGGTATCGCTCATGAATGGCGTCGCTTTCTTGGAAAACGGCAGCCAGCGCGCGGGGATGGGCTGGGGTGGCTGCCTGATGGTTCGACCCGCGTCCTGACGAACGTTGCGGATCGATCTGGGTCGCGCGGCCCATGCGGCCGGCGGCGTTATCCGAAGCGAAGCTCCGGGCTCAGATCAAGAAAGCGCCACCCATTTGGGCCGGTCTATCGATGGCACCAACAGTCTTGCGTAAGCACCCGCCGTCGTCGCAACCAGGTGCTCGACCTCAGCGGCGCGAAGGTTCAGGCTGGCATCGGAGACCACCGATGCGCAGCTCATGTGGCAGGCGATGCAATCGGCGTCCTCGCCACCGGCCTGCTTGGTGTTGTCCGCCGAGCCGTTCGATGTCTCCGAACCCTTGCTCTGGTGCTTATGAAGGTGATGCCCGAAATGGCTCACCTCACTGCCCTGCTCGTGCCGGCAATAGCCGGCCGCCGCCCCCCACACGAACTGGAAAGGCAGCAACGCGAGCAGGAAGATCACGACAGCTTTACGCACCAAAATATCCTAGCAGCGGCTCTCTGTAGGAGGCTACCGCTTTTGGCGGCCACGACGTCGCTGTTGGCGTCGCGTCTCGATCCGCTCTTCCCGTCTCTGCTGCTTCTTCGCCCGGTCCTGGCGCAGGAAATAGATGAGCAGGATCAGCGATACAACGATGACGAAAACAGAGCTGCCGAAGATGTACGTTGCCAACCCAGGATGCTTCTCGCGCAGATGCTCGAACAACTTCACCATGGCTGAGCTCTTCCCCGATGCATCGGCGCCGTCATGCCGCTCCCCCGTGACTGGCGTTGCTCGCGCCATGCGCGCCGACGTCCTCCAGCGTGAACCCGATATAGGTGCCCTGGTCCGTCGATTCGGCCGTCGCCGTGCCCCCGTGCATGCGCGCGATGCCCGCCACGATGGCAAGACCCAAGCCGTGGTTCCGGCTGGCGTTGGTGCGCGACGGATCGATCCGGTAGAACCGGTCGAAGAGTCGCGGCAGGTGCTCGCTGGCGATCACCTCGCCTCGGTTGTGCACCCCGATGGAGATGTGGCGTGGATCGATCCGCGATATCCGCACCTCGATCATCGAACCGCGGCTGGCATACCGCGTGGCATTGCCCAGCAAGTTCGACAGCGCTCGACGGACCAACCCGGTGTCAACGGCGGCACGTGCATCGCCGCGCACCTCTACGCGCAGGTCTGACTCCTCCAACACCGCCTCGTAATAGTCGATCACCTCCGATGCCAGGTCAGCCATGCTCATCGGCAACGACCGTCGCGCCGCAACGCCGCGCTCCGCGTGGGACAGGAACAGCATGTCCGCGACGATGCCGGCGATGCGGCGTAGCTCCTCCAGGTTGGAGGCCAGGGTGTCGCGCAGCTCTAGCCCGGAGCGAGGACGCCGCAGGGCCACCTCGCAGGTCCCGATGAGAATAGACAGCGGGTTGTTCAGCTCGTGCGCGACGTCCGCGTTGAAGGCTTCCATCTGCGCGTACGCCGCCTGCAGTCGGTCCAGCAAGGCGTTGAACTGCAGCAGCAACGACTGGACCTCCTCAGGCTGGCCCGTGGCATCCAAGCGCTGATCCAGCCGGCTCGCATCGAGCTCGGACGTGCGGCGCGCCAATGCGTTGAGCGGCGCCAAGCCACGCTTGACCAGCACAAAGCCGGTCGCGGACACCGCAAACGTCCCCACGATGGCGGCCGTCAGCAGCGTCCACCACAGGCGGTTGAGCAGGCTCTCGTCCTTGCTGATGTCATAGATCAGCTCGGCGCGGCCCGCGCCACCCAGCTCATCAGGCAGACGTACCTCGAAAGCCTGCCGCTTGGTCATGGCCTCGGGCCGGTTGCGGTCGTTCTTGTCGAAGACGGTCGTGCCGTCCTGCTGCTTCACGACCAGCGACAGGTCGTCATGACCCGACAGGAAATCGCTGAGCAGGTGCTTGATGCCCGGGATGTCGTGGACCTCTCGCCCTTCGTTGAGCAAGCGCTGGACGGTGGCTCGCTTCTGGACAAGCGTGTCGTCCTGGCGGCTGGCCAACGTCAAGGAGATGACGAGATAGACCGCGCCGCAGACCAGGCTCAGGCCAAGCATGGTCTGGAGCGCAAACTGCCGGGACAGGCGCGCCCGCAGGCTCGGTGCGGGAATTGTGAGCGCGTTCATGGCCGCTCCTCCATCACATACCCCATGCCGCGAACAGTGTGCAGCAATGGCCGCTCGAATGGCTGGTCCAACTTGGCGCGCAAACGCCGGATGGCCACCTCGACGACATTGGTCTCGCTGTCGAAGTTCATGTCCCACACCTGCGCGGCGATCTCGGTGCGCGAGAGGACATGCCCCTTGCGCCGCAACAGCAGGATCAAGAGACTGAACTCCTTGGGCGTCAGTTCCAGCCGTTGGCCGGCACGGGTCGCTTTGCGGCGCACCGTGTCGACCTCCAGATCGGCCACCCGCAGCAACAGCGTCTCGCCGTCGCCGCGGCTGCCACTCGCACGCCGCAACAGCACCTGGATCCGCGCCACCAGCTCCGAGAACGCAAACGGCTTGACCAGGTAGTCGTCCGCACCGCCCTGCAATCCGCGCACCCTGTCCTCGATCTGACCGCGCGCGGTCAGCATCAGGACAGGCACCGAGCGGGTGTGGCGAAGCGCCGAGAGGACCGCTATCCCGTCGATGCCCGGCAGCATCCAATCAAGGATGACGAGGTCGTACTCGTTCACCGACGCCATGTGGAGCCCATCGACACCGGAGTGGGCCACCTCGACTTGGTAGCCCTCCTCGGTAAGTCCCTTGCGCAGGTAAGCGGCCGCCTTGACTTCGTCTTCGACGACCAGGATCTTCATGAGGTCTGGCGACCTTGCGGCCGCCCCCCGTTCAAGATGAAGGGACCGGTGATCGAACGGCCTTGCGGCCGACGCACTTCGATGTTCGAAGCCGCGTTCATGCCATCACCGCCGCATCAGGCTTGGCGCGAGGCTCGGTCTCGTCCTCTTCCTCGTCCTTGCGGTGGGCAATCCGGTAGAGCACCGGCAGCACCAGCAACGTGAGCGCGGTCGACGACAAGATGCCGCCGATGACGACCGTGGCAAGCGGACGCTGCACCTCGGCACCCGTGCCCGTCGCGATCGCCATCGGTACGAAGCCGAGTGACGCGACCAGCGCAGTCATCAACACCGGTCGCAGCCGGGTGATCGCACCTTCGAAGATGGCCTCATCAAGGCCTTTTCCTGACTCCCGCAGGTTCCGGATGAACGAGATCATCACGAGGCCGTTGAGCACCGCCACCCCCGACAGCGCGATGAATCCAACCGCCGCCGAGATCGACATCGGGATGTCACGCAGCCACAGCGCCACGATGCCCCCCGTCAGTGCGAACGGGATGCCTGTGAAGACCAGCAGACCGTCCTTGGCATTGCCGAACATCACGAACAGCAGCGTGAAGACCAGCAGGAGCGACACCGGCACAACCACTTTCAGGCGGTTCGTCGCGGACTGCAGGTTCTCGAACTGGCCGCCCCAGACCATCCAGTAGCCGGTAGGCAACTTGATCTGTTGCTGGATGGCCTGTTCAGCCTCGGCGACGAACGAACCGATGTCGCGGCCGCGGACGTTGGCACTGACCACCACGCGGCGCTTGCCGTTCTCGCGACTGACCTGGTTCGGACCCGGTGACAGCGACAACTCGGCAACTTCGCTCAGCGGAATGAACTTGCGGGAGGTGCCGTTGGAGCCGGCAGGCAGCGGAATCGGCAGGCGCTTGATCGCTTCCAGGTCGGAACGCACGTTCTCGGGAACGCGCACGATGATGTCGAACCGGCGGTCGCCCTCGAACATCGTACCGCCTTCCTTGCCGCCCACAGCGGTCGCCAGCGTGTCCTGAACGTCCTGGACATTGAGGCCGTAGCGCGCCGTCTTCTCCCGGTCGATCTGAACGCTCAGCATCGGCAGGCCGGTGGTCTGCTCGACGTTGACCTCGGTGGACCCCGAGATGCCCTTGAGTACGCCAGCAATCTTGCCGGCTGCCTCGTTCATGACGTCCATGTCGTCACCGAACACCTTGACGGCCACGTCTGAACGCACGCCAGAGATCAGCTCGTTGAACCGCAGCTGGATTGGCTGCGAGAACTCGTAGTTCTGACCTGGGAGCTTCTCAACGTCCGCCTTGATCAGTGCCGCCAGTTCGTCGCGCGTCTTGCGAGGCTCAGGCCACTCCGACTGCGGCTTGAGCATCACATAGGCGTCCGAGATGTTCGGCGGCATCGGATCGGACGCGATCTCGGCGGTACCCGTGCGGGCGAAGATGCGCTCGATTTCCGGGTGCTTTTCCTTCAGCGTGCTTTCGAGCTGCTGCTGCATCGCGACCGACTGCGTCAGGCTCGTGCCTGGGATTCGCAGCGTCTGGATGGAGAAGTCCCCCTCGTTCAGGCTCGGCACGAACTCGCTACCCATGCGGGTGGCCAGCAGACCCGACAAGAGCACTGCGACGACCGCAACCGTGATCACCAGCGGCTTGGCGTTCATCACGCGCTGCAGTGCCGGCTCATAGGCGCGGCGCGCCCAGCCCATCAGGAAGTTTTCCTTCTCGGAGACCTTCTTGCCGATGAACAGCGCGACGGCTGCGGGCACGAACGTCATGGATAGGATCATGGCGCCCACCAGCGCGATCACGACCGTGAACGCCATCGGGTGGAACATCTTGCCTTCGACACCGGCCAACGCAAAGATCGGCAGATAGACGATCATGATGATCAGCTGTCCGAACAGCAGCGGACGGCGTGCTTCCTGCGATGCCAGGAACACCTCGTGGAAGCGCTCCGACTGGGTCAATGGCCTGCCTTTGTGCTCCTGCGCATGCGCCAGGCGTCTGACGCAGTTCTCGACGATCACGACGGCGCCGTCGATGATGATCCCGAAGTCGAGCGCCCCCAGACTCATCAAGTTCGCGCTGACCTTCTGATTCACCATGCCCGTGAACGTGAAGAGCATGGACAGCGGGATCACCATGGCGGTCAGGATGGCCGCACGGATATTGCCGAGGAACAGGAAGAGGATGACGATCACGAGGATCGCCCCTTCCAGCAGGTTCTTCTTGACAGTGCTGATCGCCTTGTCGACGAGGATCGTGCGGTCATAGACCGTCACGGCATGCACGCCGGCCGGCAGGTTCTTGTTGATCTCGACCATCTTCTTGTCGACGGCCTGAGACACGGTGCGGCTGTTCTCGCCAATCAGCATGAAGACCGTGCCGAGCACGACCTCCTTGCCGTTGTCGGTGGCCGCGCCGGTACGAAGCTCGCGGCCCAGCTCGACCGTGGCCACGTCCTTGATCCGGACGGGCACGCTGCCTTCGTTGCGCAGCACCACGTTGCCAATGTCAGCGATGGAGCGGACCTGCCCCGGGGCGCGGATCAGGTACTGCTCGCCGCGGCGCTCGATGTAGCCCGCGCCGACGTTGGCGTTGTTGCGTTCCAGCGCGTTGACGACATCCCCAAGCGTGATGCCGTAGGACGCCAGGCGGCTGGGATCCGGTGCGACGTGGTACTCCTTGGCGTAGCCACCGATGGTGTTGATTTCGGTGACGCCGGTGACGTTGCGCAGCTGTGGCTTGATCACCCAGTCCTGGATCTCGCGGAGATCCGTGGGCGTGTAGGGCTCGCCATTGGGCTTCTTGGCGCCGGGCTTGGTCTCCACGGTCCACAGATAGATCTCACCGAGACCGGTCGAGATCGGGCCGATGTTCGGGTCCACTCCAGCCGGCAGCTGGCCGCGCGCGCTCTGGATGCGCTCGTTGACGAGCTGGCGCGCGAAGTAGATGTCGGTACCGTCCTTGAAGATGACGGTGACCTGGGACAGGCCGTAGCGTGACAGCGACCGGGTCTGCTCGAGACCGGGCAGGCCCGCCATGACCGTCTCGATGGGGTAGGTTACGCGCTGCTCGGTTTCCAGCGGTGAATAGCCGGGCGCCTTGGTGTTGATCTGGACCTGGACGTTGGTGATGTCGGGGACCGCGTCGATGGGCAGCTTCTGGTAGCTGAAGGCCCCCAGCGCGGCCATGCCGAACACGGCCAGCATGACGAGCCATCGGTGCTCGATGGCAAAACGGATGATGCGTTCAAACATGTGGACGCCTCTTTCAGTGCGCGTGCGAAGCCGACGCTTTGCCGGCTTCGGACTTGATGACGAAGGCGCCAGCGCTGGCGTACTGCGCTCCGGCCTTCAGCCCGGACTTGACCTCGGTACGCTTGCCGTCGCTGCGGCCCAGTTCAACCGGGACCGGCGCGAAGCCGCTTGCGGTGCGCACGAACACGATCGACTTGCCTTCCATCGTCTGGACGGCATCCGACGTCACGGTGACCGGGGCCTGGGTCTCGCCGGCGGACACCTCGACATTGACGAACAGGCCCGGACGCCAGGCGGTCTTCGGGTTGTCGACGACCACGCGCGCCTGCGCCGTGCGCGTCTGCTCGCCGATCAGCGCGCCGACATACGCGACCTTGCCGATCGCCGTCTGCTCGAAGGCGGTCGTGCGGATGGTGACGTTCTCGCCAATGCGCACCTGCGGCAGGCTGCTCGCCGGGACATTGATCTGCGCCCAGACCGAGCGCAGGTCTGAGATGGTGAAGACGTTGACGTCCTCACGCACCTGTTCGCCCAAGGCGATGTGCTTCTCGACGATCACGCCGTTGAAAGGCGCACGCAGCTCAAAGCGGTTGAGCGCGGAAGAGTCCGGCGAGGCGCCGATGGCGTTGAGCTTCTGGCGCGCGTTGGCCACTGCAATCTCCGACTCACGCATGGCCTGCTCCGCCAGCTGCACGTCTTGCTGAGGCGAGATGCGCTGCTCGAACAGCTGCTTCTCACGCTCGTAGGTCGCGCGAGTCAGCTGGAGGCGTTTTTGCGCGGCCTGCAGCTCAGAACGCTGGTCGGACACGCTGGCGCTGCTGATGACCGCAAGCACCTGGCCCTTGGTGACCTGCTGACCCAGCGAGACGGAGACCGACTCGACCACGCCGCCAACGCGCGGCACCACGTGGGCCGTCTTGTCCTCGTTGAACGCGATCTCGCCGGGCAGTTGCAGCGCCGTGCGGATCTGTGCCGGGCCCGAGCTTTCGATGGAAACGCCGGCCGTTTTGATCTGCTCGGCCGTCAGCGTGACGGCGCCCTCGTCCTTCTCGAAGGGGAAGCTCAGCGCGCCCTCACCCGTCTGGACGCTGACCGCGCCCTTGAACAGGTGAGGCTCCTCGATGGTCTTCGCACTCACGAGCGCGCCACCCTGCACCGCAAAGGAGATCTTCTCCGGATCCTGGCCGGGTCGTTCCAGCAGGAGGGTCACCTGCTCCGCAGTGACCTTCACCGGCTTGCCAGCGTTCGTTACCCAAACCTTGATGCGTGGCGCTCCGCCGTCCTCGGCAAGCAGCATCTCAACGGAAAATCCCTTTTGGAAGCCGAGAACTTCGCCCCCGTTGGCGCCCTTCTTTGCCTCCTCGTGATGCTCGCCGTCGGCATGGCTGTCAGCGTCCTTGTGGCCCTTCTCGCCCTTTGCCTCGCCGTGGTGCTCATCGTCACCATGGCCTTTGGCTTCGCCGTGGGCATCCCCCTTCTCTTCGGCAGCAGGCGCGCTGCCGCCCATGCGGAGGATGGCGAAAGTACCTGCGGCGCCCAGCGCCAGGACCACCGCAATGGCGATCATCTGCTTCTTGCCGAGCGAGGCGCGCACGCCCTCGGTGGTGTTTTGCTTGAATTTCATCGTCGATCTCGAAGTTGGATTGCCTGTCAGGGGCGGTCGGCGGTGGTGGTGCCGAGCTGGCGGTCGATCTCAGCGGCCGTGCGGTGGACCTGCCCCACCGCCGTGAAGTACTGGCTGCGGACCTGAAGCCATGTGCGCTGGGCATCGAGGGCATCCAGGAAGCTGAACTTGCCGAGCTCAAAGCCGGTCTTGGCTGCCTCGTAGGCGCTTTGCGCGCCAGGAAGTACTTCCCTGCGCAGGGCTTCCACCTCTTCCTTGCGGGCCTGCAGCAGGTCTGACATCTGCAACAACTCAGAGCGCAGGCGCAGTTCCTCGGCCTGTGCCGTGGCTTGGGCGGCATCGCGGCGACGCAGGGCTTCGAGCTGTGTGCCCTGGTTGCGGTCAAAGAACGGCAGCGGCACCGAGACACTGAACACCGGCTGATTGCGGCCGAGGTCCTGCGCCCGGCGAGCGCCGACGCCCACAGTGACGTTAGGAACGCCGTTCGCACGCGCCAAGCCGTAGGTGGCCTGCGCACGTTGCACCTCCAGCAGGGCTCGTCGCACCGCCGGAGCATCGGGCAAGCGGGCCATGATGTCGGGAGCCGAGGGGGCGACGGGCAGCGCATCGACATTGCCGTCCAAGCGCTGGATGGAGCCGTCTGGCACACCCATGACAGCGGACAGTGCACGAAGCGCTGCGGAGGCTTCAGCCTGGGCCTGGCGCAGATCAATACGGGCCGTTGATGCTGCAACCCGTGCGCGAGTCTCTTCGGTAGGGGATACCTTGCCGGCGGTCACCCGACGCGTTGCAGCGTCTGCACCGCTGTTGGCGATGCGCAGGGACTCCTCGACCACCTTCACACGCTCCTGGGCGGTCAACGCGTCGAAGAACGCCTGAATGGCCGAGGCTCGCACGTCAGCGCGGCTTGCGACCAGATCAAGCGCCGCGATGTCCTTCCCACGCTGCGCCACATCGACGCGGGCGGCACGCTTGCCACCCGTCTCCAGCGTCTGGCTGAGCTGCACCGTGGTGACCCGGGTACCGGACTTGAGGTCCTCCTGGTCCACGCCCAAAACGGGGTTGGGGATGAGGCCTGCCTGCCGCACCGTGCCATCGTTAGCATCCAGTTCAGCCGCGGCGGCGCGCAGCGCTGGGTTCTGTGCCATCGCCGTGTCAACGGCGGACCGCAGGTTCAGAGGTGCGACCTGTGACGGAGCTTGCGGCGCGATCTGCGGTGCTACGGCTGCGGGGCCCGCGACCGAGGCCTGGGAAACTTGAGCGTCAGCCGCAACGGGCGAGACGGACCCAGGCGACTGTGCCTGGGCAAGGGATGAGATGAGTGCCGCGCATGCAAGCGGCACGAATGTTCTGCGCATCGAAAACTCCAGGGTTGTAGGAACAACGCGAGGTCTTCGGCGAGTGCAGTGATGCGGTCAGGGCCGCATCGGTCAGGAAAGGGGGAGGAAAGTGACTGCGCTCGCCGAATCAGGCGATGCGCCAGTTGGGGCGTTCAAGGAGGTCCGGCCCGCGCGAACGGAAGGCCTGGTTGGACGCGGTGTCCACGATGAAGACAGCTCGGGCGTCGAACGTCATCGCGACGGACACCAGTGGCTTCGCCAAACTCAGGTGGCAGTACCCACAGTCGTTGTCGCCCACGAGCTTGATGCTCTTGGACGCCGACTTGTCGCCGAGATGCTTGCCGGATGCCTTGGATCCAGCGTCTGCGGCGGCCTCATGCTCATGGACGTGATGCCCGATGTGCGTCTTGGCCGGCACCTGTTCGTGCTGGCAATAGGCTGCCGCTGCCGACCAGGCGAACTGGACGGGCAGCACAAACAGCAGGAGGATGGTCAGCCAGCGACGCATGGACCGGATTGTGTCTTGAAACTGTGAATCGAGGGTGAATCGGAGATTTCCGATTCGGTGAAATCGTTCGCAAGGCGCGGTTGCTCTGCCTTACAGGAAGGTGTCTCCTCGATCCGCAGCCCGGTCCCGCCCGCGGATCCGAGCCAGCCGATATCAGGCGCCTTCGCCCTCGTTCCTGGACACGTAGACCATCTGCTTCTTGTCAGTGAAGCCTTGAGGAGCGATGTCGCGCACATCGAGGGCGCGGTGGGTGGCGGAGTTGAACTTCCAGGTGAAGCTCTTGCCAGCGCTTTGGAAAGTCACCACGTCACCGCAGTTGACGTTGATGGCCTTGCCAGCATCGACATTGACGACACGGGCGGACGGCGTGGCGGCGACGGTTTCGCCGTGCACGGACTTGCCGTTGAGCATGACTTGGTTGGCAGCGGTGGCGGCCTGGGCGGCGCCGACGGCGAACAGGAGGCTGGCGATCAGGGCGGAGGCAGACGAGGTGCGGTTCATGAGAATTCCTTGTTCGGTGGACGGGTCGCTCGGGGGGAGCCACCTGAGACGTTCACCATGGAATGAACTTTAGAAATCCGACCTCGACGGGATCCCTGCCCGTCCCATTACAAATCTGTTATCTACCCCGGCACTCCGCGCCGCGGACTCCGGCTGCCCCGCTACCTGAACCAGTCATCGTCCAGCACATCCCTCTCGAGGGCAATATCGCGCTCGGCCTGCCGCAAGAAGTCGGCGATTTCTTCCTTGGGCAGCGTCACCCTCACGAGGTGGGAACTGGAGACATCGACAACGGCGTTGGGATGCGCCTCGAGCACGCGGGGTTCCGCCAAAATCCGGGTGGTCTGCTTGTCCAAGGGGCTGTAAGGTTTCATCTTCTCGACCGTCTCACGCAAGCCGATGAGCTGGTATTCGAGTTGCCTCCGCAGGTCCAGTTCAATCTGGTTTCGGCGTTCATCCACCATCTCCTCGAAGCCTTCGAACTCTCGCCCGACAGTCTCTGCCAGCTTTCGTTCAGCGGCATCTGCGTCGCCGAGAGCCCTGACCGCCGTCGAGATGCCTATCGACAGCGACGCGATCATGCGCGTGACTGGCATGTTGTATTCGATCGTCCCGATACCCTCCCGCAGCCTGACCTGTGAGCTGGACACCCGGTGATAGAACGTGCCAGCGCCGTAGGCATCCCTCGCCCATTCAAACCTCTGCCGCACGCCGTCGAGCACCTGGGGATACACGGTGCTCCAGATCCCGCTCACAGCCGGTCCACGGTCTTCCGTAAAAAGCCGATTTACCGGGATCACGGTGCAGCGCTGGCGCGCACACATCTCCTCGATGACGCGCTGGTACTGAGGAGCCACTTCAGCGCCCCGCGCATCAACGATCAGGATGAACTGGCACTGCTTCAGGCCAACTTCGTCAAAAGCCTTGAAGATCTCGCAAATGGCGCGGCCCGAAACGACCGTGTCGACGAAGATGAACTTCTCCTCGGGCAGTTTACTCGGCAGCGCGTCCAACCAGGAGCGCTTGGCCAGGCGCTCAACCAGTGTCTTGTAGAACGTCAGGTAGGGATCGGTGCCGTCCCGCCGCACGATGGCGGCCAGGACCCGGCTCCAATAGCGTCGTATCGCCGCCGAGGTCTGGGTCGCGTCCTGCGGGTCGGCAGAGAAAGGCAGGACCAGTTCTTGCAGAAATGGCGATGTGGCCAATGCACCCATCTCTTTCAGGCGCTGTTCCAACGTTGGAAGCGAACGCGCATCGAGTCGCCACGCGGACTCTGCCGCCTGGATGAACGGGACAGATCCACGGCTTGGCACCACCAAGTGTTTGTAGCCGTCAATGAACAGAACCCGGATGTACGCAGACAGAGCGCGCGATGCCCGGGCGTAGTCGATGATGTTGTCGGCCGTGAAGTCGTTCTGCCACAACGCCGACTGCGGCAGGCCTGGCTGCTGCGTCATGGGGCTGCCTCCTCGCTTGGCCGCGCCTCGTGGTTAGCGGGTGTGTCGACGCCTTCCGCCAGGACGATGTGCACGTCATCGTTGTCGAGATTTCCGAGTCTGACCAGCCATGCCGAAATCGGGTTGGCTGCGTCTCGCGGCTCGCTGGTATGCGGATCGAATTCCAGTCCGACCTTGGCATGTGTCCAGAGCACGTTCGTCAAGTACTCGACGTCCGCGACCAACTGCGCTCGAGACGTGACCAGCAGTTCATGGTGCCTGACCAGCGATGCCTCCCCGAACGGGTTGGGCACATGCAGGTGCTCCCCTGCCCGCTCGTAGATCTCGACAAAACGCTCCAGAGTTTGCTTCTCCTGGCCAGCATCGAAATGCCACCTGCCCTCGTTGACAACCTGCACGTTGCCAATCGGGATGGGCAAAAAGTGCCGCGTGATCTTGGCTAGCCGCTTCAGCATGTCGCCGACCCTCCAGTCACGCGTGTAGTCCGGGTTGTCCTTGGCCTCGGCGCGCAAAGCGGCGTACCGCGTCTCGTCTGAAGAGATGCTCGCGAATGTCACCAGCTCCACGACCTTGCGCACTTGCAACCACATGAACTCGTTGTCGGTGTCTAACGTCAACGTGCGAGGCTTCTTCGCGCCCTGGATGCGGGTAACAGCGCGCAAACGGCGCTTCACCTCGACCATGGCGGCGTGATATCGCTCGTGCGCTGTAGATTTGGGATCGGTCATCAAAATCTTCCTCTGGGACAGTGGGCCGGCGTGTTGATCGCTCAAGGTGCCAGTAGCGAGCTCAAGAGCGACGCGTTCCGGTAGGCCACCAGCAACGCGTTCCTCGTCCGACCATCAGCGCGTCCAGTCGCGATTTGAACGTTGGCAAGCTCCAAGACTCGCTTGAGCTTGCACGCGGCCTCGTGAATTTCCGAGAGGTCGTGCTCCAAGGAAATTGCCAACCTCAGGATCTCGACGTGCCGATCCGCGTCATGCAAGTAGCCCCGCAACTGACGTTGCCAGGGCTTGGAAGGTGGAACCCTCTCCAGCAGGCCCGTGACGATCACGTCGACGTCCCCGATCGCCTTGCCGATCGCCTCGAAATGCGCGGCTGCGGATTCGGCTGGAAAGTCTGGCACCTTGTCGAGTTGATCGGGTTCATCTCGCCTTTTTTCCATCATTCGCGCTTACCCACCTTCACGTCGGCAACCAAACGACTCTTCAACGCCCGGTCCCTTACGGAGGAGTCGCCCATTTCCAAGCGGTACCACTCGTTCCAAAACCACAGGCTCCCGATCAGCTCAACGAAAAGGACCTGACCTGCGTCTCCGCGCAGATCAAGCTCTCCCTTGCCCTTCTTCCATTCAAAGCTCAGTCGATGGATGCCCGGTGCAACCACCAGCCTGACCAACGACGCCGGTGTGGTTGCCACCAGTGCTCCGCCATCCACGGCGACATTGACCGCGTAAGCAGTGTCACCCCAGCGTCTGCGCACCACGTAGACGACCAAGCTGCCCGGCACCGGCTCGAACAGCTTAACCTTCGCGTCCACAGCAAGATCGGGGACCGGGCCTGGCGTGCAAGTCGGCTTCGAGCCGGAACGCTTCATGGCGTGGAAACAGTAGCGATCGTCGGGCGGCCTGAGCGGGCGCTCTGCGCAGCCGGACAGTTGAAGACCGCCAATGGTCAAAACTCCCGCAATGGCGGCACGCCTGCGCATGGTCGTCACGGCGCGGGTTTGCCGCACTGGTTGCAGAAACGCGCGCCTGGATCCAGCGCGGTGCCGCAGCCCTGACAGGTAGCAGCCACCAGTTGACCGCCACATCCGCCGCAGAAGCGCGCGCCCGGCGCGCCCTGCACGCCGCACTTGGCGCAGACGAGTCCGCTGGCGCCAGCGGACGCGCCGCCCGGGGGCGGCGCACTCGGTGCAGGCGGGTAGTAGCCACCCCCGTGGCCGCCATGCCCTCCGCCGTGTGAGCGCGCTCCGCCGTGATGGCCGCCGCCGTGGCCGCCCATTCCGTTCTTCAAAAGTCGATCCAAGAATCCCATGTTTCTCTCCGTTTTCGGCACGGTTTTCTCGCGCCGGGTCAGTGATTTCTTCAAATGTGTAGGTGAGGCGCTGCAGATCCAGCAGGCCGTGCGCCCTCCAGCGCATAGCGTGAGCTCGTCAACCTCGCGCTACGGGCTTGATCCCACCTCATGCATGGCTGACATTGGTTGCCTTCGATGGCCGAGCGTCTCCTCGCGGGCCTCGCCTAGGGGTCGACTGGTCGGTGAACATGCACTGCGTGCGATCCAAGGCTGAGCAGGAGCTGCTATGGAGCCGTAAACGCGCTCCGCGACGCGTGCCGTGATCACGGTCACGTACGACTGCGCTGAAAGCGCCATTGGTAGCTCAACCCGCTCTATGTCAGCCGCGACCAACACCGGTCGTGCCGTAGCGGCCGAACACCACAGCGCGGCGGCCAAGAGCACCACGCTGGCGACCGCCAGCGAACACCTTCGCATCGAATTCTCCTAGTGGCAGAAACCAACGAGGGAATCCGACGAGACGTCGTCGAGGTCAGAGAAGAGGTTTGGAAGCGCGCGTCTCGCCGGATCAGGCGGCGCGAGATCTGTCAGGTCGTTCTGGCAGCGCAGGAATGTGCGATGGGTGTTCCAGCGATTCCGCGAAGACATTCTGACCAAGCGACACGTACGCCGCGATCTGTACTTCTACGCTTGGGACACTGAATCCGAAATGGCACATCTCGCAGTCGGCGTGAGACAGGCTGGCAGCCTTGGCTTCCTTCGCCTGCGTCTGGCCGGAGTGCTGGTGCTCGTGGTGGCCAATGTGCTTGGCCGCAGTGCCGCTCTCATGGCCGCAATACCCCGACGCAGCTGCAAAGGCGAACTGCACCGGTAGAACGATCATCAACAAGATGACGAAGAGGCGTCTCACGCAGTCGAGTGTACCGAGCAACAGAACTTCTGCGAGCGGCAACGATCGCAAAGAGCCTCTCGGCATGCGAGGCGTTCAGATAAAGTGTCAAGGCCTTGGCGTATTGCGGCGCGCCTCTCGTGCGCGCTGGAGCTCTCCTACGACAGTCGTGGCGCATCGTGCGGCCGCGTCCCCAGTTGGGTTGGCCGCAGCCGGTGTGTAGCTGGTCTACACCTCGGCGTTGCTCGAGCCAGTGCCATCGCAGCGTAACGCTACCCGCGCCGCCGTTCGCCGCGACCGGATCCCGACTGCCATCGCCGTAGAGCTAGCCCCGCGAGTCGCTCGCCTGCAGGCCGCTGAGCCTGACGTCCGCTTCGCGCAGAGGCCCCCAGGTGCAGAAGCTACCGAAGACGCCGCACTCGGCCGTGGCCGATGTCGGCTCCAGGACGTCTTGCACGGTGGGTGCATACAGCCTCAACCCGACGGAGCTAGTGTTCACCATGACTTTGTCGACCGTCGCGCAGGAGGCCCTGCCCGGCCTTGAGCGCGGGCTTGTTCATGATTTCCGAGGCCATTGCAGATAGGTTTGAATGAGGAAGCGGATCTTGTCCCTGGCCTTTGCCGCAGGGTCGCCGCCATTGGCAATGGATGACGTATTGAACGCCGCTGGCCATGTCAACGAAGGCGACTGAACGAAAGCCGTCCTTCTCGCCGAGATGCGCGAAAGTCGCCGCCGGCTTGTCAGAGGGCGGCACGGCCCAACCGTAGCCGTACTGCTCGCCGTTGTCGAAGGTCGGCGCTCGGGACTTTGGGCTGGTCATGGCCTGCACCGTCGCCGGTTTCAGCACGCGGCCTGCGAGGAGTTCCAACAGCAGCTGGTTCACATCATGGGTTGAGCCGTGGATGCCCAACGGTCCCACGACGTGCAACTGGATGCCGTTGGTCAGCCGGGTGGTACCGAAATTGAGCGCCTCCGCGACGTCGCGAGGCGCGGCGTCGTCAGCCCCGGCCCTGCCGGATCGACCGACGCCAGCACCTTTTCGGCCTCCGCCCGGAAGACTGCCACCCTTTCGGCGAGGGGCGCATCCGCCGGCAGCCGTGGCAGCTGCGCGCAGCCGCTGGCCAGCGCCAGCAATGATGATGACAACGCCAAGATCGCACCGGATCGGCACGCGCATAGTGTGGAGGATCCTCACGCCGATGGCAGTGATCGCGCCAATGAGACCGAGACGCC
>CAXDTK010000067.1:0-20136 GCA_963992225.1 uncultured Comamonadaceae bacterium | reverse complement strand
GATAGGAGTCCGTCTCGTGGGCTCGGAGATGTGTATAAGAGACAGGCCCGGCGCTCGGCCCGACGACCACCGATTTCCCCTGACGCAGACACCCACCCGCGCCCGGGTGGAGCTGCCGCATGCCCGCCTTCAACCCCCAGGAGCGACTGATGAACTTCGACAAGCACCCCACCGTGACGCGCGACCGCTGGATCGCCGACCGCAAAGTTCTGCTCGCGCACGAGAAGGAACTGACCCAGCTGCAGGACCGCATCGCCGCCGAGCGCCGCGCGCTGCCCTGGGTGAAGCTGGACACCGACTATCCGTTCGACACCGCCGACGGACCGCGGCGCCTGAGCGAGCTGTTCCAGGGCCGGCGCCAGCTGCTGGTGCAGCACTTCATGTTCGGCCCGGGCTGGGAGCAGGGCTGCAAGAGCTGCTCCTTCATGGCCGACCACCTGGAAGGCATGGCCATCCACCTGGCGCACCGCGACATCGCGCTGCTGGTCGTGTCGCGCGCGCCGCTGGCCGAGCTGCTGGCCTTCAAGGCCCGCATGGGCTGGAAGTTCGACTGGGCCTCGTCGCACGGCAGCGACTTCAACCGCGACTTCCATGTCAGCTTTGAACCGGAGGACCGTGTCGACGGTGAGGTCTTCTACAACTTCCACATGACGCCCTTCCCGCAGACCGAGGCGCCGGGCATCAGCGTGTTCTGCAAGGACGATGCAGGGCAGGTCTTCCACACCTACTCCACCTTCGGCCGCGGCGTGGAAGTGATGATGGGCACCTACCCCCTTGTCGACCTGACGCCCAGGGGCCGCGACGAGGCGGGGCTGAGCTACACGATGGCATGGGTGCGGCATCACGACCGCTACGAGGACGCGCCGGCGGGTGCAGCCTGCTGCGGCGGCGCCGCGGGCTGACGGCGATGGCCGGCCTGTGGCCCTGGCTGCTGGTGGCCGGCGCCGGCGCGCTGCATGGGCTCAACCCCTGCAACGGCTGGGCGCTGGCCGCGGCCTGCGGCGGGCGCGCAGCCGATGGCCGGGCCGCGCTGCGCGCGCTGGCGCCGCTGGCGCTGGGGCACGCGGCGTCGGTCGCGGCCGTCGCGGTGGCCGTGGCGCTGGGCCTGGCGATCGACGCCCTGCCGCTGCTGGCCGCGGTGGGCGGTGCGGTCCTGGCGCTGCGGCTGTGGCGCCGGCGCCAGGGCCATGCCGGCCTGGCGCTGTGGTCCTTCATCGTCGCGACGCTGCAGGGCAGCGGGCTGATGCTGTTGCCGGCGCTGCTGCCGCTGTGCCTGAGCGCGTCGCCGGCGCGGGAGATCACCGCCTCGGGCTCCCTGCTGCTGGCGCTGGCGGCCGTGGCGGTGCACATGGCGGCGATGCTGGCCGTGACCGCCGCCGCGGCACTGCTGGCCTGTCACGGTGTCAGGGCACTGGACCGGGCCGCCGCCCGGTGGCGCTGAGGGCGTGCCCCCGTCAGCGCCTCAGTGCCCGCCGGCCAGCAGCGCCGCATTCCCCCCCGCGGCCGCCGTGTTGACGGTCAGCGTCTGCTCGGCCGTGAAGCGGTAGAGCTGGTCGACATGGCCGGCCGCGGTGACCAGCGGCAGGATGGCGCCCGGGCGGGCCGCGAGGGCCTGCGCCAGCGCATGCGCGGCGGCGGCGTCGGACGACGCCAGCGCCACCCCGGCCAGCTGCGGCGCGGCCAGCACGCCCGGCAGCGCCGCATCCGGCAGCAGCGTCAGCGCCCGGGCCGGCAGGCCGGCGCGCAGCAGCGCCTGCGCCGCGCGTTCGTCGCCGCCCAGCCAGACCACGCTGTTGCCCGCCAGCAGCGCGCTGACCGCGGCGGCCAGGCCGGCCGCCCCCGCATCGGCACGGCCCAGCACCGCGAACAGGCCGCGCGCATGGTGGCGCAGCGTGTTGCTCTCGCCGGTGGGGCCGGGCAGCTGCACGTCGGCCAGGCGCGTCTGCGCGGCGGTGAACAGGCCGCGCAGCGCCAGTGCGGCGGGCGCGTCCAGCGTGTCGGCGGCGCGGCGCAGCGTGGCGATGCGCTCGGCCAGCGGGGTGCCGGCCCAGGCGGGATCGGCGGCGACAGCGAGCGCGTCGGCGCGGGCATCGAGGGCCAGCGGCGGCGCGGCCGCGTCCAGCTGCGGCTCGGCGCAGAAGCGGCGCAGGTAGTCGGGCCCGCCGGCCTTGGGGCCGGTGCCGGACAGGCCCTCGCCGCCGAACGGCTGCACGCCCACCACCGCGCCGATGATGTTGCGGTTGACGTAGACGTTGCCGATGCGCGCGGCGTCGGCCAGGCGCTCGGCGCGGCTGTCGATGCGGGTCTGGATGCCCAGCGTGAGGCCGTAGCCCAGCGCGTTGATCTGCTCGACCACCTCGTCCACACCGCCGTCGAAGCGCACCACGTGCAGCACCGGGCCGAAGATCTCCTCGCCCAGCTGGTCGATGCGGTCCAGCTCGAAGGCCACGGGGCGGATCTGGCGCGGCATCGCCTGGGCCACCGGGGCCTCGGCGATGAGCCTGGCGTCGCGCTTCAGGCGCGCGACATGCCGCTCGATGCCGGCATGGGCCTCGTCGTCGATGACCGGGCCCACATCGGTGGCCAGCCGGGCCGGCTCGCCCACGTGCAGCTGTTGCAGCGCGCCCTTGAGCATCTCGATGACGCCGTCGGCGATGCTGGACTGCACGCACAGCAGGCGCAGCGCCGAGCAACGCTGGCCGGCGGAGCGGAAGGCGCTCTGCACCACGGCGTCGATGACCTGCTCGGGCAGCGCGGTGGAGTCCACCACCATCGCGTTCAGGCCGCCCGTCTCGGCGATGAGGGGAACGGGCAGACAGGGCACCCCCACGTCGGCGGGTACGCCTCCTGCCCCCCGAGGGGGCGCTTCCGTCCTCGGGAGCGGCCCAGCGGACGGAAGGGGCTTCGCGGCCAGCGCCTTGTTGATGATCTGCGCCACGGCCGTGGAGCCGGTGAAGCAGACGCCCGCGGTGTGCGCATGGGCCACCAGGCCCGCGCCCACGGTCTCGCCGGCGCCGTGCAGTAGCGCCAGCGCATTGGCCGGCACGCCCGCGGCGTGCAGCAGCTCGACCATCTTCAGCGCGACGAACGGCGTCTGCTCGGCGGGCTTGGCCGCCACGGTGTTGCCGGCCACCAGCGCAGCGACGACCTGGCCGGCAAAGATGGCCAGCGGGAAGTTCCACGGGCTGATGCAGACGAACACGCCGCGGCCCTGCATCAGCGCCGGTTCGGCCTCGGCCTGGTCGGCGTAGTAACGCAGGAAGTCCACCGCCTCGCGCACCTCGGCCACGCAGTCGGCCTGGGTCTTGAAGGCCTCTTTCACCAGCAGCGCGCAGAACTCGGCCAGGCGGGCATCCAGCGCATCGGCGGCGCGGCGCAGCAGGGCGGCGCGCTGCGCGACGGGCGTGCCGTTCCAGCCGTTGAAGCCGGCCTGCAGACGCTGCATGGCGGCGTCGACCTCGGCGGCGCTCGCCTCGGGCACGGGCGCCACGCGCACCGCGTCCAGCGCGGCCTGCAACGGCGCACGGTGCGCGGGGGCGGTCAGGTCGGCGCCCGTGGAGTTGGCGCGGCCGCGGCCGCCGGCGTCCAGGTAGAGGGCCGGCGGCAGCGGCAGGGCCGGCGTGTCGCGCAGCTCGTCCAGCGGCGAACCCAGCAGCTCGGGCACCTGCACCGTGGGGTCGGCCAGCTGGTGCACGAAGGAGGAGTTGGCGCCGTTCTCCAGCAGCCGGCGCACGAGGTAGGCCAGCAGGTCACGGTGCTCGCCCACCGGGGCGTAGACGCGGCAGGGGATGCTGCCGTCCTTCAGCACCTCGCGGTAGACGCCCTCGCCCATGCCGTGCAGGCGCTGCATCTCGAAGGCGGCGCCGGTGGCGCGGGCCATCTGCACGATGGCGGCGATGGTGCCGGCGTTGTGGCTGGCGAACTGCGGGTAGATGACGTCGGCATGCTGGATCAGCGCGCGGGCGC
Organism: uncultured Comamonadaceae bacterium; assembly: GCA_963992225.1. Taxonomy (GTDB): domain Bacteria; phylum Pseudomonadota; class Gammaproteobacteria; order Burkholderiales; family Burkholderiaceae_C; genus Pelomonas. The sequence goes on along the minus strand of CAXDTK010000067.1, from coordinate 16,170 downwards.
AGGCGAGATACGAGACGTCGGTGTGCTGCTTGTGCGTGAACACCGGGTAATGCGGCAGGCCCAGCTCCTGGGCGCGCTTGATCTCGCCGTCCCAGTAGGCGCCCTTGACCAGCCGCACCATGAAGCGCAGGCCATGCCTGCGGGCGATCGCGGCCACCTCGTCGACAACGGCCAGCGCGCGGGTCTGGTAGGCCTGCACGGCCAGGCCGAAGCCGCGCCACTGCGGGTAATGCTGGGCAATGCGCCCGGCCAGCGTGTCCAGCACGTCCAGCGACAGCTCCAGGCGGTCCACCTCCTCGGCGTCGATGGTGAGGTTGATGTCGGCCTCGGCGGCCAGCTCGATGAGCGTCCAGACGCGCGGCAGCAGCTCGGCGAACACGCGCTCGCGTTGCAGCACCTCGTAGCGGCTGAACAGCGCGCTGAGCTTGATGGAGATGCCGTCGGAAGCCTCCGGTGAGTCGGCCCGCTGGCCGGCCGCGATGGCCCGGATGGCGTTGACATAGGCCGCCTGGTAGCGGTGCGCGTCGTCCTCGGTGCGGGCGCCTTCGCCGAGCATGTCGTAGCTGAAGCGCAATTGCTTCTGCGCCTTGCGGGCGTCGTTCGCCTCGTCCATTGCCTCGCCGATGTTGCGGCCCAGCACGAACTGCCGGCCCAGCAGCTGGATGGCGCGCACGGTGGCCGCCACCACGGTCTGCGCGCCCAGGCGCTTGAACAGGCCGCCCTCGTCCTCGGCACCCGGCAGGAAGCGCTTGGACATCGAGATGGCCGAGGCCGACAGCGTGGCCAGCATCTTGTGCGGGCTGCCTTCGCTGGCGCCGTCGAAGTCGGCGCGGCCCAGCTGGTCGGCCGTCAGCGCGATGGCCGTGGGCGCGTCCGGCACGCGCAGCAGCGCCTCGGCCAGCCGCATCAGCGCCAGGCCCTCGGCACTGGTGATGGGGTATTCGCGCAGCAGCGACTCCATGGCCCAGAAGGGCGCCGGGTTGCGGCGCACCTGCTCCACCCAGGGCGCGGCCATGGCGATGACGCCGGGCCAGTCCAGCGCGGCGCCCACGCGCGCGGCCAGGGCCTGCACCACGGCCGGCTCGGCGCGGTAGGGGTCGGGCAGGCGCGGCTGCTCCGGCGGGGCGGTGAAGGGCGTGGGCATGGCGCTTTCCTTGGCGGGGCTCTGGTGAGATCAGGCAATGTAGCCAGGACGTTCTTGGATTAAATTCCAACGATCACGAGAACCGCCGACAAAAATCCAGATGAACGACGATGCCGCCAAGCTCGACAAGATCGACGCCCGCATCCTGCGCGTGCTGCAGGCCGATGGCCGCATCTCCAACCTGAAGCTGGCCGAGGCGGTGCACCTGTCGCCCACGGCGGTGCTGGAGCGCGTCAAGCGCCTGACCCGCGACGGCTACATCCTGGGCTACGAGGCGCGCCTGAACCCCGCCAAGCTGGGCGCGGCCATGCTGGTGTTCATCGAGGTGCACCTGGACCGCACGGTGCAGGACGTGATGGACACCTTCAAGGCCGCCGTGCAGGCCCGCCCCGAGATCCTGGAATGCCACCTGGTGGCCGGCGGCTTCGACTACCTGCTGAAGACCCGCGTGCGCGACATGGGCGCCTACCGCGAGTTCATCGGCAGCGTGATCTGGTCGCTGCCGGGCGTGCGCGAGACGCGCACCTATGCTGTCATGGAAGAGGTGAAGGCGACCAACGCGTTGCCGATCTGAGGGGTGGCACGACGCCTGCCCCGCCCGCTCAACCGCGCGCACTGCGCGTCTAAGGGAATGCCATGCAGGTACGCATCGAAACCGACAACCATGTGGAAGGCCACGCCAAGCTCATCGAGCATGTGGAGGGCGTGATCCGCGACGCGGTGGACCACCACCGCGAGCGGGTGACGCATGTGGAGGCCCACCTGGGCGACGTCAACGGCGGCACCAGGTCGGGTGCCGACGACATGCGCTGCCTGCTGGAGGCACGCGTGGCGGGGCTGAAGACCATCGCGGTCACGCACCAGGCCGAGAGCCTGCACCTGGCCATCGAGGGCGCCGCCGACAAGCTCGCCAAGGCGCTGGACTCCACGCTCGGCCGGGAGCAGGACCGCCAGCGGCGCCATCCGGGCACCGGTGAACTCAGCGCGGACGCGGCCCGTGCCGAGGACGACGGCGAGGTGCCGCCGGCGGCGACCTGAGGGCGCGGTGCGGCTTGGCCGGCCTTATCGCGCGGGGTGCCCGGCGAGGGTGCGCGCCACCGCTTGGCGCAACGCCGGCAGCACCTCGGCCTTGAACCAGGGCCGGTTCCTCAGCCAGCGCTGGTTGCGCGGGCTGGGGTGGGGCAGGGGCAGCAGGCCGCGGGCCAGGCCTTCGCGCCAGCCGGCCACCAGCGTGTCGACCGGCGCCTTGCTGCCGAGGTGCCAGGCCAGTGCATGCCGGCCGATGGCCAGCGTCAACCTCACGTGCGGCAGCGCGGCCAGCACGCGGGGGCGCCACAGCGCCGCGCATTCCGGCCGCGGCGGCAGGTCGCCGGCGGGGCCGCTGCCGGGGAAGCACAGGCCCATGGGCAGGATGGCGAAGCAGGCGGGGTCGTAGAACTGCTCGGGCGTGACGCCCAGCCACGCGCGCAGCCGGTCGCCGCTGGCGTCGTCGAACGGCCGGCCCCTGGCATGCGTGATGCGGCCCGGCGCCTGGCCGGCGATCAGGATGGGCGCGCGCCGGTCGAGCTGGAAGAGGGGCCGCGCGCCCAGCGGCAGCGCGGGCTCGCACAGCGTGCAGGCGCGCAGCTGTGGCAGCAGGCGCTGCAGCGCCGTCGCCATGGGCTCAGGCCAGATGCCTGCCGAGGAAGCGCAGCGTGCGGTCCCAGGCCCGCTGCGCCCAGGCGGCGTCGTACTGCGTCTGCGCGATGCGGCCGGGCCCCTGCGCCGTCTCGTTGGCGAAGGCATGATGGGCCAGGTAGCGGTGGCCTTCGTAGCGGGCGCCGGCGGCCTGCAGGCGGGCTTCCAGCGCGTCGACCTGGTCGATGGCGAAGAAGGCGTCCTGCGTGGCCCAGTGCGCCTGCACCGGCAGCTTGAGCCGTGCCGGGTCGATGGCCTCGACCGGCGGCATGCCGTACCAGACCACGGCCGCGTCGGCCTCGGGCGAGGCCTGCGCGGCCAGCCAGGTCAGCGCGCCGCCCATGCAGTAGCCGGTGACGCCCACCTTGCCGCTGCCCAGCTTCAGGCCCTTCAGGTGCAGCAGCGCGCCGCGGATGTCCTGCGTGGCGGCGTCGCCGAAGTCCAGGTCGGACTTCAGGTGCTCGGCCTCCTCCGCCTCCACGGTGCGCTTGCCGCGGTACAGGTCCGGCACCAGGGTCGTGAAGCCGGCCGCCGCGAAGCGGTCGGCCACGCCGCGGATCTGCTCGTTCAGCCCCCACCACTCCTGGATGACGACGAGCGCGCCGAACGGCTCGGCGGCCTCGGCCAGGTAGCCGGGCACGGCGGCGCCGTCGGGCCGCTGGAAGGTGATCATCTGGGCCATGGGCATCTCCTGGACGAAGGGCTGGGGGCCAGAGCCTAACCGGCGTGACAGCGGGTTTTCCCCGGGGCGGCGAGAATGTCACCCTTGCTGACGCCCATCATGAACATCGAACGCATCGTTTCAACCCGCCTGCCAACGCCCCACGGCGAGTTCGTCATCCACGGCTTCCGGGAGGGCGACAGCGGGCAGGAGCATGTCGTGCTGAGCATGGGCGAGCTCACCGGCGACGAGCCGCCGCTGGTGCGCGTGCATTCCGAATGCATGACCGGCGAGGTGTTCGGCTCGCTGCGCTGCGACTGCCGGCCGCAGCTGGAAAGCGCCATGCAGCGCATCGCCGCGCAGGGCCGCGGCGCCATCGTCTACATGCGCGGCCACGAGGGCCGCGGCATCGGCCTGGTGCAGAAGCTGCGCGCCTACGCCGAGCAGGACGCCGGCAAGGACACCATCCAGGCCAACGAGGTGCTGGGCCTGCCCATCGACGCGCGCCGCTACGACGCCGCCGCCTGCATGCTGCGCGCGCTGGGCGTCACCCGCATCCGGCTGCTCACCAACAACCCGCTGAAGATGGCCGCGCTGGCGGAGTTCGGCATCGAGGTGGTCGAGCGCGAGTCGTCGCTGACCGCGCCCGGCCCCGAGAACGAGCGCTACCTGCGCACCAAGCGCGACCAGATGGGTCACCTGGCGGACTGGTTCGACTGACCGCGGGCCGTCAGGCCCGGGCGCATTTGGCGACGGTGTCCCAGGTGCGCGTCGTGATGGCCTTGCCGAAGGTCTTCTCCAGCAGCTGCATGAACACCGGCCCGTCCGGGCCCGGCACATAGCTGCAGAACACCTCGGCGCCGTCCAGGCCGTGGATGCAGGCCTCGCCCAGGCTCAGCGGCAGCGCCACCGGGTTGGCGGCCAGCGGCGCGGGCAGGAAGCTCACCACCCGCTTGGCGCCGGGCGCCAGGTCGAAGCGGGCGAAGGGGTCGGCCTCGACCAGCCGCTGCAGGTGGGCGCTGGGCCGCACCAGCGTCATGAAGCTGCGGCCCAGGCCGGCCTGCATGGCGGCCTCGGCGCGCTGCTGCAGCGTGGCTGCGGCCGTGGCGCGGGGCGTCGAGAACGCCACGTTGCCGCTGCTCAGCAGCGTCTTCACGTCGGTGAAGCCGGCGGCTTCGAAGCAGCGCTTGAGCTCGGGCATCTTGGCGTTCATCGGGCTGACGCCGCGCAGCAGGGCAACGTAACGGGGCATGGGCATCTCGGCAGTGGGCGGGCCGCGACGCTAACGTAGAAATCAGCCGGTCTGCACGCGCCGCAGCCGCAGCGCGTTGGCGATCACGCTGACCGACGACAGCGCCATCGCGGCCGCGGCCACCACCGGCGACAGCAGCAGCCCGAACACCGGATACAGCAGGCCGGCCGCCAGCGGGATGCCGGCCACGTTGTACGCAAAGCTCAGCACCAGGTTCTGGCGGATGTTGCGCAGCGTCGCCCGCGACAGCGTGCGGGCGCGCACGATGCCCATCAGATCGCCCTTGAGCAGCGTGATGCCGGCGCTCTCCATCGCGACGTCGGTGCCGGTGCCCATCGCGATGCCGACGGTGGCCTGGGCCAGCGCCGGCGCGTCGTTCACGCCGTCGCCGGCCATCGCCACCACGCGGCCCTCGGCCTGCAGCCGCTTCACGACCGCGGCCTTGTCCTCGGGCAGCACCTCGGCCACCACCTCGGCGATGCCCAGCTGCCGGCCCACCGCCTGTGCCGTCGTGCGGCCGTCGCCGGTGAGCATGACGACGCGCACGCCCGCCGCCTGCAGCGCCGCCAGCGCCTGCGGCGTGGTCGGCTTGATCGGGTCGGCGATGGCCACGAAGCCGGCCAGCCGGCCGCCCACGCCGACGAAGATCACCGTCGCGGCGCGCTGCCGCTGGGCCTCCGCCGCGGCGGCCAGCGCGGCGGTGTCCACGCCCTGCTCGGCCAGGAAGCGCGCGCTGCCCGACACGACGAACCGGCCGTCCACCGTGCCCAGCACGCCCTTGCCCAGCGGCGAGTCGAAGCCGGTGACCGGTGACAGCGGCAGCCCGCGCGCCTGCGCATCGTCCACGATGGCCTGGGCCAGCGGGTGCTCGCTGGCGCGCTCCACACTGGCCAGCGCCTGCAGCACCTCGTCCGCGCCGAAGCCGGCGGCGAGCTCAATGTGCACCAGCTTCGGCCGGCCCTCGGTCAGCGTGCCGGTCTTGTCGACCACCAGCGTGTCGACCTGCTCCATCTTCTCCAGCGCCTCGGCGTCGCGGATCAGCACGCCCTGCTGCGCGCCGCGGCCGACGCCCACCGTGATGGACATCGGCGTGGCCAGCCCCAGCGCGCAGGGGCAGGCAATGATGAGCACCGCCACTGACGTGACCAGCGCGTAGCTGAGCTGCGGCGCCGGGCCCCAGGCCATCCAGGCGATGAAGGTCAGCACGGCGGCGGCGATGACGGCCGGCACGAACCAGCCGGCCACCCGGTCCGCCAGGCGCTGGATGGGCGCACGGCTGCGCTGCGCGGCGGCCACCATGTGCACGATCTGCGCCAGCAGCGTGTCGGCCCCCACCTTGTCGGCCCGCATCACGAAGCCGCCGGTCTGGTTCAGCGTGCCCGCGGTGACCGCCGAGCCCACCGTCTTGGCCACCGGCAGCGGCTCGCCGGTCACCATGGACTCGTCCACGTTGGCCCGGCCCTCGGTGACCTCGCCGTCCACCGGCACCTTCTCGCCCGGGCGCACGCGCAGCCGGTCGCCGACCGCGATGGCGTCGATGGGCACCGGCTCGTCGGCGCCGTCGGGCCGCACGCGCACGGCCGTCTTGGGCGCCAGGCCCAGCAGCGCCTGGATGGCGCCGGAGGTCTTCTCGCGGGCGCGCAGCTCCAGCACCTGCCCCAGCAGCACCAGCACGGTGATGACGGCGGCGGCCTCGAAGTACACCGCCACCGCGCCGTCCGGGCCGCGCGGCGCCGCCGGGAACAGCCCTGGCGCCAGCGTGGCCGGCAGGCTGTAGAGCCAGGCGGCGCCGGTGCCCAGCGCGATCAGCGTGAACATGTTGAGGCTGCGGTGGCGCAGCGACGCGGCCGCGCGGGCGAAGAACGGCCAGCCGGCCCACCCGACCACCGGCGTGGCCAGCAGCAGCTGCAGCCAGTTCGACGTCTGCGGCGCGATCAGGGCGTGCAGGTCGAGGACATGGCTGCCCATCTCCAGCGCAAACACCGGCAGCGTGAGCGCCGTGCCGGCCCAGAAGCGCCGCGTCATGTCGCGCAGCTCCGGGCTGTCGCCCGTCGCGGCGGTGGCCAGCACCGGCTCCAGCGCCATGCCGCAGATCGGGCAGTGGCCGGGGCCCAGCTGCCGCACCTGCGGGTGCATGGGGCAGGTGTACTCGGCCAGCGCCTCGGCCGGCGATGCGGGCGGGGGCTTCGCTGTGGGAGCCGACGGGTGATGGTGGGCGTGAGCGTGCGCATGCGGGCCGGTCTCATTGCCGGCGTTGCGGGACTCGCCCGCCATGACGCTGCCGTCCGGCATCCGGTGCGACGGGGGCGGCTCGTGCTTCAAGGCTGCTCCCCGTCGCCGCTGTGGCCGCCGCGGTGCCCATGCCGGTGCAACAGGTGCATCAACGGGCAGGCCAGCAGCACCAGGTAGGGCAATGCCTGGCCCAGGTGCGTGAGGTGCTCGGTCAGCAGGTAGTACAGCCCGACGGCGCCGGCCGCCAGCATGAACAGGCCCAGCGGCGAGCGCCAGTGCGGGGCGGAAGGGGCGCGGTGGTCCATGGCGAGGGCTCCCGGTGGGCCGGTGGTTACCGGCTGGCCGGCGACGCGGCCGGGGCCGGCGGCATGCCGGCCATGGGGCCGCGCTGCATCGCGCCGCCCTGGCCATGCATGGCCTCATGCATGCCGCCCGGCTTGTGCATCTCGTCGTGCATGGGGCGCATGCCGGCGCCGGAGGCCGGCGCCGATGCCGCGGCCGCGGCCTTGGGCCGAGCGGCGGGCCGCTTGGCCGGCGCCTTGCCCGGCGCGGATGCGCCGCCGGGGTGGTGGGCCGCGTGCTCCGGTTGGTCTCGGGGCGGCTGGGCCTGGGACGGCAGCGACAGCAGCGCCGCCAGGGCGAGAACGAGTGGGGTGCGCATGGGAACCTCCAGCAAGTGTGAGTGGCAGCAGTCTGATCCGCCGGACCGGCCGCGGCTTGATGCGGGTCAAGCCTTGCAGCCGGCGCCCGCCGAACCGCAGCAGCAGCCGCCGGCCTGGCGCGGCGCGGCCTCGGCCGCGGCTGGCGCCACGGGCACGGGCGCATATCCGGCGCCGGTGATGGCGTCCTGCACGGCCTGCGCGCCGGTGCTGCCGCCGGCGACCGTCACCGAATGCCGGGCCAGGTCGACCGTCACACGGGCCTGGGCGTCGACGGCGAGCACCGCTTTCGTGATGGCCGTCGCACAGTGGCCGCAGGTCATGTCTTCAACGCGATAGGCAAGCATGGCAAGCTCCTTGGGTGGTGGACGCGTCCACTCTGAACCTTCCCGCCGTGGCAAGGTCAAGCACCGGCCACCGGCCGCGCGGTTTTGCGCAACAGATCGTGCCGGCGGTCACCCGCCGCGCACCAGGTCATGCGCCGCGTGCTACGCTGAAAAGGTGTTGAAGACCTTCCGTCTGCTGCTGCTGGTTTTGCTGGCCGTCGTGCTCCCGTTGCGGGGCGCGCTGGCCGATGTCGCCTGCTGCGCGGGCGAGCCGGACGCGCTGCAGCAGGCGATGGCGACGGGCGGCCATGACCATGGCGCTCCCGACGCGCATGGCCACGCCCATGTGCACCACGACGACGCCCGTGCCGCGCCCGCGGACGACGGCAACGCGCCAGCCGATGGCTGCCACGGCTGCACCGCCTCCTGCTCGGCGACGCCCATCCTGACGGCGACACCCGTCGTGCGGGCCACCCCGTCCGTGACCGAGACGCGCTTCCCGGCGCTGTCCGCACCCGCGCCCAGCCACCCCAGCGAGGGCCTGGAGCGGCCCCCTCGAACCGTCTGACCCCGCCGCGCCTCCGTCGTTGAGGCGCCTCGCGTGTTGCTGTGCGCTGCACAGTGGATGCCGCGCCGGCCCTGCCGGCGGCGCGGCCGTCAGATCGATTCGAGGAAAGCCATGAACCGCCACATCACCCTGCCCGTCGCCGCCCTGGCGCTGCTGACCCTGTCCCTCGCTGCCCTGCCCGCCCGCGCCCATGGCGACGGCGGGCACGGCGCGCATGCGGCCCCGGCCGCCACCGCGGCCGCCGAGACCGCCTTCGGCCGCCCCGGCGACCCCAAGAAGGCCAGCCGCACCCTGACGGTCGACATGACCGACAACATGCGCTTCACCCCCGCGCTGCTGACCGTGAAGCGCGGCGAGACGGTGCGCATCAAGGCCGTCAACAAGGGCCAGGTGCTGCACGAGCTGGTGCTCGGCACGTCGGCCGAACTCGCCCAGCATGCCGAGGCCATGAAGAAACACCCGGGCATGGCCCACGACGCGCCGAGCATGGTGCATGTGGCGCCCGGCAAGGACGGCGCCATCGTCTGGCAGTTCACGCAGGCCGGCGAGTTCGAGTTCGCCTGCCTGCTGCCGGGCCATTTCGAGGCCGGCATGCGCGGCAAGGTGGTGGTGCGATGAACCGCCGCGGCGCACTCTCGCTGCTGGCGGCCGGTGGCCTGGCCGCGTTGGCCCCGGCCCGCGCGGCGCCGCCCGCGCCGCCGGTGGAGGTCTTCAAGAGCCCCACCTGCGGCTGCTGCGGCGCCTGGGTCGAGCACCTGCAGGCGGCCGGCTTTGCGGTGACGGTCAGGACGGTCGGCAACACCACCGGCGTGCGTCGCCGCCTCGGGCTGCCCGATGCCTTCGCCAGCTGCCACACGGCCACCGTGGGCGGCTATGTGCTGGAAGGCCATGTGCCCGCGGCCGACGTGAAGCAGCTGCTGGCCCGCAGGCCGGTCGCGCTGGGGCTGGCGGTGCCGGGCATGCCGCAGGGCTCGCCGGGCATGGAAACGCCGGACGGGCAGCGCGACGCCTATGACGTGCTGCTGATCGACAAGCAGGGCAAGGCCTCGGTCTTCGCCCATCACCCCAAGGTCTGAGTCATGTCCATGAAGCAGCAAGTCGCGGCGCGGGCCGGCGCGCTGGGCCTCGCGCTGGCGTTGGGCCTGGCGGCAGCGGCGCGGGCCGAGGTGTCGCTTGCCAGCGCCACGGACAGCGCCTGGCAGCGCGCCGCCCAGGGTGCCGAGGCGGCCGGGCAGGTGCGCCGGGCCGAGGCCGAGCGCGCGGGCGCGTCGGCCTGGTGGGCGGCGCCGCCGGCCGTGGAGCTGGGCGTCACGCGCAACCGCCAGCGGCCGGTGGGGGCCAGCCGCGAGACCGAGCTGGGCCTGGCCCTGCCGCTGTGGCTGCCGGGGCAGCGTGGCGCGCGCCAGGCCCAGGTCGAGGCCGAGGTGGCTGCGGCGGCCGCCGGCACGGCGCTGGCGCGGCTGCGCGTGGCCGGCCTGGTGCGCGAGGCGGCCGCGGCGGTGGCGCTGCAGCGCGCCGAGCTGCTGGCCGCCGAGGCGCAGGGGCGGGAGCTGGAGGAGCTGGCCGCCGACGTGGAGCGGCGCGTGGTCGCGGGCGACCTGGCCCGCGCCGATGCGCTGGCCGCCCATGCCGAGCGGCTGGCGGCCAGGGCCGCGCTGGCGCAGGCGCGCCAGGGCCTGCAGGCGGCGCAGCTGCGCTGGCAGGCGTTGACCGGGCTGCAGGAGGTGCCGGCGCTGGACGAGGCCGCGCCCCCCGAGGCGCCCGAGGCCGCCCACCCGGCGCTGGCGGTCGCGGCCCGGCAGGTGGCCGTGGCACGCCAGCGGCTGGACGTGGTGCGGGCGTCGCGGCGCGACGCGCCGGAGCTGGTGCTCAAGGCGCGGCAGGAGAGCGGCGGCGGCGAGCCCGGCATCCACGGCGTGGGCCTGGCCCTGCGGGTGCCGTTCGGCACCGCGGGGCGCAACGAGCCGCTGATGGCGGCGGCGCTGTCCGAGCTGGACCTGGCCGAGGCCACGGCGCGCGAGCTGCAGCAGCAGGTCGAGGCCGAGGTGGCCATCGCCCGCCAGGCCCAGGCCGCGGCCCAGCAGCAGCAGCGTGACGAGGCCGAGCGGGCCCGGCTGCTGCGCCAGCGGGCCGTGCTGGTGGAAAAGTCGTTCAAGGCGGGCGAGACCGCCTTGCCGGAAATGTTGCGTGCCCTGGCGGCGGCCGTGCAGGCCGAGGCGGGGGCGTCCAAAGCCCAGGCGGCGTCGGCACAGGCCATGGCGCGCCTGCGGCAGGCGCTGGGAGTGATGCCGTGAAGAGACTGTTGAACCCATCGATGCTGGCGCTGGCCTTGTCGGCCGCCACGCTGGGCGCGTTCGCCCATGGCGACGAGCCGCATGGCGATGAGCCGCACCCGACCGGCGCGGCCGTGGCGGCCGGTCCGCGTTTCGAGGCGGCCACCGAGGCCTTCGAGCTGGTCGGGCGGCTGGAGGACGGCGTGCTGACGCTGTTCGTCAACCGCTTCGCGAGCGGCGAGCCGGTGCTGCGCGCCAAGGTGGAGCTGGAGGCCGGCGACCGCAAGGCGGTGGCGGCCTACGACGATGCGCAGGGCAGCTATGCCGTGCGCGAGCCGGCCTTCGTGAAGGCGCTGGGCCGGCCGGGCAGCCATGCCGTGGTCGTGACCGTGACGGCCGGCGACGAGGCCGACCTGTTGGAGACGACGTTGAATATCGCGCAAGAGGCGGCGCATGCGCCGGCGGGCGGCCGGCCGGGCTGGCCGCTGCTGCTGGGGGGTGCGCTGGGCGCGGCCGTGCTGGCCGGCGGCGGCATGTGGGTGCTGCGCAAGCGCCGCGCGAACGCGGGAGTGCCGGCATGAAGCGCCACCTGATCGCAGTCGCCCTGTGGGCCCTGGCGTGCGCCCAGCCAGCCCAGGCGTCGCCCGGCGCCCACGGGCCCAACGGCGAACACCTGGACGCGCCCGCGGCGCCATCGGCGCAGCGGCTGGGCCGCCTGCCCGATGGCAGCGTCAACGTGCCCATGCCCGCGCAGCGCCGGCTGGCGCTGCGCACCACGCTGGCCCGGGCCTCCGAGACGGCGGCCACGGTGGAGCTGCCCGGCCGCGTCGTGATGGACCCGAATGCCGGCGGCCGGGTGCAGACGCTGGCGGGCGGCCGGGTGCAGCCCGGGCCCGGCGGCCTGCCGGTCGCGGGGCAGGCGGTGCGCCAGGGCCAGGTGCTGGCCTACGTGGCCTTCAACGCCAGCCCCATCGACACGGCCAACCAGCAGGCGCAGCTGGCGCAGGTGCGGGCCAACCGGCAGCTGGCGCAGCAGCGCGTGCAGCGGCTGGAGACGCTGGAAGGCACGGTGCCGCGCAAGGACATCGACGCCGCCCGCGCGGAGCTGCAGAGCCTGGCGGCGCAGGAGCAGGCGCTGGGCCGCAGCGTCGGCGCGCGCGAGGCGCTGGTGGCGCCGATCAGCGGCGTGGTGGCGAGCGCCGCGGTGGTCAGCGGCCAGGTGGTGGAGCCGCGCGACGTGCTGTTCGAGGTGGTCGACCCGGCGCGCGTGCTGGTGGAGGCCAGTTCGGCCGATGCGTCGCTGGGCGCGCGCGTCGGCACGGCTTCGCTGGCCGGCCAGCCGGGCGTGACGCTGAAGTTCCTGGGTGCCGCGCGGGCGCTGCGTGACGGCGCGCTGCCGCTGACCTTCCGTGCGGCGTCGGCCCCGGGGCAGGCGCTGCCGCTGGCCATCGGCCAGCCGGTGACGGTCATCGCGGCCGTCGGCCAGCCGGTCAAGGGCTATGTGCTGCCCGCGCAGGCGGTCACGCGCAGCCCGTCCAACGAGACGGTGGTGTGGGTCAAGGCCGGCGCCGAGCGCTACGTGCCGCAGCCGGTGCGGGTGCAGCCGGTGGATGCGCAGACGGTCGTCGTGACGCAGGGGCTGGGCCCGGACAACCGGGTGGTCGTGCAGGGTGCTTCGCTGATCGCGCAGATCCGCTGAGGCCGGAGACCACGATGTTCAACTGGATCGTTCGTTTCAGCCTGCGCAACCGGCTGTTCGTGCTGGTGTTCGCCGCCATCCTGATGCTGTACGGCGCCTTCACGGCGTCGCGCACGCCGGTCGATGTCTTCCCCGACCTCAACAAGCCGGTGGTCACCGTGATGACCGAGGCCGGCGGCATGGCGCCGGAGGAGGTCGAGCAGCTCGTCACCTACCCGCTGGAGACCGCGCTGAACGGCATGCCCGGCGTGACGCGGGTGCGCTCGACCTCGGGCGTGGGCCTGTCGGTGCTGTATGCCGAGTTCGACTGGGGGACCGACATCTACCGCAACCGCCAACTGGTCTCGGAGCGGCTGGCGCTGGTGCGCGAGCAGCTGCCGCAGGGCGTCAACCCGGCGATGGGGCCGGTGTCGTCCATCATGGGCGAGGTGATGCTGCTGGCGCTGCCGCTGGAGGCCGGCAAGGGCGCCACGCCCATGCAGGCGCGCGAGTACGCCGACTTCGTGCTGCGGCCGCGGCTGCTGTCGGTGCCGGGCGTGTCGCAGGTGGTGCCGATCGGCGGCGAGGTGCGGCAGCTGCGCGTGGAGCCCGACACCGCGCGCATGGCGCAGTTCGGCGTGTCGCTGACGCAGATCGAGCAGGCCCTGCAGGGCTTCGCCAGCAACGCCGGCGGCGGTTTCGTGGACCTGAACAGCCGTGAATACCTGATCCGCCACATCGGCCGCACCCAGCGCGTGGAAGACCTGCAGGGCCTGGCGGTCGCCTGGAAGGACGGCCGCGCCGTCCTGCTGGAGCAGGTGGCCGGCGTGAACTTCGCGGCCGGCCTGAAGCGCGGCGACGCGGGTTACAACGGCGTGCCGGCCGTGGTGGTGAGCATCCAGAAGCAGCCCAACGCCGACACCGTGCGGGTCACGCGCGAGGTCGAGGCCGCGCTGGCCGAGCTGGCCAAGGGCCGCCCGGCCGGGCTGAGCGCGCCCCAGGTGCTGTTCCGCCAGGCGGAGTTCATCCGCGCCTCCATCACCAACGTGCAGGAGGCCTTGCGCGACGGCGCCCTCATGGTGGCCATCGTGCTGTTCGCCTTCCTGCTGTCGGCACGCACCACCGTCATCTCGCTGCTGGCCATCCCGCTGTCGCTGGCGGTGACGGCGCTGGTGTTCAAGGCGCTGGGGCAGTCGATCAACGTGATGACGCTGGGCGGGCTGGCGATCGCCATCGGCGAGCTGGTCGACGATGCGGTGGTGGACGTCGAGAACATCGTGCGCCGGCTCAAGCTCAACGCCACGCTGGAGCGCCCGCTGCCCCTGCTGGAGGTGGTGCGGCAAGCCAGCGTGGAGGTGCGCTCGGGCATCGTCTACGCCACCGTCGTGGTGGTGCTGGTGTTCGTGCCGCTGTTCGCGCTGCCGGGCATCGAGGGCCGGCTGTTCACGCCGCTGGGCATTGCCTACATCGTCTCCATCCTGGCGTCGATGTGGGTGTCCATGACGGTCACGCCGGTGCTGTCGTCCTTCCTGCTGCCGCGCATGAAGCACCTGGGCGGCGGCGACAGCCCGCTGGTGCGGCGGCTGAAGGCCTGGGACACGCGGGTGCTGGCCTGGTCGTTCCGCCATGCCCGGCTGCTGCTGGGCGGCGCGGCGGCGGCGGTGCTGCTGGCGGCGGCCTCGGTGCCGTTCTTCCCGCGCGCCTTCCTGCCGGCCTTCAACGAGGGCTCGGTGGTGGTGGGCATGCTGTTCAACCCGGGCACGTCGCTGGCCGAGTCCAACCGCATGGGCACGCTGGCGGAGACGCTGCTGCGCCAGGTGCCCGAGGTCGCGCAGGTGGGCCGGCGCACCGGCCGTGCGGAGCTGGACGAGCATGCCGAGGGGGTGCATTCGTCGGAGTTCGAGGTCGACCTCGAACCCTCCGAACGCAACCGCGAGCAGGTGATGGCCGACATCCGCGACAAGCTCGCCGTGCTGCCGGCGCAGGTCGCCGTGGGCCAGCCGATCTCGCACCGGCTGGACCACCTGCTGTCGGGCGTGCGCGCGCAGATCGCGGTCAAGGTGATCGGCGACGACATCGACACGCTGCGCGGCCTGGCCGAGCAGCTGCGCCAGGGCCTGGCCACGGTGCCGGGGCTGGTGGACCTGACGGTGGAGAAGCAGGTGCTGATCCCGCAGATCGTCGTGCGCATCGACCACCGCAAGGCGGCCCAGGCCGGCCTGCCGCCCGGCGAGGCGGTGCGCGTGCTGCAGGCGCTGACCGACGGCGCGCATGCGACGCAGCTGGTCGACGGCCAGCGCCGCTACGACCTGGTGCTGCGGCTGCCGGATGCCGCGCGCAGCCCGCAGGACCTGGCGCGCACGCTGATCGACACGCCCTCGGGCCGCATCCCGGTGTCGGCCATCGCGACCGTGGAGGAGACCGACGGCCCCAACCAGATCGGGCGCGAAGGCGGGCGCCGCCGCATCGCGGTGTACGCCAACACCGACGGCTCCGACATGGGCCGCATCGTGGCGGACATCCGCCGCGTGGTCGACCAGGCGCAGCTGCCGCTGGGCAACTTCGTCAGCCTGGAGGGCCAGTTCCAGGCGCAGGAGGCCGCGACGCAGCTGATCGCCGCGCTGTCGGTGCTGTCGCTGGTGATGGTGTTCCTGCTGCTGTACTCGCGCTACCGCTCGGCGACGCTGGCGGCGCTGATCATGGCCAACATCCCGCTGGCGCTGATCGGCAGCGTGGTGGCGATGTGGCTGGCCGGCGTCACGCTGTCGGTGGCGTCCATGGTGGGCTTCATCACGCTGGCCGGCATCGCGTCGCGCAACGGCATCCTGAAGATCAGCCACTACATCAACCTGTGCCGCTTCGAGGGCGAACGCTTCGGCGAGGCGATGGTGGTGCGCGGCTCGCTGGAGCGGCTGACGCCGGTGCTGATGACGGCTCTGACGGCCGCCTTCGCGCTGACGCCGCTGCTGCTGGCGGCCGACGCCCCGGGCAAGGAGATCCTGCACCCGGTGGCGGTGGTGATCTTCGGCGGCCTGGTCAGCTCGACGCTGCTGGACACCCTGCTCACGCCGGTGCTGTACCTGCAGTTCGGCCGCCGCGCGACCGAGCGCCTGCTGCAGGACGGCGATGCCGCCGCGTCCACCGAACCGGTGCAGGATGCGTTCTAGGACCGGATCATGACAAGGGCCAGCGGTGCGGCCCGGTGGCGCACCCGAACGACATGGAGATGGACATGAAGAAATTGACGACGATGCTGGGCGCCGCGCTGGCGGCCGTGGCGCTGAACGCGGGCGCGCATGGCGATGCCAAGCCCCTGCATGGCGGCACCGTGCAGGTGGCCGCCGACGTGGTGTACGAGCTGGTGCCGCAGGCCGATGGCACCGCGCTCTACATCGTGGACCATGGCAAGCCGGTCGACACGGCAAAGATGAGCGGCAAGCTCACCGTGCTGACCGGCACGCAGAAGGCCGAGGCCGAGCTGAAGCCGGCCGGCGGCAACAAGCTGCAGGCGCAGGTGCCCGTGGGCAGCGGCGCCAAGGTGGTGGCCAGCCTCAAGGCCGCCGACGGCAAGACCGCGAGCGTGCGCTTCAGCGTCAAGTGACCATGGCCCGCGCCCGGCGGGCGCGCTGCCCGCCGGGCGTCACTCGCGCCGCAGCGACAGCGTGAGGCGTGCCTCCTTGGCGGCCTTGTTGCGCCACAT
>CAXDTK010000066.1:0-20179 GCA_963992225.1 uncultured Comamonadaceae bacterium | reverse complement strand
GAGATAGGAGTCCGTCTCGTGGGCTCGGAGATGTGTATAAGAGACAGCCCCGTCACCGACCTCATCGTGGAGGAGGTGCAGGCGGAGCTGGACAAGGTGGTTCCGGACGGCATGGAGATCGCCGTCCAGCTGGTCTGGGAGCCGCCCTGGACGACCGACCGCATGAGCCCGCGCGCCAAGGCCTTCATGGGCTGGTAGCCGGTTCTTCTCCCTGCGCCCTTCTCCCTTCCCATTGCCCATGTCGCTCACGCCCCCGCCCCACGCACGCCGCTCGCGCCCCTGGGCTGCGGCCGTGGCCGTGGCCCTGGCGCTGGCCGTCGCCACCGCGCTGCTCACCGGCTTGGCCGGCGGCCTGGCGCGCGCCGGCGTGGTGGTGCCGGGCGGCGGCGCCTGGCTGGGCCCGGCCGTGGCGGGCCATGCGCTGCTGATGGTCTGCGCCTTCATGGGCACGGTCATCGGCATCGAGCGCGCGGTGGCCGTGCGCCACCCGCTGGCTTTCGCGGGCCCGCTCGCCTCCGGCGGCGCCGGCCTCGCGCAGCTGATGGGCGCGCTGGCGACCGCGGCGCTGCTGGTGGCCGCCGCGTCGCTGGCCTTCGTGGCCGTCAACCTCGTGGTGGTGCGCCGCCAGCGCGCGGCACACACCGCGCTGCTGCTGGTCGGCGCGCTCGCCTGGGCCGCGGGCAGCCTGTGGCATGTGCTGGACGCGGGCGCCGGCGCCGTGGTGCCGCTGTGGCTCGGCTTCCTGGTGCTGACCATCGCGGCCGAGCGGCTGGAGATGACGCGGCTGATGCGCCGCCGCGCGGGCGCCGCGCCGGCGCTGGCTGTCATCCTCGCGGCCCTGCTGACCGGTGCGCTGCTGTCGGGCCCCGCTGCCGCGACGGGCGGCCTGCTGTACGGCCTGTCGCTGGCCGCGCTGGCCGTCTGGCTGGTGATGTTCGACATCGCACGCCGCACCGTGCGCGCCCAGGGCCTGAGCCGCTACATGGCCGTGTGCCTGCTGCTGGGCTACGGCTGGCTGTTCGTGGCGGGCCTGGCCTGGGCCGCCACCGCGCTGGGCGCGCCCTGGCGCGACGCCGCGCTGCACGGCCTGGCGCTGGGCTTCGTGTTCAGCATGATGCTGGGCCACGCGCCGGTCATCCTGCCCGCCATCGCGCGCATCAAGGTGCTGTTCGGCACCGCCTTCTACCTCCCGCTGCTGCTGCTGCACGCGTCTCTGCTGCTGCGCCTGGCCGCCGGCCATGGCGACCCGCGTGCGCTGGCCGCCGGCGCGGCCGGCAATGCGCTGGCCATCGCCGCCTTCGCCGCGACGCTGGCCGGCGCGGCGCTCGCCTGGCGGCTGCGGCACACCCCGTCTCCCAAGAAAGAAACGTCCCATGGCGCCCCTGCTGAACCTTGAAGAGCCCGCGCGCCCCACGCCGCAGGGCTTTGCCTTCGCCGCCCTGTTCGCGCTGGGCTTCCGGCCCTTCTACCTGCTGGCCAGCGCCTTCGCCGCGCTGTCGGTGCCGCTGTGGGCGCTGCAGTTTTCCGGCTTGCTGGGGCAGCCCTACCTGGCCGGGCCGGTGTGGCATGCGCACGAGATGCTGTTCGGCTTCACGCTGGCGGTGATCGTGGGCTTCCTGTTCACCGCCGGGCGCAACTGGACCAACCTGCCCACGCCCAGCGGCTGGGCGCTGGCCGCGCTGGCGACACTGTGGCTGGCGGCGCGCGTGCTGGTGCTGACGCCCTTCGCCGCGGCGGCCGCGGTGGCCAACGTCGCCTTCCCGCTGGCCGCGGCGCTGGCGCTGGCCAAGCCCTTCATCCAGGCGCGCAGCAAGCGCAACTACTTCTTCATCGGCCTGCTGGGCCTGCTGGCGCTGGCCGCGGCCGTCATCCACCTGTCGCAGCTGCGTCTGCTGGCCCTGCCCACCTGGCCGGCGCTGCAGGTGGCGCTGGACGTGGTGCTGTTCATCCTCGCCGTGATGGGCGGGCGGGTGATCCCGATGTTCACCAACAACGGCGTGCCCGGCGCGGCGGCCACGCGCCGGCCGTGGGTCGAGAAGGCGGCGCTGGGCAGCGTGCTGGCGCTGCTGGCGGCCGACGCGCTGGGGCTGACCGGCTGGCCGGTCGCGGCCCTCGCGCTGCTGGCCTGCGCCGCGCATGCCTGGCGCTGGGCGCTGTGGCAGCCCTGGCGCACGCTGCGCGTGCCGCTGGTGTGGGTGCTGCACCTGGCCTACCTGTGGGTGCCGTTGCACCTGCTGCTGCGCGCGGGTGCCGAGGCCGGCTGGCTGATGCCGTCGCTGGCCGCGCATGCGCTGACGGTGGGCGCGGTGGGCGGTCTCATCATCGGCATGATGGTGCGCACCGCGCGCGGCCACACTGGCCGGCCGCTGCGCGCCGACCGCTGGGAGACGGCCTGCTTTGCGCTGGTGGCGCTGGCGGCCGTGGTGCGCGTCGCGCTGCCGCTGCTGGCGCCGGCGCAGACGCTGCACGCCGTGCTGGCCTCGGCCACGCTGTGGTCGGCGGGCTTCGCGGTCTATGCCGTACGCTACTGGCCCGTGCTGTCGCGGCCCCGCCTCGACGGCCGCCCGGGCTGATCTCATGGACTACTCCCTCATCAAGCTGGTGCACCAGAGCGCCGTGGCGCTGTCCATCACCGGCTTCTTCATCCGCGGCGCGGCCTCGCTGGCCGGCGCCGGCTGGGTCACCCGCCGCGCGGCCCGGACCGTGCCGCATGTGGTCGACTCGGTGCTGCTGCTGTCGGCGCTGATGCTGGCCACGCTGCTGCACCTGACGCCCGACCGCGCGCCCTGGCTGCTGGCCAAGCTCGTGGGCCTGGTGGCCTATGTGCTGCTGGGCGTGGTCGCGCTGCGGCCCGGGCGGCCGCGCGCCGTGCGGGCCACCGCCTGGCTGGCCGCGCTGGCGGTCGTCGCGTGGATGGTCTCGGTCGCCCTCACCAAACACCCGCTCGGCTTTCTCGCCGCCCTCGGCTGAACCGCCTGAACCTGGAACCTGCCATGTCCGCCCTCCCGGCCACCGCCTCCGACGTCCGCGCGCTGCTGACCGAAGACTTCCTGCGCCAGTTCGACACCCCCGGCCCGCGCTACACCTCCTACCCCACGGCCGACCGCTTCGTCGACAGCTTCGGCCCGGACGACACCGTGCGCGCGCTGGACGGCCTGCGCGAGAGCAGCGCCAGCGCGCCGCTGTCGCTGTACGTGCACATCCCGTTCTGCGAGCAGCTCTGCTACTACTGCGCCTGCAACAAGATCATCACCAAGCACCATGAGCGCGCCGCCGAGTACCTGGACGCGCTGGAGGCCGAGCTGGCGCTGGTGGTGCGCTCGCTGGGCCCGGGGCGGCCGGTGTCGCAGCTGCACTTCGGCGGCGGCTCGCCCACCTTCCTGTCCGACGCCGAGCTGACCCGCGTGATGAACGCGCTGGCGGGCGCGGTGCGGCTGACGCCCGACTCTGAGGTCTCCATCGAGGTGGACCCGCGCACGGTCACGCCGCAGCGGCTGGCGCATTTCCGCACGCTGGGCTTCAACCGGCTGAGCTTCGGCGTGCAGGACTTCGACCCCGCGGTGCAGCAGGCCGTGCACCGCGAGCAGTCGTTCGAGATGGTGCGCGACCTGATGCAGGCCGCCCGCGCGCTGGGCTACGTGTCCATCAACGCCGACCTGATCTACGGCCTGCCGCAGCAGAACCCGCAGAGTTTCGCGCGCACGCTGGCGCAGATCGGCGAGCTGCGGCCCGACCGCATCGCGCTGTACGCCTATGCCCACCTGCCCGAGCGCTTCAAGCCGCAGCGCCGCATCGACGAGGCCGCGCTGCCCGCGCCGGCGCAGCGCATCGCGATGCTGGGCGACGCCATCAACGGCTTTCTCGCGCAGGGCTACGACTACATCGGCATGGACCATTTCGCGCTGCCCGACGACGCGCTCGCGGTGGCCAAGCGCGAGGGCCGGCTGCACCGCAACTTCCAGGGCTACAGCACGCAGGCCGACTGCGACCTGGTGGCGCTGGGCGTGTCGGCCATCGGCCGGGTGGGCGCGGCCTACTACCAGAACGCCAAGACGCTGCCGGAGTACTACGACAGCGTGCGGGCCGGCCGCCTGCCGGTCGTGCGCGGCTACCCGCTGGACCGCGACGACGAGATCCGCCGCGACGTCATCATGGCCGTGATGTGCCAGGGCCGGCTCGACTTCGACGCCATCGAGCGCCAGCACGGCATCGCGGTGCCGGCCTACTTCGAGGCCGAGCTGGCGGCGTTGCAGGGCATGGCCGCGGCCGGGCTGGTGGTGCTGGAGCCGCGCGCCGTGCAGGTGACGGCGGCGGGCTGGTTCCTGGTGCGCGCGATCGCGATGGTGTTCGACCGCCACCTGAAGGCGGCGCAGGACCGGCGCCGCTTCTCCAAGGTCATCTAGAACCCGGCGACGCCTCGGCAGCCGGCGCCGCGGCGTCGGCCGGCGGCTCGTCCGCGCGGGCGTCCAGGCCCCAGGACAGCCAGTCATCACCGAACAGCTCCGACGGATGCGGCGTGGCGAGGCTGCCGTTGCCGCACTGCAGCGCGTCGGCGGCGCAGTAGCGGTCGCAGCCCCAGCAGATGCGCTCGGGGTTGGCGGGCTTGATGGGGAACTTCTTGGCCATGGCGTGCTGCGTGCAGCGGGCGGCCGGTGTCGATGCCGCTCGATCAGACCGTCAGCATGCGCCCGGGCCGCGCCCGCCGCCTTGATCTGCCGCAAGGTGCCGCTGCAGCCGCTGCAGCGGCCGGCTCAGTGCGCGGCGCCCAGCAGGCCCATCTCGGCGCTGCCCAGCAGCGCCTCGATGTCGGCCAGGATCAGCATGCGCTCGCGCTCCTCGCCCGGGATGCAGGCCACGCCGGTGATGTAGCTCACGTCGACGGCGGCCGCGCTCAGCGCCGGCGGCGGCTTGATGCTGCCCTCGGGCAGCGCCAGCACGTCGCTGACCGAGTCCACCACCGCACCGATCACGCGGTCGTGCACGTTCAGCACGATGACGACCGTGAAGTCGTCGTAGACCGCCTCGCCGCCCACCAGCTTGAGCCGCAGGTCCACCACCGGCACGATGGTGCCGCGCAGGTTGATGACGCCCTTGATGAAGTCGGGCGCGTTGGCGATGCGCGTGGGCGCGGCGTAGTTGCGGATCTCCTGCACGCGCAGGATGTCGATGCCGTACTCCTCGGCGCCGAGGCGGAAGCTCAGGAACTCCTTGGGTAGCGTGGCGCGCGGGCGGCCAGCCGGCTCGGTGTCGGCCACCGCGAAGGCGGGCGCGGGCACCACGGCGTGGCGGGGTTCGGTCTGGGTGGTCATCGGTGAGTCCTTGAAACGGTCGGGCAGCGGCGGCGCTGCCGGCTCAGAAGCTGGTCCAGTCGTCGTCCGTCGCCACGGCGGTGGCGAGGGCCGGGGTGCGCAGGCCGGAGGCCGCGGCGCTCACGGGCAGGGCCGGTGACGGCAGCGGCCGCGTTGCCGCTCCTGGAGCGGAGGTCTTGACGGAGGCCTTGGCCGGCTGGGCGGGCCGGGCAGACTGGGTCGCAAGCCCCGAGGGCGCGCGGGGTGCCGGGGCCGCGCCGCTGGCGGTCTCGATGCGGAACATCGCCACCACGTCGGCCAGCCGCGCGGCCTGCTGGCGCAGGCTGTCAGCCGCAGCGGCGCTCTCCTCCACCAGCGCGGCGTTCTGCTGCGTCACCTCGTCCAGCTGCGTCACGGCGTTGCCGATCTGGCCGATGCCCGAGCTCTGCTCGTTCGTCGCGCTGGCGATCTCGCGGATCAGCTGGTTGACGCGCTGCACCTGCGCCACGATCTCCTCCATCGACGCGCCGGCCTCGTTGACCTGGCGCTCGCCGGCCTCGACCTTCTCGACGCTGGCGCCGATCAGCGACTTGATCTCGCGTGCCGCCTCGGCCGAGCGGCCGGCCAGGCTGCGCACCTCGCTGGCGACGACCGCGAAGCCGCGGCCCTGCTCGCCGGCCCGGGCCGCCTCCACCGCGGCATTCAGCGCCAGGATGTTGGTCTGGAAGGCGATGCCGTCGATGACGCCGATGATGTCGGCGATGCGGCGCGAGGAGCTGGCGATCTCCTGCATCGTGGCGACCGCCGCGCCCACCGTCTCGCCGCCCCGCGCGGCCGCGGCCGAGGCCTGCGAGGCCAGCGCGCTGGCCTGCTGGGTGGTGTCGGCATTGACCTGCACGGTGCTGGACAGCTGCTCCATCGACGCCGCGGTCTGCTGCAGGTTGCTGGCCTGCTCCTCGGTGCGCTGGCTGAGGTCGGCGTTGCCGCTGGCGATCTGCACCGAGCCGGTGGCGATGCTGTCGCTGCTGTGGCGCACCTGGGTCACGACGTCGCAGAGGCGGTCGCGCATGGCCTGCATCGCCGCCAGCAGGCTGTCCCGGTCACCGTCGCGCAGCTCCACCGGCACGGCCAGGTTGCCCTGGGCGATCTCGGCCACCACCTGCTTGGCATAGTCGGGCTCGCCGCCGATCTGGCGCAGCACCGAGCGCGTCAGCGCCAGCGCCACCGCGATGCCCACCGCGAAGGCCAGCGCGGCCAGCAGGCCCATGCTGAGCTTGGCATTGCCGTAGGTGCTCTGGGCGTCTGCACGCGCCTGCTCGGACAGCTCGATGTTGAACTTCCACCAGTCGTCGACCTGCTGCTGCAACGCGCGGTAGTCGGCCAGCCCGTCGCCCAGTGCCTGCTTGGCCTCCTTGAGCGCGTCGGGCTCGCTGGCGGTGCGGCGTGAGGCGTCGCGCATCTTGGGCCAGGCGGCCCAGTAGGCGTCGAAGGCCTTGCGCGTGGCGTCCAGGTGGCGCCGGTCCTCGGCGTCGACCAGCAGCGTGCGCTCGTACCGGTCGATGGCGGCCACCAGCTTCTGGCGGTCCTTGTCGATCTCGGCCTCGAAGCCGTCCATCTCGGCCACGCTGTCGGACAGCAGGTGCCGCATCTGTGCGCGCCGGATCGAGCCCAGCGACACGGAGATGATGTTCTGCTGCGCCAGCGAGGGCACGATGTTGTCGGCGTAGTCGGCCGTTTCGCCCGCCACGCTGTGCATCTGCCAGGCCGACATGCCCGCCAGGCACAGCAGCAAAAAGAGCAGCGCGCCGAAACCGGCGGCCAGCCGGGTGCCCAACTTCATGGTGCCGAACATGCAAACACTCCTGTCAACAGCGACCCGGGCATCGCGCCCGATTCACTCAAATTCTGCAAAAACGATAATCTATCTGATGCATTCGAAGATTGAATGACATCAAATATGACTTAAGCAGATTTATATGATCGACAGGAAATTCCGTGACAGGCTTCTCGGCCGGGGCCCGGCAGGCGTTGCAGGGAGGCGCCAGATCATTGCGCGGCGCGGCCGCCGCGACCTGCCCGGCGGCTCACGCGGCGCTCAGGGCTTGCCGGTGTAGCGGGTGTGCAGGCGCCGGCCCTGGGGGTCCATGGCCTGCAGCCACAGCTCCGAGGTAACGGGGCCCGTCGGAGCGTAGGCCGTGCCCAGCGTGACGCTGGCCCTGGGTGGCAGCGGCACGGCGCTGTCCAGCATCACCGGCGTGCCGCCGCCCACCGGCGTGAAGACGCGCTTGATCTCGACCAGCCGCAGGTCGGGGTTGGCGGCGGCCCAGGTCGCCCAGTTCAGCGCCAACGTGCCGGCCTGCAGGTCCACTGCGCGCAGCGGCAGGTTGGCGGTCAGGCCGTCCAGCACCGGGAAGCGGGCCGCCGCGGGGTCGGCCAGCACGTCGGCGCGCAGGTAGACGTTGCGCGTCTCCACGGCACCCGCCAGCGTGTAGCTGACCCCGTACCTGGCGCCGCGCACGCTGTCGGCGCTGCCCACCCAGCCGACGGCGGCGCGCTGGATGGCCAGATCACCCACGCCACCGGTGGGCGTCAGGTTGGTGGCGCCCGTGGTGGTGGACACGCACAGCTGCGGCCGGCCGCAGTAGCCGAACGGGATGCTGAAGCCGCCCGGCAACTGCAGCGTGGCGGAGGACAGCAGCTGGACCGGCGGGTTGACCGGGATGGGGTCGGGCGTCTGCGCCTGGATCTCCACCTGCAGCCCGATGCCGGGGTTGGGCGACAGCGTGGTGTCGGCGCTGCCGTCGGCCGTGCGTGCGGCGAAGGCCAGCGGGTGCACCGCCAGCGCGAGCTTCTTGCCGTTGCCGACCAGGTTCCACTTGTTGGCGGTGGCGGCACCGCTGTTGTAGGCCACCGCGTCGCGGAACAGCTCCACCACCGTGCCCGTCGAATCGCTGACGGCGGCGGCCACCAGCACCTTGGTGCATTTGCCCGCGGCCGGCGCATCGTCCGCGCAGCCCAGCAGCTGGAAGCGGCCGAACTGGCGGTTGGCGCCGGTGTAGGTCGACAGGATGGCGGCAAGGTCGGTCTTCACGCGGCCGTCGTGCTTGTCATAGCCGGCCACGAGCGGGTGCGCAAGGATGGTGCCGACGTCCTTGCCCTGGGCGATCAGCTGGTTGAGCGCGGCGCCCAGGTCGTCCAGCCCGGCCAGCGTGCCCAGCAGCGTGGTGGCGCTGGTGGCGGCCTTCAGCGTGGACGTGATCGCGTTGGCCGGGATGGCGCCGGTGGCCTTGAGCAGCTCGGTCTGCGCCGCGGGCAGCTCCACCACCACCTCGGCGGCCGGGCTGGCCAGGAACTTGTTGCCGAGCTGCAGCACGGGCAGGTTGCGGGCGTTGCGCGCCAGGTCCACGCGCACGCTCTCGATCAGCAGGTCGTGTGCGCCCTTGTTGGCGGCAAAGCCGGCGTCGCCCAGCAGGTCCAGCGCCTTGGCGTCGGTGATCTTGAGGTCGGTCAGCTGGGTCTTGAGCAGCGTCTTGACGAAGTCCGCGGCAGCGACGCCGGCATTCGCCAGCTGCGTGAGCTGGGCGCTGCTGGTGGCGGCGGCCGCGAACACCGGCGCCGGCTCGGCGCCCAGCGCCAGCGCGACCACGGCATTGGTCAGCGGCGTGACATGGCCCACCATGGCCGCGCCGACGGCCGGCACGCTGCCGTGCAACACCTGCATGTGGCCCGCGGCGTCCATGCCGCGCGCCTGGATGAGCAGCGGCGCCGTGGGGCTGGTGACCGACAGCGTCAGGCTGTAGCTGCCGTCCGCCGCGTGGGTGGTGGCCGTGCCGACGGCCCGGCCCTGGCCGTCGACGACGCTGACCTGGGCGTTGACCAGCGGCGCCCCGGTGGCCGCCACGCCGCGCAGCGTGGGCGGCGTCGCGGGCGCGGGGTTGGCGGCGTCGCCCCCGCCGCCTCCACCGCCGCAGGCGGACAGGAGCAGCAGCAGGGCAAGGGCGGCGAGGCGGGTCGGCATGGCGTGGGCGTGGAGCGTGGCTCCGGCCAGTGTGCCGCCCGGGCGCGCAGGCATTGCCCCGAAAACCGGGCAAAGCCCCCGCCTAACCGGGGCCTGCGGCCGCGGTCAGCGGACTTGCACCCAGGCCAGTTCCAGCCAGTTGTCGGGGCGGTGCACCGCGGTCACGTGGGCGCGCGCCGCCCAGGGCACGACCTGGCGGTGCAGCGGGATCACGTTCACCTGCTCGCGCAGCTCGGCCAGCGCGCCGCGGATCAGCTGCTCGCGCTTCCTGGCGTCGGGCTCCACGCTGGACTGCGCGGCCAGCGCGTCCGCCTTGTCGTTGCGGAAGCCGCCGAAGTTGTAGGTGCCCACGCCCTTGTCGGCGCGGTGGCGGTACAGCGGCGTCAGGATGGCCTCGGCATCGGTCACCGAGCCGCCCCAGCCGTACAGGTACAGGCTGGTGTCGTATTTCTCCAGCTTGGGAAAGTAGAGAACGCGCGGCATCGCGTTGACGCGCACCTTGATCTTCAGCTGCGCCCACATCGCCGCCAGCGCGGTGCAGATCTCCTCGTCGTTGACGTAGCGGTTGTTGGGGCAGTCCAGCGTGACCTCGAAGCCGGTCGGGTAGCCGGCCTCCGCCATCAGCTTGCGCGCCGCGGCCAGGTCGTGCGGCAGCCGGGTCTGCAGCGCCGGGTCGTCGAAGGAGGCGTTGGCCGACGGCGTCAGCGCGCCGGTGGGCAGCGCCAGGCCGCTCATCAGCTTGGTGCGCAGCGCCTCGATGTCGATGGCCTGGTAGAGCGCGCGGCGCACGCGGACGTCCTTGAACGGGTTCTTGTCACCGGGCACCTGGCCATACAGCAGCTTGTCGCGCGCCTGGTCCATGCCGATGAACACCAGCCGGTTCTCCGGCCCCTCGATGACCTTGACGCCCGGCGTGTTGCGCAGCCGCGTGATGTCGCGCGGCGCGGGGTCCAGCACGAAGTCCACCTCGCCCGAGATCAGCGCGGCCAGCCGCGTCGCATCGGTGGCGATGGGCGTGTAGACCACCTCCTGCACATTGCCCTCGGTCTTGTTCCACCAGGCCGGGTTGCGCCGCAGCACGGTCTTGCTGCCGGGCTGGCGGCTGACCAGCGTGAAAGGGCCGGTGCCGTTGGCGTTCACCGCCGCGAAGCTCTCCTCCTTGTTCTTGAAGTCCAGCGGCTTGGTCACGCGGTGCGCCTCGCACCACTTGCGGCTCATGATCCAGAGCTGGTCGATGTGCTGCAGGAAGACGGGGTTGAAGCCGGCGAGCTGGAAGTCCACCGTCAGGTCGTCCACGCGCTTGGCCACCCCCACGGCGTTCGCGTAGACGGCGATCTGCGACGTGGGCTCCTTGGCCCGCTGCACAGAGAACACCACGTCGTCGGCCGTCAGCGGCGTGCCGTCGTGGAACTTCACGCCCGGGCGCAGCTTGAAGCGCCAGGTCAGCGGGCCGGTCTGCGTCCACTGCGCCGCCAGGCCGGGCACCAGCGCCAGCTTCGCATCCCGGTTGGTCAGGCGTTCGTAGATCTGCCCGTTGACCATGTTGGTCAGGCTCTCGTTCTGCGAATGCGGGTCCAGCGTCTGCGGGTCGCCCTGGCTCGCCCAGCGCAGCGTCTGCGCCGATGCACCACATGCCCAGGCCAGCAGCAGCCAGCCGATCCAACGCTTCATCACCCACTCCTGTCGGTACAACAGGCGTCAGTTTAGGAGCGCGCTCATGCCCTCACGCCGCCAGGTGGCGGCAGCGGCCGGCCGCGGTGCCGTCAGTTGCGCGGATTCCAGAGGTCGTCCAGGTGCGTGAAGCCCCAGGTGTCGGGCGGCTCGCGGCCCACGATGCGGTCGCTGGCGCCGGGCGCCGCCAGGTCCAGCACCTGCACCGGGATGGGCATGGCGGACTTGGTCGAGAAGAACACCTTGACGCGCGGCGCGATCAGCGACGCGGGGTTCTGGTCCACCACCACGGCCAGCCTGCCGGACTGCAGCCGCACCAGCGTGCCGGTCGGGTAGATGCCCACGCTCTTCACGAAGGCCTGGAAGATGACCGGGTCGAACTGGCCCTTCCACTGCGCCATGCGCTGCAGCGAGCCGGCCGGGTCCCAGGCCGCCTTGTAGGGCCGCGTGGAGGTGATGGCGTCGTAGACATCGCAGACCGCGCCCATGCGCGCGAACGTGCTGATCTGCTCGCCCGCCAGCTTGTGCGGGTAGCCGGTGCCGTCGATCTTCTCGTGGTGGTGCAGGCAGACGTCCAGCGCCGATTCCGGCACCTTGACGCCCTCCTTCAGCAACTCCCAGCCGCGCACCGGGTGGCTGCGCATGACGCCGAACTCGGCATCGGTCAACGCGCCGGGCTTGTTCAGCACCTCCAGCGGCATCTGCATCTTGCCCACGTCGTGCAGCAGGCCGGCCAGGCCGGCCTCGCGCACCTGGTCGTCGGGCAGGCCCATCTGGCGGGCCAGCGCCACCATCAGCCCGCAGACGGCGACCGAATGCATGAAGGTGTAGTCGTCCTTGGTCTTGAGCCGCGCGAGGCTGACGAAGGCCGACGGGTTGCGCGCCAGCGAGCTGATGACCTCGTCGACGATGGGCAGGCAGACCTCGCTGTCGATGGCCTTGCCCAGCCGGGCCTCGCCGAACAGCGCGATCACTGCGGTCTTGGCACGCCCCAGCACCTCGGCGGCCCGGCCCAGCTCGTCTTCCATGCTGGCGCGCAGCGGCGCTGCCGGAGGCGGCGCGGCCACCGGGGCCGACGGCGGCGCCACGGCCTCGATGACGGGCGGCGCCGGCTCGGCGGCCGCGGGCGGCAGGTCGTCGCCCTTGCTCACGTCTATCCACACCGCCGGCACGCCGCTGGCCTTCAGCGCCGCCAGGTCCGCCGCGTCCGACAGCACGAACTTGGTCTTCCAGAACGGATGCGACAGCCATGCACCTTCCATGGACTGGAGGTACATGCCCAGCTTCACCTCGTCGGTCGGGATCTTCTTCAGCATGACAACGTCGTCTGTGTGCGGCGAGTATCCGCGCGCGCCGCTGGCCGGGCCCGACCGGCTTCGTGCAGCCCTGCACATATTTGATGCGCGCAGACACAAATCGTGGCGCCCGCCGAACTCCGCATGACCCGGATGGCGCCGGGTCGCACAGGCGCGCAATGGCTCCGTTGCTCGGGCCACCCTCCTGCCCACCCGATCTCGGACGCGTCACTCGCCAACGAACAAAAGAAAAGCCGCCCCGGAGGGCGGCTTTTGGGCGGGCGCTGTGCCAGCTCAGCGGAACTTGGGCTGCGGCACCGTGGCCAGCTCGGTCGGCAGCGAGCCGATGTAGTGGGCGATCGCCTTCAGCTCGGCATTGCTGAACTGCTTGACCTGGCCGGCCATGATGGCGTTGCCGCGGCCGACGCTGTTGTTGTTCTCGGTCTTGTAGGCCTTCAGAGCCACCGCCAGGTAGTCGGCATGCTGACCGCCCAGCTTTGGGTAGCTGGGGTCGATGGGCTTGCTGAAGTTGGCGCCATGGCAGGAGATGCAGGCGCCCTTGGTCAGCAGCTCCGCGACGTTGGCCGGCGCGGCAGGCACGGCTTCGGGCGCGGCCGCGGCCTTGGACTGCTGGGCGTAGAACGCGGCGATGTCGTTCATGTCCTGCTCGGTCAGCGAGGCCGAGATGCCGCGCATCGTCGGGTGCTTGCGCTCGCCCTTGGCATAGGCCTGCAGCGCGGCCACGATGTACTTCGCGTTCTGGCCCGCGATCATGGGCACCTTGTGGATCTCGGGGAAGCTGGCCTGGTAACCCACGATGCCGTGGCAGCCGATGCACATCGCGACCTTCTTCTCGCCGGCCTTCACGTCCTGGGCCTGCACGGTGGCAGCGCCGAACACGGCGGCAAGTGCGAGCGAGATCTGCAGCAGTTTTTTCATGTCTCGATGAGTGTCGGTTTCTTGATCGAAGTCAATTATAGGGGGCCCCCTATACTGGTTCGGCCCCCTCCCAGCCCCGGTTTTCCCCATGAAATTTCAAGGTTCCGACCAGTACGTCGCCACCGCCGACCTGATGCTCGCGGTGCATGCCGCGGCCACGCTGCAGCGGCCGCTGCTCATCAAGGGCGAGCCCGGCACGGGCAAGACCATGCTGGCCGAGGAGGTCGCGCAGGCGCTCGGCATGCCGCTGCTGCAGTGGCACATCAAGAGCACCACCAAGGCGCAGCAGGGCCTGTACGAGTACGACGCCGTCAGCCGGCTGCGCGACAGCCAGCTTGCGGGCATCGACGGCAGCGACCGCGTGCGCCACATCGAGAACTACATCGTCAAGGGCGTGCTGTGGCAGGCCTTCGAGGCGGAACAGCCGGTCGTGCTGCTCATCGACGAGATCGACAAGGCCGACATCGAATTCCCGAACGACCTGCTGCGCGAGATCGACCGCATGGAGTTCTACGTCTACGAGACGCGCCAGCTGGTCAAGGCCCGCCACCGGCCGCTGGTCTTCATCACGTCCAACAACGAGAAGGAGCTGCCCGACGCCTTCCTGCGCCGCTGCTTCTTCCACTACATCAGGTTCCCCGACGCCGAGACGATGCAGAAGATCGTCGACGTGCACTTCCCGACGCTCAAGAAGGACCTGCTGGCCGCCGCGCTGAAGAACTTCTACGACGTGCGCAACCTGCCGGGCCTCAAGAAGAAGCCCAGCACCTCGGAGCTGATCGACTGGCTCAAGCTGCTGGTGGCCGAGGACGTGCCCGTGGAGGCGCTGCAGGCCAAGGACGAGAAGGTCAGCATCCCGCCGCTGGTGGGTGCGCTGCTGAAGAACGAGCAGGACCTGACGCTGTTCGAGAAGCTCGTGTTCATGCAACGCAACAACCGCTGATGGCTCAAGATTTCGACCGCGCGATGCGCGAAGGGCTGGCGGATGCCGTCGGCTTCGTGGGGGGCGCCCTGGCCGGCTGGTGGCTGGGCCGGCAGTTCGGCATCGACTTCATCGCCAGCCCCGACTGGAACGCGCAGCAGGTGCTGGGCCTGGTGCTCATCGTCGCCGGCTGCGGCGGCGGCCGCTGGCTGGCACGGCGGCTGATGCTGAAAGACAAGTCGTGACGCCAGCGCCGCTGGCGCCGGTGCTGCCCGTCACGCTGGCCGCCGGCCCGGTGCGGCTGGTGCCGCTGACGCCGGACCATGTGCCGGGCCTGCAGGCCGCCGCGGCCGATGGCGAGCTGTGGCGGCTGCGCTTCACCAGCGTGCCCGCGCCGGACGAGACCCGCGCCTATGTCGAGACGGCGCTGGCCGGCCAGGCCGCCGGCCACCGCCTGCCCTTCGCGGTGCTGGACGCCGCGACCGGCGAGGTGCTGGGCTCCACCAGCTATCACGACATCGTGCCGGGCATCGCGCGTCTGGAGATCGGCTACACCTGGTACGCGCAGCGGGTGCAGCGCAGCGCCGTCAACACCACCGCCAAGCTGCTGCTGCTGACCCATGCGTTCGAGACGCTGGGCGCGAAGCTGGTGGGCTGGCGCACCGACAACTTCAACTTCGCCTCGCAGCGCGCCATCGAGCGCCTGGGCGCAAGACGCGACGGCGTGCTGCGCCACCACGCGCTGCGCCGCGACGGCACGGTGCGCGACACCGTCATGTACAGCCTGGCCGCGGGCGAATGGCCCGAGGTCAAGGCCCATCTGAACTGGCAACTGACCCGACCCCGCGCATGAGCAAGCCCCTGCCCTTCGACGTCGATGCCCTGTGGGCGCTGGACCGCATCGGCGAGCCCAGCCTGAGCCCCGACGGCGCCCAGGCCGTGGCCGGCGTCACCCGCCACGACATGTCCGCCAACAAGGCGCAGAGCAGCCTGTGGCTGTTTTCCACGCTGGGCGGCGCGCCGCGGCGGCTGACCGAGGCCGGCGAGAAGGACGGCGGCCCGCAATGGAGCCCGCGCGGCGACCTGATCGCCTTCACGGCCAAGCGCGAGCAGGCCGGCATCAAGGATGACGAGCCGCAGCTCTACGTCATCGCGCCCGACGGCGGCGAGGCGCGGCGCGTGGGCCGGGTGCCGACCGGCGTGGAGGCCTTCAAGTGGTTCCCGGACGGCCGGCACATCGCCTTCGTGTCCTGGGTCTGGCCCGACCGCAAGGCCGCCGCGCAGGCCGACGCGCTGAAGGACTTCAAGGCCCGCAAGGAAACCGCCCACGTCACCGAGGACGCGCTCTACCGCTTCTGGGACCACCACATCCCGATGGGCCGGGTGCCGCACCTGCATGTGATGGACGTCGCCACCGGCCGGGCGCGCGACCTGTTCGAGGGCAGCACCTGGGAGCTGAGTCGTGCCGAGCCCGACGGGCTCAGCTTCGACATCGCGCCGGACGGCCGGCGCATCGCCTTCGCCTGCGACACCGCCGCCGAGAAGCAGCTGGACAACCGCTTCGCGCTGGCCGAGATCGACGTCAGGACGCGCGCGGCCCGCCTGCTGCTGCAGGACCCCGACTGGCATTTCAGCGCGCCGCGCTACAGCCACGCAGGCGCCCACCTGGCCTTCCTGGCCAGCCACCAGGCGCTGGGCCACAACCGCCCCGACCAGCTGGCCGTGCTGGACCAGCGCGGCCACTGGGCGGTGTTCAGCGAGGGCTGGGACCACGAGGTCGGCGCGCCGCTGCGCTGGGCCGACGACGACCAGGCCCTGCTGTTCGCCGCCGAGGACCGCGGGCGCCGCCACCTGTGGCGGTTCGCGCTCGGCGAGCGCCGCGCCGAGATCGTCTTCGAGGGCGGCCATGTGGGCAGCTTCGCGGTGGCCGCCGGCTTCGTGGTCGTCAACCACGACGGCATGCAGTTCCCGCCGCGGCTGTCGGTGCTGGACGACGATGGCCCGCGCCGCATCGAGGCGCTCAACGACGCGCGGCTGGCGGCGCACGCCTTCGGCCGGCACGAGGAGGTGGACATCACCGGCGCGCGCGGCGACGCGGTGCAGATGTGGCTGACCTACCCGCCCGGCTTCGACGCCAAGAACGGCAGCAGGAAATGGCCGGTCATGCACGTCATCCACGGCGGCCCGCACACGGCCTTCGGCGACAGCTGGCACTGGCGCTGGAACCACCAGGCTTTTGCCGCGCAGGGCTACGTCGTCGCCAGCGTCAACTACCACGGCTCGTCCGGCTTCGGCTTCGAGTTCCTGGACAGCATCACCGGGCACTGGGGCGAGTACGAGCTGCAGGACATCGAGGCCGCCACCGACTGGCTGCTGGCCAAGCGCTGGGTCGACAGGAAGCGCATCGTCGCCACCGGCGGCAGCTATGGCGGCTACATGGTGGCCTGGATGAACGGCCATGTGGCACCGGGCCGCTACCAGGCCTATGTCTGCCATGCCGGCTGCTACGACTGGCAGGCCATGTACGCCGACGACGCCTACAGCTGGCACCGCAAGGAGCTGGGCGCCGCCTACTGGGACGACCCGGCCAAGGTGGCCGCCCAGAGCCCGCACGCCTTCGCGCGCCACTTCAAGACGCCCACGCTGGTCATCCACGGCGCGCTGGACTACCGCGTGCCGGACGCCCAGGGCCTGGCCTACTACAACACGCTCAAGAGCCTGGGCGTGCCGGCGCGGCTGGTGTGGTTCCCGGACGAGAACCACTGGGTACTCAAGCCGCGCAACAGCCAGCTCTGGTATGGCGAGTTCTTTGCCTGGCTGGCCCGCCACGCCCCCCCAAGAAGCTAACCGCTGCACACAAGCGCCGCGCCGCTTGCCTTCCATAATCGACGGGCCATGCTGATCCAGTTCTTCTACACGTTGCGGGCCGCCAAGCTCAAGGTGACGGTGCCCGAGTACCTGACGCTGCTGGAAGCGCTGCAGGCCGGCGTCATCGCCGGGCCCGAGGCCGGCGGCGTGGCGCCCATCGACGACTTCTACCACCTGGCCCGGGCCACGCTGGTGAAGGACGAGACCCAGTACGACAAGTTCGACCGCGCCTTCGCCGCCTACTTCAAGGGCGTGGAGATGCTGACCGACTTCACGGCCGAAGTGCCGCTGGAGTGGCTGAAGAAGAACTTGGAGTTGAACCTGACGCCCGAGCAGAAGGCCGCCATCGAGAAGATGGGCTGGGACGAGCTGATGGCCACGCTGAAGAAGCGCTTCGAGGAGCAGAAGGAGCGCCACGAGGGCGGGAACCGCTGGATCGGCACCGGCGGCACCAGCCCGTTCGGCAACTCGGGCTACAACCCGCAGGGCATCCGCATCGGGGGCTCGGGTGGCAACAAGAGTGCCGTCAAGGTCTGGGAGCAGCGCGCCTACCGCGACTACGACGACTCGCTGGAACTCGGCACCCGCAACATCAAGGTCGCGCTGCGGCGGCTGCGCCGCTTCGCCCGCGAGGGCTCGGAGCTGGAGCTGGACCTGGACGGCACCATCCACGGCACGGCCGCCAACGCCGGCATGCTGGACATCCGCATGCAACCCGAGCGCCACAACAAGGTCAAGGTGCTGCTGCTGATGGACGTGGGCGGCACGATGGACGAGCACATCCACCGCGTCGAGGAGCTGTTCTCGGCCTGCAAGAGCGAGTTCAAGCACCTGGAGTTCTATTACTTCCACAACTGCGTCTACGACTTCGTCTGGAAGAACAACCGGCGCCGCTTCGCCGAGAAGCTCAGCACCTTCGACCTGATCCGCAAGTACAACCGCGACTACAAGCTCATCTTCGTCGGCGACGCGACCATGAGCCCCTACGAGATCCTGCAGGCCGGCGGCAGCGTCGAGTACAACAACGACGAGCCCGGCGCGGAATGGCTGCAGCGGCTCACGCACGCCTTCCCGAAATACGCCTGGATCAACCCCGAGCCGCAAGGCGTCTGGCAGTACCGGCAGAGCATCGCGCTGATCCAGCAGCTGATGCAGCAGCGCATGTTCCCGCTGACCCTCTCCGGCCTCGAAGGCGCGATGCGGCTGCTCAGCAAATGAGGCTCGGGGCGCGGCTGGCCGCGTTGCTGCTGGCGCCCGTGGTGGCGTTCGTGCTGAGCGCCTGTGCCACGCGCCCCCCCGAGCCGCCGGTCCCGCCCGCGGTGCCCGCGCCGGAGCTGTCGCCCGACGCGCCGGCGGTCTACAGCCTGGACATCGAGGTCGAGGGCGGCAACGGCGACACCGGCCGGCTGCGCAGCCTGCTGGGCCAGCACCTGGACATCGCCCGCTACCGCGCCAACCAGGCCGCGCTCAGCCGCGTGGAGCTGGCCCGGCTGGCCGCCGCCGCACCGGCCCAGGCCCAGGCGCTGCTGGAGACCGAGGGGCATTTCAACGCCACGGCGCGCGTCGAGCGCGACCCCGACGACGCCACGCGGCTGCGGCTGGTCGTCGCGCCCGGGCCGCGCACCCGCGTGGCCAGCGTCGCGATCGACTTCCAGGAAGGCATGGCCGAGCCCGACGCCCAGGCGCTGCGCGACAGCCTGCGCCGGGCCTGGCCGCTGGGCGAAGGCGCCACCTTCACGCAAGCCCAGTGGGCCGCGGGCAAGAACGACCTGCTGCTGCGGGCACGCTCGGGCGGCTACCCGCTGGCACGCTGGGCCGAGACCGCGGCCCGCGTGGACCCCGACACCCAGACCGCCGAGCTGCGCCTGGTGGTGGCCGGCGGCAACCGGGCCCGGCTGGGCACGCTGCGCATCGAGGGGCTGAAGCGCCAGCAGCGCCAGGCCGTCGAGCGGCTGACCGGCTTCGAGCGCGGCGCGCCCTACACCGAGCAGACGCTGGCCGACTTCCAGGAGCGCCTGGTCAAGACGCAGCTGTTCGACGCCGCCCGCGTGCA
The DNA here is from genome assembly GCA_963992225.1 of uncultured Comamonadaceae bacterium. GTDB lineage: Bacteria > Pseudomonadota > Gammaproteobacteria > Burkholderiales > Burkholderiaceae_C > Pelomonas. Next base: position 1,125 of record CAXDTK010000066.1, on the reverse strand, counting down.
GCTGCAGCCCGAGACGGTGGAGGCCGACGGCACCAGCCCCGTGCTGGTCACGCTGACCGAATCGGCGCTGCAGCAGGCCACCGTGGCGGTGGGCTACCACGCCAACAACGGCCAGAGCATCAGCGTCGAGCACCTGCACCGCCGCCCCTTCGACCTGCCCGTGCGGGCGCGCTCCAAGCTGCAGCTCAGCCGCGACCTGCGCGGCATGGAGCTGGAGCTCAGCTCCCACCCGCAGCCCGACCTGAGGCGCAACCTCGCGTCGCTGCAGTTCGAGCAGGACCGCAGCGGCGACACCATCCTGCAGAACCTGGGCATGCGGCTGGGGCGGCTGTACGAGTCCGCGCAGGACGAGCGGCTGACCTACGTGGAACTGCTGCGCGCCCGCGAGACCGCCGGCAACGAGGTCAACACCAACCTGGCCGTGTCGCTGAACCAGCAATGGATACGCCGGCGGCTGGACAGCACGCTGCTGCCCACCGACGGCCACCAGGCGCTGGCGCTGGTGGGCGCCGGCCATGTGCGCGGCGGCGGCACCGACGACAGCGGCCCGTTCGGCCGCCTGCAGGTCAGGCTGGGCGTCTACCGGCCGTTCGGCGGCTGGTTCGGCTCGGCGCGCGCCGAGCTGGCGCAGGTGGTCGCCCGCGAGGCCGTGGGCGTGCCCGAGAAGCTGCTGTTCCTGGCCGGCGGCGACGAGTCGGTGCGCGGCTATGCCTACCGCAGCCTGGGCCCCGAGAAGAACGGCATCACCGTGGGCGGCCGCGTGCTGGCCACCGGCAGCGTGGAGATCGCCCGGCCCATCGTCGCCAGCTTCCCCAGCCTGTGGGGCGCCGTGTTCGTGGACGCCGGCAATGCCGCGTCGCGCTGGCAGGACTACCGCGCCAAGCTGGGCTACGGCGCCGGCGTGCGCTGGCGCAGCCCGGTGGGCCCGCTGCGCGTGGACATGGCGCGCGCGCACGACAGCGGCAAGTGGCGGCTGCATTTTTCAGTCGGGATCACGCTGTGAGTCAGCGACTGCGGCTGCGCCGAACCGTCGGGATCACGCTGTGACGCCGGATGTCGCGCCCGCGCCCCCGGCCCCGCCGCCACGCGCGGCGGCGGGGCGGGCGCGGCTGGCGTGGCGGCTGC